>JARLGM010000063.1 GCA_031292755.1 Candidatus Sulfopaludibacter sp.
TAACTGATACCGCGCTCGGAAATCTCTCGCGGGGGACACCATCGTTCTGCCGGTCTGGCAGCGGCCTCAGCTACAGACCGCCTGGGTCACTCTTGGAAAGCAAGGTATGGTCAATTCTGGCGCGCGCCGAAGGACGGCAGCTTTGTGTCCCAAATGGGACAGGGAATTGCCGCACAAGAACCGCCCACACCTACAATCCCACCAACTATCCGGCCGCGGTCGGAGAAATGCACCTGCCGTTCCGTATGAGATGCCCTCGTTTCGAAGTGCTGCTGTCTGGGCAAACATGCGCTAGCTGTTTTGGTAGGTTACCGCCGCTATTCGCCATCCGAATTCGAGTAGCGTGATGGCTTCGGAAAGATCGTCCAAATCCTTCCGCGCGGAGCGGCGCCCGGTGTCGCTTATTGGATTGGCGACGCGGTGAGTTCCAGTTGTACCTGACGTTTTGACGACAAATCGTCCGAAGAGAATAGCAGCGTCGGTTTCTTCAGCGGCACGACGACCGACGAGCTCCACTGCGTCTGACGAATCGTGGGAGCGGGACCCGGTGGAGTGCCTGCGGTTTCCGTGGGAATACTACTGATATTTGCGGTGACCGACAGCGACATCTGGCCTCCCGGAAGCTCGGTCACTGCCTTGGAGTCGATGTTTACGCCCAAATCCATATACGAGTACTGGGTGTTGACCAGTGGGTTGGCAGAGCCGGAGCTGCCGCCACCGGTGACGACCGCGACGCGCCCGCCCGCACGGATCGTACCCTGATCCGTTTCCCGCACAATCACCATATAAGACCGCGAGTTGAGAACTTTCCCGGACTCGAGCTCCTTGAATACGAACTCCAGTCTGTAGAACTTCGAGGGGGCAGCCGCCGGCGTTTGAGCCAGCGCCATACCGGCCGCTCCCGCGATCGCCAGGATCGCTGCCTTCCATACACTTCTCGTCAACATCATTATTCCTCACTTGGGGCCGTCGATCGTCAACGGCTGAATTCGAATTGGCTGAATCACCACTGGTTGCTCGCTGCGCTCGCGCAGCGCCACGAATGCCTGGCTTACTTCCATTGGACTGGCGATCGCCCACGAGGCCAGAATCTCTTCTTCTTTGGTCATGGGAGTGGGAGTCGGGAAGACCTGTTTTTTCGCGAGCGTCTCCGCGTGCGTCGAAAGACGTCTGGCGACTGGGACAATCGCCGCGACGCGCGGCCGCGGAGCGACCTGCTCCCGCCGGCGCGGTGCAGACGAAGACGGAGGGGCTGCGTGACCTGTTTCCAGGATCTGCACGGTATTCGGTGGCTGGGGCATGGGCTTCTGCCATACATCCGCACCCACGAACCCAATCACCAAGACTGCCGCAACTGGGACCGCGATTCGCAGCCAGCCCCGCCAGGGCTTCGTCCGCCAGCCATGATCGCCATCGATCCTTCGCAACACCCGCTCATCGAGGCCGTGCACGGGCTCGGCCGCCGAGTAAGCCGAGAGCGCATGGTCGATCCACTCGTCGAAATGGTTGCGCGGGTCGTTATTCGTCATACTTACCTGCTCCTAGCGCATCGAGCTTCTGCTTGAGGATCTGCCGCGCGCGCATCACCCGGGAGCGCACGGCATTCTCCGAGATCCCGATGATCCTGGCGCTTTCGGTCGAGCTAAGCTCTTGCAGCCCGGAGAGCACCAACGGCTGCCGCAATTCTTCCGGCAAAGCATCGATGAGGCGGTGGATCACCGAGTCGCGATCCGATGCGATGGCGTCCTGTTCGGGATTCCGGCCAGGCCATGCTGCCTCGACCACTGGGGCGCTTTTCGGCTTTCGCGCCCTCAGGTCCACCGCAATCCGCCACGCCACCCGGGCGAGGTATGCCTTCTCATCCCTGATCCGATCCCATCCGCGCGACCGGTACAGCTTCAGGAAGGTTTCCTGTACCGCATCGTCGGCGTCGTGAACGTCGTGAAGGACTGCATGAGCGACACGAAAAACAAATCGGGCCTGCCGCCTGACCAGGTCATTAAAGACCTCGGCCTGCTCCGCTGCGCTTACCTCTCGTGCCAGGCGTGGCTCCTGAAGCGCGATCTGTTCGGAGATCCCGGGCATTTGTAACCTTGCGCTCACCAGCTAAGACCGGCGGAGCAGCCTACCCGTTCATGTTTATTTTAGGGAGGGCATTCCGCAACCGCGAGGCGGGCAAGTCACCCTCCCGCGACAGGCGAGAAGGAGTCGCGGTGGCAACAGACATGCAGGTCCTTAACAAAAGGAAGGTTGTTGAAGATGAAATTGACGTGTGTACTCACGCTTGCCGTGTTCGGGCTGTTGGCCGCAACGGCGTTTGGCGACGAGCCTAAGAGTTATCGGGTTGAGCTTTCGGCCGCGAAGATTGGCACGGCGGAACTACAGGCGGGCCAATACCGGATATTGGTTCACCGCGATGGCACGGAACCGCGGGTTCGTCTTACTCGCTCCGGAACCGATGACGGGATTGAGGTCGCGGCCAAGGTGGAAAGTGGCGATAAGAAGTACTCGAAGACCGAAGTTCATACCAGGGAAGTCAATGGCACCCAGCAGATCACCGAGATTCGCATTGGCGGAACTACACTCCGGGTTGCCTTTCAGCAAGGCTCTTAAGTTCAAGCCCGGCCCGCTGCGCCACGGCGTGGAATGGAGCGTAGTTTGATTGCGCACCGTTCCACGCCAGCGGCCGGACTCAGAACGTCAGCCGCGCATCGACATTTGCATGACCTCCCGGCAACTACTTAGGCGCCCGGAATTCCACTCCGGGCTTCGCCCGAACCGGCGGCGGCTGTGGCGCGGGGTGTTCTGGATGTCGACTTAGGCAGATCCGGTTGCCGGACGTAGTTACCATCGAGGTCGCCCGTGAGGCACTTCAGAAACGTCACAATCGCGTCGCGGTCGGCGGCTGCCAGTTGCCGGCCTGTCTGGAATTCCGCCATTTGATCCACCGCGTCCGCCAGCGTAGCGATTTTGCCGTTGTGGAAGTACGGCCCGGTCATCGCCACGTTCCGGAGCGTTGGAACCTTGAAAAACATCCGGTCGCTCTCGTTCCGGGTCACCTGGTAGCGTCCCGTGTCGGTTGTGTCGGAGTAATCCTTCGCCACACCGAGTTTCTGGAAAGCATTTCCGCCCAGGAGCACGCCGGAATGACATGTGTCGCATCCCGCGGCAAGAAAATGGTTGAAGCCGGACTTTTCTTCTGCCGTGAGCGCCGCCTGGTCGCCCTGTAAGAATCTGTCCCATCGCGAAGGCGTGATGAGGCCGCGTTCAAATCCGCCGATTGCTTCCACGGCATGAGCGAAAGTAACAGGGTCTTTATCTCCGGGAAATGCCTTGCGGAACGCCGCGAGATAGCCCGGCATGGATTTTAGGACGGCCACGACCGCCATTTCCGACGGCATTGCCATTTCGACGGGATTCAACATGGGTCCTCCGGCCTGCTTTTCCACGTCGGGTGCGCGCCCGTCCCAAAACTGGACGAACTGCAGCGCGGCGTTATACACGGTGGGCGAATTGCGAGTGCCCCGCTGTCCGGCGTGGCCTTCGGAAGTGGGTTGTCCATCCACTCCGTACTCAGACAACCGGTGACAACTGTTGCATGAGACCGTTTGACCCTTCGACAGGCGGGCATCATAGTAGAGCATTCGCCCCAACTCGATCTTGGCCGCCATGGGATTGTCCGCGAGGACGGCGGGCGCCGCCGGCAGTGCGGCAAAACTCTTCAAGCTTGCCGGCTCCACGGTGGGCGGCCCTTTACCGCACCCTGCGGTGAGCACCGCGGTCAAAACGAGGATCACCGATAGGGCCACTACCTTGCTGTTCCTGGTCACTGTGCACGCTCCTTCGAGATTGAAACTTGATTCCCACTCGCAGTGCAAGTTCATAACCGCAACATCGTCTGGTAGTGCCGCGCGCGCCATGCCCTTTTCGTCCCATTTGGGACAACGCAAGGAGCACATTGTACGCCTTGCGGCACAGCGAAGGCCTGGGCCAAAGAGCGAGCGGCATGGCTTCAGCGCCGGGCCAATTCCAACGGGTCGAAACGGCCTGTGAAGTGCCTAAGCGGTAGTGAATGAGTAATCCCCTTCAGTAAGAATTCGGCGCTTGCCGATTGGAGGCTATATGTTCAACAGCTTGGATGAGGAAATGAAACACGACGATCAGGCCACATCGACACCGCGGGAACGCCGTATCTTTTATGCCGCCGTGATGATGGTTTCGATCATCCTGTTCGGCGGCCTGTACGCCGCAATCAAATACCTCGAATAATCGTTGGGCCCCAGTCCGCCCAGCGATCCCGGGGCGGATGTTGAAGGAAGCCAACCACCGGTTAAGATCGAGTTACTCGCCAGAAACCATGCCATGCCAGCAGTTTCTTAACCTTCAGTGGTGAATAGGTCGCAATATTATCTCACGGATTTGCTTGACAGACGGCGCTAATTAACCAATACTGGTTAATGTGCTGGGCAATTCTGTTCAGGCGCGGATCCTCTGAACTAAGACTGGCGATCCGGTCCTTCCTCTTAGGCTAACCCGACGACGCAGGAGGTTTGCCGTGTTCGAAATCGACGCGAAGCCAACCGGAACTGAGTATATCCGGATCGTCTGGTTGCCTGTCCTGGCGCTCATCGGTCCTGCCGCGCGGTTCTTCCCGCATTTACCGGATAATCTTTCTGTTTTTCCAGCGGCCGCATGGAGTGCGGTATGCGTCGATGCGCATTGAATCATCCTCGGCCCAATCGAGCGCGCACGCTCTGCCGCTTCGAGATATGCCAGGGAACAGAACGGCCGCCTGGACAGGGATAGCGACGGCACGGGGCGAAAGCAGGAGATCTTGATGGAGAATCCAAAGACGCACTTCATTCTCAAGGGCTTCAGTCAGGCCATGGAATTCCGCGTTTTCGAATTTGAGGGTTTAATGGCAAACTCGGTGCGCGCGTCATTTACCGTCAAGATCGACATCGGGCTGGCCAGGAAATATGGCATTCGCCTTCAGGAACTGCCGCTGTTGTGCAGGGGAGTGTTGGATCAGCACAGCGAAGGGGAGGAGCAACGATCCTTCCTGTACACTGAGGCGCACATGTCCGAATATGCGTACAACCTGGCGGCGCGGGAAGAGGCCGCCAAACATAAGAAATCGCGGCAGCCTGCGCCCGCTCGCGTCGCCGCCGCCTGGCCAATGCCTCCGCGATAGCTGACGATGTCAGCGTCACAGCTTCCTGCTGCAAATGGGAGCTTCGGCACTGCTTCGATGCGCCCTTCCTCCGCTCAGGCTGCTGTCGCGGCCACGCGCGGCTCGCGGCCTGTCACCAGAAACGCACCGCCCACCATGGCCGTAACCAGCAGGCCGGAAATCTCGCTGGCCCGCCCACGCTGCACACCAAATCGGGCGAACCGCGCGCCTGCGCGACTACCTTTGGTTCCGCCGTCGAGCGCGGCTGAGGTTTACTCCGGCAAAAATTGTAGTCGCGGTCGCAAGCGAAAATTGATTCAGGAGAGCATTGTGGACAGACTGAAAAACAAACGCGCCCTCATTACGGGCGGAACCACCGGCATCGGACTCGAAACCGCCCGGCAATTTCTGAATGAGGGCGCGCGCGTCGCCATCACCGGCACCAACCACGCAACGCTGCACGCCGTGCGACACGAACTGGGCAACGACGCTTTGATCATCGCTTCCGATGCCGCGGATATCGCAGCCCAAAAGAGCCTGGCCAACGCCATAGAGGAGGCATTTGGCCAGCTCGACATCCTGTTCGTCAACGCCGGAATCACGGACATGCGGCCCATCGAAAAGTGGGACGAAGCGGCGTTCGACCGCTCCATGGGAATCAATTTCAAGGGTCCGTTCTTTTTGATCCAGGCGTTACTGCCGGTCTTCGCCAGTCCTGCTTCGATCGTGCTGAATGCATCCATCAACGCGCACATCGGCATGGCGAACACCAGCATTTACGGCGCTTCCAAGGCCGCGCTGCTTTCGCTGGCGCGCACCGTATCGGGCGAACTGGCCGGGCGCCGCATCCGCGTCAATGCAATCAGCCCGGGCCCTATCGATACGCCCCTGTACGGCAAACTGGGCCTGCCGGAAACGGAACTCAAAACCGTCGCCGCTTCCATTCAAGGCCAGATTCCCGCCGGGCGCTTTGGAAGACCCGTCGAAATCGCCAAGGCGGTGGTCTTCTTCGCGTCCGACGAATCGGCATTCACAATCGGCAGCGAACTGGTGATCGACGGCGGCATGAGCACTCTGTAAGCCGGCAGACCGGTTAGTGCATCACCCACCCGCCATCGACGTTGAGAGTCTGGCCGGTGAGACCGTCGCTCAGTTCGCAGGCAAGGAAGAGCGCCGTACGGGCGATATCGATCGGCAGAATACGCCGCTGCAGGCTCTGTTGCGCCACGAACGCCTGCACCTGTTCGTCCGAAACGACGGCCTTCTCCGCTTCCACCAGGACGGCGCCGGGAGTGATGCAGTTGATATGGATATTGTTCTTGCCGAACTCGCGGGCCAGCGATCGCGTGAGTCCGATGACACCGCCCTTGGAGGCCACGTAATGCGTGAGATTCGGCACGCCAAGGTGGAAGGTCACGGAAGAAATATTGACGATCTTGCCGTGGCCGCAGCCGATCATATGCGGCAGCACGGCCTGTTGCGAATGGAACATGCTTTTCAGATTGACGTCCTGCATTTCGTCCCACTGCGCTTCGGTCATGGAAAGGAACTCCTGCCGCGGGTAGATGCCGGCATTGTTAATGAGCACGTCAATCCTACCCCATTCCCGGATAGTCCGCTCCACGGCCGCGTCTATGGCCGCGCGGTCACGCACGTCTACGGGAAGCGCGACGGCTCGCCGGCCCGATGGATCCAGTTCCTGCGCCGTCGCCCGGTTCGCTTCCGCGTTCCGGTCGAGAAGTACGACTCGCGCTCCATGCGCGGCAAACAGTCGCGCAATCTCCTGTCCGATGCCTGTCCCGGCACCTGTCACGATGGCAACTCCATTGTCTAGCAGCATCTGCCACATTCTAATAGAATTTGAATGAAACCGATGAAAGCCGCCATTTTGAGCGCACCACGGCACCCGCTGGGAATCGGCGAAATGCCTAAACCGGCCGCCCGGGAAGGGGAAGTGCTGTTACGCGTGCGAGCCTGCGGGGTATGCCGCACCGATCTGCACATCGTCGATGGCGAACTACCGCCGCAGCTTATGCCGCTGGTTCCCGGACACCAGATTGTCGGCGAGATCGTGGACGGCGCGACCGCCGAGCTTCCGTCCGGAACCCGCGTGGGCGTTTCGTGGATGGGCGGCGTGGACGGGACCTGCCCGTATTGCCGCCGCGGCCTGGAAAATCTGTGCGATTCGCCCACCTTCACCGGCTACTCCCGCGATGGCGGTTACGCCGAGTTCGCCACAGCCAGGGCGGATTTTGTCTTCCCGCTTCCCAAGGATCTCGACGACCTGCACGCGGCGCCGTTGCTGTGCGCCGGCATTATCGGATTCCGCAGCCTGCGCGTCGCCGGAGTGGAACGAGGCGACAACGTCGGGTTGTTCGGCTTCGGCGCGTCGGCGCACCTCGCTATTTCGGTGCTGCACGCCTGGGGATGTCGGGTATATGTATCGACGCGCGGCGAATCGCACCGGAAGCTGGCAGCCTCGCTGGGCGCGGAGTGGGTGGGCAGCGAAACCGAAAAGCCGCCGGTAGCTCTGGACCGCGCCGTGACCTTCGCACCCAGCGGCAACGTGGTGATCGCCGCGCTGTCCAGCCTGCGCAAGGGCGGCGTTGTCGCCATCAACGCGATTCACCTGGATCGCATTCCGGAATTCGACTACGACAGCCTGCTCTGGGGCGAACGCCAGATTCGCAGCGTGGCCAACATGACCCGCGCCGATGCGCGCGATTTTCTGAAGACCGCAAGCGAAATCGGCCTCCGGCCCAAGGCGACGGCGTTCCCGCTGGACCGGGCGAACGATGCCTTGCTGGCGATCAGGAACGATCGGATCGATGGCGCCGCGGTCATTGTGCCGTAGGCTGTTGCCGGGCCCTGTATCGATGAGAAGATGCCCTACTGCACCACGGGCAGCAGCCCGTAGACGTCCACTTCGCCCTTGGCCTCCACATATACCCGGCCGCGAGCCACGGTGGGGACGGTGAACCGGAGCGTCTTGCCCGGGCGGTCGCGGGCGCTGTCGATCTCGCTGTTGTAGATCTCCCGTTCCACATCCGCCGCATCGTATGCGTGCAGCA
The DNA here is from genome assembly GCA_031292755.1 of Candidatus Sulfopaludibacter sp. Lineage (GTDB taxonomy): Bacteria > Acidobacteriota > Terriglobia > Bryobacterales > Bryobacteraceae > Sulfopaludibacter. Next base: position 8,245 of record JARLGM010000063.1, read on the forward strand.
CGGCGGGCCGGTCGGCGCCGTTCCATGCCTTTGTCTCGATCAGCCAGACGATTCCGTTGCGCGTGCCGTTGGAGGAAATGGCCGGAGTGGCGCCGGGATTTCCAAACCGTTTCGCGCCCAATCTGGGCTTGCCCAGTTGTCCTCCGGCGAGCGGAAAATCGGTAAGATAATCGCCCGTGGCCAGATAGAACACGTGCCCGTTCCAATACGCCGGAGCGGAATAGATGCCGCCGCGAAAGCGAATGCGCTGCACGGCGTGCGAATCGTCGCCCGCGTGATATCCGCCCATACGGTCACGGTCGATCACGTACATGGCGCCATCCTTGCCGTCAATCAGCACGAGGTGCGAATGAGGGCCGGGCTGTTTGGGCAGTACCAGCGGCCCGCCCGATCCCAGGTCTTCGTCATCGGCATTCAGTTCATGCTCGTTGAATGGCGTGAAGAAGTCGCGCACCTGTAAGGCGGCATCCAACTTCAACAGGCTGTCGCCGTAATCGCGTCCGCCCTGCGCGGCGGTGAAGCGGCCGTTGCCGGTGGCAACGTAGATGTTGCCGTCCTCGTCGGCCGCCGGAGCCATGTCGCCCTGCCAGATCCCGCTCTCCCCGGCCTGAGGCGAGGTGTTGAGCACCGCCTTGCGCGCCAGCGTCTGCGCATCGTACGCCATCGCCCAGCCGTGGTACGGACCCGCATCGCAGGAAGAGCCCCAGGTAATCACCACGCTCCCGTTGACCAGCAGGAGGCCGGCGCGCGGCAATTCGCGAAGCGGGTCAAAGCCGCCGGATGCCGGAATCTCCACTGGCCCGCCAAACTTCTCGACGCCCGTGGTAATCGCCATGGCATGCAGCCTCTGCACGAACCGGCCGCTCTCCCTGGTGCGCGCCAAAACGTAAATCGTGCCGGTTGCGATATCGATCGCCGGCGTCGGAGTGATGCCGATTTCGGGCGCGATGAAGCGGCATCCGGTGTAAGCGGCCGGCACGGCTCCGCCAGGAAAATTCACGTGCCAGAGCGGGTCCGCGGGCTGCGCCGCAGCATCGAAGGCGTACACGCTGTTGTGTTCGGTGGCGATGAAGATCGCGTCGTGCGTGCCTTTGCCGGGCACCGGCACCTGCGGGACGAACAAAGGCTGCGCGTACACGTCTCCATCGACCGGGAACGAGAGGGTTTTCCCGAACTGGCGCGCATTCACATTGGCGGGAGTCAGGGTGGTTTCGTGGATTGTGGAGCCGGTGCGCGCATTGTCATACTGCGAGGTGAGCACCTGCGCGGCGGCAAGCGAGGCAAGCCACCCGAACGCGCACAAGACTCTAAATGCCACGCACCGCCACCACGGTCACATCGTCGCCGCGCGCACCCGGGCTGAACTGCGCGACGTCTTCCTGAATGGCCTTTACCATCCGCCCGGCCGGCTCCCACTGATGTTCCCGCATCTTGGCGATCAGGCGCTCTTCGCCGTATTCATGGCCGCCTTCAATGCCCGCCTCGGTCACGCCGTCGGAGTACATCAACAGGGTGTCGCCGGGCAGCAGGTCCGCCGACCCTTCGCTGCATCCCCATTCGCGAAATGCGCCCAGCATGGTAGCCGTGGGCCCCAACCGCTCCAGTTGGCCGGACATGCGCAGCAGGAGCGGCGCGAGGTGCCCGCAATTCACGTAGCGGAGGGCGCGCGTGCGGTCGTCATAGGTGGCGAAGAACAGGGTGGCGAAGCGCTCCGCCGCGGTGGAATCGTAAAAGTGGCGGTTCACCGTTTTCAAGACGATCGCCGGATGCAGCAGCGACCCGGGGCTCTGGCTGCGGAAGCAGGCCTGCAGATTGGCCATCAGCAGCGCGGCCGGCACACCCTTGCCGCTGACGTCACCGAGCGCGAAGCCCATGGTGTGCTCGTCAATTTCCAGGAAGTCGTAATAATCGCCGCCCACCTCGCGCGCGGCATGGCACTCGCCGGCGTAATCGATCGATTGGAAACTCCGCTGCGTCTTCGGAAAGAGCTTCTGTTGGACGTTGGCAGCGATCTCCATCTCGCTTTTCCGCTTGCGCTCGGTGTCCGCCTGCTTGCGGATCACCGAAATCACGCGCGCATTGTCCCACGGTTTCTGTATAAAATCGCACGCGCCGCGCCGCATCGCCTCCACTGCCAGATCCACGCTGCCCCACGCTGTCATCACCACCACGGGCGTGGCATTCCCCTGAGCATCGAGGCTGGCCAGCAGGTCCAAACCCTCGGCACCGCTGGTGGTGTCACGGGTGTAGTTTAAGTCGGCCAGGATGAGATCGAAGGATTCCGTGCGCGTGGCTTGCAGCAGCGCTCGTGGGGAATCCACGGTAACGGACTGGAAGCCCTGCCCCTTCAACAACAGCCGCATGGCTTCCAGCACGTCAGGCTGATCGTCACAAACCAGCACTCGAAACGGCTTCGGCTGGGCCGGAACAACGGGAGTATCCATCACACACATCACTATAATTGACGTCGCAACTGCACGTTTGTTGCCTGCGATGGATACTCGTAATCGGGTGTCGCAGCACTCAGGGGAACGCCGGCACGTGTCCGGTTTTGGGACGCGATGTTCCCCTGTGACACGAAGGCGCGCCCTTATGGGATGCTATCCGCAACTTTGAGTGCCAGTTGCCGGCTGTTGGCCATGACCGCCAGGATTCGCTCGCGGGTACTGCGGATGATCGTTACCCTTTCGACCTTGCCGCGATCGTCGAAATCTTCAATCAGCACCAGCGTATACTCAAAGTAGATACGTATGCGTAATGAATCTACGATTTCGAAATGGGGGAACAGCCTCGCCGTGCGGATCCCGCTTGCTATCGCCAGGCAGGCAAGCCTCGGTGAAGGAGATTGTGTGTCGGTGACCCTCAATCGAGACGGCGGCATCGTCTTGCGCCCGACCCGGCGAAAGTACGAGCTATCAGATCTCGTCGCTCGGATCACGCCCAGGAACCGTCACCGGGAAACAAACTGGGGACCGCCGCAAGGTGAGGAATCCTGGTGAAAGCCTTCGTGCCGGAAGCCGGCGATTTCGTCTGGCTGACCTTCGACCCTCAAGCAGGACGCGAGCTGGCGGGACGGCGCCCGGCGCTGGTGCTCAGCCCGAAAGCATATAACGAGAGGTCGGCCTGGCGCTGGCCTGCCCCATCACGAACCAGGCCAAGGGATACCCGTTCGAAGTGGCCGTCCCTGCCGGTCGGGGCGCAACCGGGGTGATCCTGGCCGACCACCTGAAAAGCATCGACTGGAAGCGCGCGATGCCGAACGGCTCGGACACTGCACGAATGAAGTGATGGACGAGGTGCGAGCAAGACTGGCGCCGCTGCTCGGGCATTAACGCACAAGCCACGTCAACGGCTGGGGCGTTTTTCTAGCCAAGTGGCGTCCGACTCTTCCAAGCACGCTGCTAAACGCTGGGCAACAAAGGAGGATTATGGCGTCCGGAACTCCGGTTTGACCCTGGGCCAAGATTGCTTGGGAAAAGGACTGTTCTGTCTGCAGTTGGCTAGAGCGGTTACGGGCTGCGGGGTCAATCGCTGTCGAGGAACCCTGCCTGGAAGATAGGCCGCCCGGCGAGGGCGGTGTATCCGGCGTACGCAGTCAGCGCGAGTACGCTGGCGATCGCGAAAAGAGAGCTGCTCGCGTACCAGGTGGTGAGATCCGTGGTGAGCGGAAAGAAAAGCAGGATCGCCCAAACGAAAATCGCCGCCATCAGAGCCATTACTCCGAAGCGGATCAGGATGAAGCCTATAGCGACAGCGAATATCGCAGCCGCACACAAGTCGAAAAGACTCGTTGGAAAAAAGACTGTAATTATGATGAGGATCAAAGCCGCCGCTGCCAGCCACAGCCGGCGCAACATCGCGCGGAGCAAGAACAAAAACAACAGGAAAAGCAACGAACTAAAAGCCGCTGCCAGCGCTGCCGCAATGAGCGCAAGAGTCATATGCCGGGCGTCCAGAATGGAGGCTAAATTCGGCGGCCCTGGCGAGGGGCTTCCCGATAGCTGCTGAACGAGAGGAATCAAGCCTAAGCCCAGGGCTGCGAATCCAACCCCGAAGGCAGCGCCGATCAGCAGATGTCCTCCCACCAGGGAATCGCGAACTCCACCGCCGAGTAGGCGGCTCCAGGTAATCATGATCTGTGGCAAGCGGCGCCTTACATACGGCTCCAACGCGACGTAGAACATCCAGGCTCTACCCGCAGAGGCGAAGGCCACGGCGAAGGCTTCGGCGAAGCTTATGAATTCGTGATTCGTGGGAACGTGGCTCGCCGAGCACAGCCACACCAGCATTTGGCAATTCAAAACGAAGGCGGCCAGGCGGAACGCGCCGCGAGTGTCCCCTCGTCCGAGGCGGATATTGCGCCACGCCAGGAACGCGGAGAGGGAGAGTGTGAAGATGAAAAACGCGGTACCGAAGCTATCCCCAGCCGTCCACCGCGGGGGCTGCATCCTTTCCGGTTTCGACCACGGACCGATCACCTGGAAATACACCGGCCTTCCGCGCCAGGACGCAGCCTCGATTCGCAGCGGCACGTCCGGCGCGTGAGCGTACGAGCCGGTCCACGCCGCCCGGGAGTCGAAGCTCACCAAGGGTATCCACTGAGGCTCGGCCGGCGCGAAGCGGGTCATCTCCAGGCCGGCGGCGGTCAACAATGGAGTCCAATCCGCCGGACGCTGCGAAACCGGCGTTTCTTCCACCTGCGGAGGAACGGCGCTGAACTGGATCAGGCGGCCTTGCGCATCCAGATTCAAACCGATCATCCCAACGTGGTTCGGCGGCGGATTGGTGGGGGTAGCCACGGAAACTATGATGTCGATGGTGTTGTCTTCCAGGGCCGCCTCCAGATATTGCGGGCTCTGGCGATACCAGAAATAGATCAGGGGCGGCTGCCCTTTCGCCAGTTGCGCCCGATAGGTGGCGGGTTTCGCCTCCTTCTGCGCGTAGCGCTGGTAATCTGTGTCGTAACGAAACCCGTAGACCCGATCGGCGGGCGGATCGGTGTACCCGAGACTCTGGATGACGTCCTGCGCCCTCTGTTCCAGAACCGCCGGCGACTTCCGGAACGGCGTCTTCGTAAGCAGACTGGTCTTGCCGGCCAGCGTCACCACCGCAACGAGTCCGGCGACGATCAACGCCGCGCAAATGCCGATGGTCCTGACTGAGACGCTATCCGAGTCCCCCGCTGCCGCCACCATCTCGGGCGACGGTGTCTCCCCGGCGGCCAGCGCCGCGGCCAGCGGGTCGCCCCCCGGCAACGCGGCGGATACGGCGAGCGCGGAGGCTGGCCGCTTCGCCGGATCCTCGGCCAGGCAGCGGCGGATCACGCGGTCCACCTCGGGCGCCAAGTCCGGGTGGCTGGAATCCGCCGAAAAGCTTCTGCCGGTAAAGACCTCGTGCAATACCATGCCCAGCGCATAGAGGTCGCTGCGAGCCGTTACCTCCCGGCCGGAGCGCTGTTCCGGCGCCATGTACGCGGGCGTTCCGCTGCGGAGGTCCTTGATTTCCCCGGCCACCCCCGCCAGGCCGAAGTCGGTGATGCGCAACTGGCCCTGCCCGTCGAGCATGATATTCGCCGGTTTCAGATCGCGGTGCATCACGCCTTTATCGTGCGCGGCGGCCAGTCCGGCGCAGAGTTGGCGAGCGATTTCCAGCGCCTTGTCCTGTGGCAGTCGCCCGATGCGCCTCAACAGCGAGGCCAGATCCTCGCCGTCGACGTATTCCATGGATAGATAAGTTGATCCGCCGGCTTCGCCGATATCGTACACACGGCAGACATTGGGATGCGAGATCTGCCGCGCGATACGCACTTCGTTGCGGAAACGAGAGAGCGTGGGTTCATTCGACGTCCACTGGGAAGGAAGGAACTTGAGGGCCACAGCCTGGCCAAGCAGCAGATCGTTGGCGCGGTAGACCTCGCCCATGCCACCCCGGCCCAACAAACTCACTATCCGGAAGCGTTGCGCCAGCACGGTTCCCGGCGGAAAGCGGCCCTCGTCTATGTTGCTAGAGGACGGGTGACTGGAACTGTGCGGCTGGTGGATGGTCTTGGTGGCCGGACTGCCTTCGCCGTTCACGGGTGTGCCGCATTTCCCGCAGAACTCATGGTCCGAGGGTACGTCGGTCGCGCATGACGGACAACTCCTCACTGGCTTTCCCTTCCCGCACAGTTTCTTACTTAAAGGGTGGATCGCTCTAGCGATTGTACACCGCACGCCGGACTCTCGTTGGGGAATGTCGGCAAGCGTTGGCGATCAATCCCCTCCGCACCGGCTATTCGGAAGTAGATCGTCCCTGACGTAGTGTTAACCCATCCATCTTGACGCGTAGTCCCCTATGGTGAGACTGGCCGGACCACGGCGTTACGGGCGAGTCCCAGGATTAGTCCCCGGAGTCGGCTAATGACTAAGGACCGATATTGCCCGAACTGGATCACACCACCCGGCGCATCGAGAACACTTCCACCGGGAATTGACTGCGGCCGCCCGCCTTCCGCGTCGCGGCTTGCCGCCCCTGCTACCATGGTATTAACCCCGAAAATGGATCCGCTCAACGTAGATTTGAAGCAGACGATCAATCTGCCGAAAACCGCTTTCTCCATGAAGGCCAACCTGCCGACGTCCGAGCCCAAAATGCTCGCCCGGTGGGAGAAGGAGAACGTGTACGCCGCCATTCGTGCGTCGCGCGCCGGCCGTCCCACCTACATCCTGCACGACGGGCCGCCCTACGCCAACGGCCGCATTCACCTCGGCACCGCTTTCAATAAAATCCTCAAGGACTTCATCGTCAAGTCGAAGACCATGGAGGGCTTCGATTCCCCCTACGTGCCCGGCTGGGACTGTCACGGTCTGCCCATCGAGATCAAAGTCGATAACGACCTGGGCGCGAAGAAAGCGCAGATGTCCGTAGCCGAAATCCGCCGCGCCTGCCGCAAGTACGCCGAGAAATTTATTGACCTGCAACGCACGGATTTCAAGCGCCTGGGCGTCTTCGGCCAGTGGGACGACCCCTACCTCACGATGAGCGCGCAATACCAATCGGTGATCGCCGGCGCATTCGTCGAGTTCCTCGACCGCGGTTACGTATATAAGGGCCTCAAACCGGTGCACTGGTGTATCCGGGACCGCACGGCCCTGGCGGAAGCGGAAGTGGAATACAAGGACCACACCAGCCCGTCCATCTGGGTTCGTTTCGCGCTCACCGGCGATCCCGCGCGCATCCATGCCGGCCTGGCAGACCGCAAAGTCTACGGTCTCATCTGGACCACCACCCCGTGGACCATGCCGGCCAACCTGGCCATCGCTTATAACCCGAAGTACGTCTACGCCGCGGTGGATGTGGCGGGCGACGTCTACATTGTGGCGGAAGATCTGCTGAAAGTGACCGCCGAAAAATGCGGCTGGAGCGATCCGCGGGTGGTGGCTACATTCCAGGGGGCCGCGGTGGAAGGCTCGGTCTTCCGGCATCCCTTCCTGGAGCGCGATTCGCTCGGCATTCTGGCCGACCACGTGACGTTGGAACAGGGCACCGGCGCAGTCCACACTGCCCCCGGGCACGGACAGGAGGATTACGTCAGCGGCCGGCAGTACGGGCTGGAAGTGTATTGTCCCGTGGATGCCGCGGGCCGCTTCTTCCGCGCGGAGGGCGCCGCCGGTCACCTGCCCGACGAACTGATCGGCAAGACCGTGTGGGAAGCCAACCCCATCGTGGTCGAAATCCTGAAGGCGCACGGCGCGCTGCTGGGCCTGGAAAAGATGGGCCACTCTTATCCGCACTGCTGGCGCTGCCACCAACCGGTGATCTTCCGCGCCACCGAGCAGTGGTTCATCGGCATGGAGCGCAATAATTTCCGGCAGGACGCGCTGGAAGCCATCAAGCGTGTGCAGTGGAAGCCTACGTGGGGCGAAGAGCGCATCTCCAACATGATCGCCACGCGCCCGGACTGGTGCATCTCGCGCCAGCGCGTGTGGGGCGTGCCCATCATCGTGTTCTATTGCGACAAGTGCCGGGAGCCTCTGACGGATCGCAAGATTCTGGACGGCATCGTGGAACTGTTCCGCGAGCACAGCGCCGACATCTGGTACGAACGCACGGCGGCGGAACTGCTGCCCGCCGGCATCGCCTGCGCCAAGTGCGGCTGCACCGAATTCAGCAAGGAAAGCGACATTCTGGACGTCTGGTTCGATTCCGGCTCCAGCCACCTGGCCGTGCTCAACGAGCGCTTCGGCCTCACCTGGCCCGCCGATATGTATATCGAAGGCGGCGATCAGTATCGCGGCTGGTTCCACAGCTCGCTGCTGGTGGGCACGGGACTGAAGGGCGGGTCGCCGTATCGCGCGTGCGCCCTCAGCGGCTGGGTGCTGGACGGCGAAGGCAAGGCCATGCACAAATCGCTGGGCAACTCCATCGAGCCCGAAGAGGTGATCAAGCATCACGGCGCGGAGATCCTGCGGCTGTGGTCCGCCTCGGTGGATTTCAGCGAAGACGTGCGCCTGAGCGAGACCATTCAGACGCGGCTCACCGACGCCTATCGCAAACTGCGCAACACTTTCCGCTATCTGCTGGGCAACCTCACGGGCTTCGATCCGGCTACCGACCTGGTGCCCGGCGAAGAGCTGCCCGAGCTGGACCAATGGGTCCTGCTGCGCGCCGAAGACCTGGTGGCCAAGTGCCGAGCCTGGTACCGCACCTTCGAATTTCACAAGGTGTACCACACCGCCTACGCGTTCGCCACCGTGGACCTGAGCGCCGTCTATTTCGACGTGGTGAAGGACCGCCTCTACACTTCCGCCACCAACAGTAAATCCCGGCGGAGCGCGCAGACCGCGCTGTATCGCCTGCTGGATGCGCTGGTGCGCCTGCTGGCGCCGCTGATGAGCTTCACCGCCGAAGAAGTATGGGGCCACATGGGGCGCGAAGGCACGGTGCACGCCGCGTTCTTCCCCGAACCGGAAGAGCTGTCCGCCGGCATTGCCGAAGCCGCCAGGAAACGCCTGGCCAACTGGGACCGTCTCATGGAAGTGAGGGGCGATGTTCTGAAGAGTCTGGAAACCGCCCGTAACGAAAAGCTGATCGGCGCGCCCCTGGAAGCGCGCGTCCGGCTATCGGCCAACGGGGACCTGTACCCACTGCTCCAGCAGCACGCCGGGGAACTGCCCGGGCTGTTCATTGTTTCGCAAGTGGATCTGGAGCCCGGCCAGGGTGACGCCCTGTCTATCAAGGTGGAGCGCGCCGAAGGCAACAAGTGCGAGCGCTGCTGGAAATACACCACCGACGTCGGTTCCGACCCGCGCTTCCCCACCATTTGCGGAAGCTGCGCCGGCGCGGTGGACGAGACATTGAATGGCTGACCTGCGGATCAAGGCGTACAGCGCGGCCACGCTGGTGTTCGCGCTGGATCGCCTCACCAAGTGGCTGATCGAATCGCGCGTCTCGGAGACCGACGTGTTCCGCGTGATTCCCGGCGTCTTCGAAATCGTCCATTCGGAAAACCGCGGTGTGGCCTTCGGCATCTTCAACGATTCCACCTTCGAGTGGCGCACGGCGCTGCTGGTGCTGGTTTCGGCGATCGCGGTGGTGGCGGTGAGCATCATCCTGTGGAATCCGCGGCGGCTGGACCGGCCTTCCATGTGGGCCCTCACGCTGGTGCTGGGCGGCGCGGCAGGCAATGTGTTCGACCGCCTGGTGTACGGCAGAGTGACGGATTTCCTGCAGGTATACCTGGGCAGTTATCCGTGGCCCACATTTAATGTGGCGGATTCGGCTATAGTGATCGGCAGCATTGTGCTGCTGTTGGCGCAAATGAAGCCTCGACGGCAGGCGGCAAATGTACCCTGAAATTTTTCACCTATCTTATTTTCCCACCTACGGCGCGCTGGTGGCGATCGCCTTCCTGGTGGCCCTGTGGATGGCCGGAAGGCTGGCCGTGCGCGCGGGGCTGAACAGCGATGCGGTCACCAACCTGGGCATCTACTGCGCCCTGGCCGCCATCGCCGGCGCCAAGGTGATGATGATCCTGGTGGACCTGCCCTATTACATACGGCATGCCGGCGAGATCTTTTCGCTGTCTACGCTGCGGGCCGGCGGCGTGTTCTATGGCGGCCTCATCGCCGCTCTGGCGGTTTCCTGGTGGTACATGCGCCGCACGCGCCTGCCACTCTGGAAGACCGCTGACGTGTTTGCGCCCGCCATCGCGCTGGGCCACGGCATCGGCCGTCTGGGCTGTTTCTCCGCGGGATGCTGCTGGGGCGTCCGCAGCAGCCTGCCGTGGGCTGTCACGTTCACCAATCCAGCGGCCAAAGATCTGGTGGGCGTCCCGCTCAACGTGCCGCTGCACCCGACGCAACTGTACGAATCCTTCGCCGAGTTCCTGATCTTCGGCATTTTGTACTGGCGCATTCACAAGGCCCACCGGCCCGGCGCCATCATCAGCCTGTATTTGATTCTCTACTCCACGGCCCGCTTCATCGTGGAGTTCTTCCGGTATCATGAGCAGGGAAACCTCTGGGGCGGCCCCCTGGACACCTCGCAGTGGATCTCGATTCTGCTGGTGCTGGCCGGCGCGGCCTATTTTGTGCGCTCCCGCCAGGTCCTCGAGTGATCAGCCGGTCTCAGTAATCACCCTCGTCCAGGTAATCGTTGTCCTCGAGATATTTCTTCACCGTCTTCTGGTCCTTGGCCGACGGTTTGAACTCATCGCAATATTGCTTGATCTGCTGATTCATCCAGCGCGACAGGGTGCCGATCAGCGTGTACTGGTGGATCGCACTGGGCTGGCGGGTCGGCCGGCAGTCCAGGTACACCGCTGTGGACGAACCGCTGTGACTGTTGCGGAGCGAATAACGGATCACGTTGCCCAGGTGCCTGCCGTTCCCGTTGTCGATCACCGCCGCCTGGACACAGAGCTCGAACAGATCTTCCGCGCGGTACTGCGACAGGGCATTCTCGATGGCAAGCTGCTCGGTATTGTTGTAGTTCCGCCCCGCTACCACATTCGCGGGGCTGTCCTGCCCACCCATCGCATGCGCGATCAGGTGGCACCATTCGTACGCGCCGTCGGTGTATCCCAGCCAGTTCGCATAGGCTGTGGCCCCATTTCCGGGACATCCCAGCAGGTTCATGGCCGCGGCCATACCCTGGTTGGGCGCCCGCCGCGATTTTTTTCGTTGTGCCGGAAGCTGGTTCCACAAAGCCGCGCCGACCTTGGTTCCGTTGGAGAACGCCTGCGCCAGCACGTCCTGCGATCGCGCCCCTCCCGTAAACCGCTGTTGCCGTTCGACATTGAACACGACCCGCCCGTACCACGGCATGCCTCCATAAAACTGAATCGTTCCCACCTCTCCGTTTTTCAGGATCACGGCGGCGCGGTGCCCGAATTTGTCGCGCACCATCAGCGCTCCGGTTTGGTGGCGGCGGTAAATGACATCGACGCCCTTGATCACCTTGCGTGGCTTTCTTGGCATTCCTCGTCCTCGGAGCGACGTTATCACCCCCTGACCGGCCCTCGCAACCGGGAGAATCTCCGGGAGAATCTCCCGCGCGCCGCGCGCCTTCGCTACCATAGCGGAATGCGTCCACTCGCCTGCCTGTGGCTCGCCGCTCTGGCGGGCGCCGGCTGTTCCCCCGTCAAGCCCATTCCCGTGAAGGTGGTGGTGGTCACAATGTTTGAGCGCGGCGCCGATACCGGCGATGAGCCCGGCGAGTTTCAGTTCTGGGTGGAGCGAAACAGGCTTGACCGCGTGCTGCCCTTCCCGCAGGGCTATCATGACCTGCGGATGAATCGGGAGGGCGTGCTCGGCATCGTCACCGGCGTCGGTAACACCAAGGCCGCCGCCAGCATTATGGCCCTGGGACTCGACCCACGCTTCGATCTTCGCCAGGCCTACTGGCTGGTCGCCGGAATTGCCGGCGTGGATCCCGCCGACGCGTCGCTCGGATCGGCCGCGTGGGCCGAGTGGGTGGTGGATGGCGACCTGGCCCATGAAATCGACGCCCGCGAGATTCCGCCCGGCTGGAAGACCGGCTACGTGCCTTTGCGCCGCTCCGTGCCCTACGAACAGCCCCTCGGGCCGATCGCCGATGGCCAGGTCTATCGCCTGAACCCGGCGCTGGTGAACTGGGCGTTCGCCCTAACTCGCAACGTGCCGCTGATGGATAGCGAAGCCATGCAGCAGGAGCGCAAGCTGTATCCCGAGCCGAACGCCCGGCGCCCGCCGTTCGTCTTGAAAGGCGACCAACTGGCGGCCTCGACGTTCTGGCATGGCAGGCTGCTCAACCAGTGGGCCAACGATTGGGTCAGCTACCACACCGCCGGCCGGGGCAACTACGTGACCACCGCCATGGAAGATACCGGCACGCTGCAATCGCTCACATACCTGGCGCATGCCGGGCGCGTGGACCTGAACCGCGTCCTGGTGCTGCGCGCCGCCAGCGATTACGACCAGCCCCGTCCGGGCAGGAGCGCCGCGGAGAGCCTGGCGCAAAACAAAATCGGCAAATATACTGGATACCTGCCGGCGCTGGAAGCAGCCTGGCGAGTCGGCAACACCGTAGTCGGAAACATCGTCGCCCACTGGCAGCAGTACCGCGATCGTATTCCGGGGCAGTAAGGAGGTCGTGTTCGCCGAACAAAAGGTTGGCCAGTAGCGGAGTTGACAACGGGCGGCCTTTGCATATATAAGTAGTCCATGCCTAGGCTTCCTATGCCTCCAGGAGCGCTCGCCATGCTGGTGTTGCGCGTGCTCCGCTCCGGCCCCCTCCACGGCTACGCTATCGCCCAACGAATCCGCGCTCTCTCCGACTCGGTGCTGGAAGCCGAAGAGGGTTCGCTCTATCCCACGCTGCAGCGCATGCTGCTGGAAGGCTGGGTCAAAGCCGAGGAAGGCGTCTCGGAGACCGGGCGCAAGGTCCGCTTCTACACGCTGACGCGCGACGGCATTAAACAACTCAAGAAGGAGATGGAGGACTACGAGCGCGCCACCATCGCCATCCAGACCATCCTGAGGACCGCCTGACATGCGCAAACTCGTCTGCCGCATCCACGCGCTGATGCATCGCCGCAAGATCGAGCGGCAGCTTGCCGACGAGATGGCCGCGCACCGGGAGATGATGCCCGCGGACCGCCGCCGCAATTTCGGCAGCACGCTGCGGATCCAGGAAGAGGCCGCGGACCAATGGGGCTGGACGTGGCTCGACCATTTCCGCCAGGACGTTCTGTACGGCGCGCGTGCCCTGCGACGCTCGCCGGGATTCGCGCTGACGGCCATCGCAGTGCTCTCGCTGGGCATCGGCGTGAATCTGGCCGAGCTTCAGGTGTTCCACGCGCTGATCCACCGGCTCAACGTGCGCGACGTCGACTCGCTCTGCCAGTTCCGCCGGATCACCAGGTCAGGCACGATGTTCGGTGTTTCCTTCCCGGCCGTCGAGTTCTACGAGCGCCAGAACACCGTCCTCTCCGCGGTGATCGCGGAGACGTACGTACCGGGAGTCTTCCAGGCGGACGACTCCGAAGCCTTGCGGTGTAACCTGGTGAGCGGAAACTTTTTCAGCGAGTTGGGGATCATGCCCATGTACGGGCGCATGCTGGACGAGCGCGACAACCAACCCGGAGCACGGCCGGTAGCCGTGCTGGGCTACGGATACTGGCAGAGCCGCTTTGGCGGAGATCCTCGAATCGTACAGAAGGACATCCGGCTGAACGGCAAGCCAGTGCAGGTGGTGGGCATTGCGCCGCAGCAGTTCGGCGGACTGGTGCAGCAGCCCGCGACGCTCTGGATGCCGGTGCGACAGTATCCCTATCTGACCGGAGACGCCGGCATGCTGGCGGACGCCAACGTCCAGCGAGTGTTTCTGATCGGCCGCCTCAAGGCCGGCGTTTCCTTCCGGGTCGCCGAAGAGCATTTCCGCGCGTTGACAGCCGAATGGCGGAACCGGCATCCGAAGTCTGTCGAAGCGGGCGAATGGCTGCAAGTGCAGCCGGCCGATGCGCCGCCGAACATGAAACCGCAGGTGGTGGTGCTGATCGGCATCTGCGTCCTGATGACGCTCCTGGTACTTCTGTCGGCCTGCGCCAACCTGGGAAACATGTTGCTGGCACGAGGCCTGGCCCGCCAGCGGGAAATGGAAATCCGGCTTGCCATTGGCGCCGGGCGGTGGCGACTGATCCGCCAGTTGATGACGGAAAGCTTATTGCTGGCCGTGCTGGCTTCAGGAGCGGCCCTGCTGGTAGGCAAACTCGCGGCGCAACTGCTGCTGCACATTATCGACGCTCCGTTCCTGCGTATCACCACAGACTGGAAGGTGGCGCTGGCCTGCGCGGCGCTCGGGCTCGGCTCCACCGTGGCGTTCGGCCTGGCTCCGGCGTTCCAGGCGGTGAAGCGCGGCCCCAGAGCGACGCGGGCCCGCAAGATCCTGGTGGCCGTTCAGGTATCGGTGAGCTGCGTGCTGCTGATCCTCAGCGGCTTCTTCACGCGCGCGGCCCAGTACAGTTACAGCAATCAGGTCACGTTCGATGTGGCAGGGACGATGGTGGTGGATCCGCAGCTCTACCTGCACAACTACACGGTGGCACAGTCCCGGCAGGCGGCGCAGGAAATGGCCGCGAGGGTGATGCGCCTGCCAGGCATCGACGCGGTCTCGTTTGCCACCATGCCGCCGTTCAGCCGGTCGCAGATCGAGCATGTTTCCGGCCAGGCACTCTATTTGAACGAAGTGGACCCCGCTTTCTTTCCGATGATGCGCCTCCCCCTGCTGGACGGCCACATCTTCGGGCCAGACGAGCCGGATGCCGTGGTGGTGAGTGAATCCGCGGCGCGCAGACTGTGGCCGGACGCGTCGCCTCTGGGCAAGACGTGCCTCATCGCCAAGCGAATTCGCACAGTGACCGGCGTAGTGAAGGACAGCCGGGTGAACCAATGGAGCAATCCGGAATCGGTGGAAGTGTACCTGCCCGTGGATGACCAAAACTCTGTCTACGCGACCATTCTGATCCACGCCAAGGGCTCGGGCCCGGCGCCCGGCGCGGTCCGCACCGCCGCCACCCTGCCCCGGCTTACTCCCGCGGTGCACACGCTACAGCGTGCCATCGATGCGCAGCGCGACACTATGGTGAAAACGGTCGAGGTGGTCTCCTCCCTGGGCGCTATCGCCAGCCTGCTCGCGATGCTGGGCATTTTCGGACTGCTGGCATTCACGGTGGCGCAGCGGACCAGGGAGATCGGCGTGCGGATGGCGTTGGGAGCGGATGGCCGGGACGTCCTGCAATGCGTGCTGGGACAATATATGCTGCCGTTTGGTGGGGGCGCCGCCGCCGGAACGGCGATCGCTTTCACGGCGGCCAAGGTTCTGCGGAAGTTTCTTTTCGGCTTCATTCCGTTCAACCTCGCGGGCTTCGGCGTCGGATTGCTGCTCTTTGTGGCGGTGGCGATTGCGGCCTCGATCGTTCCTGTCCGCCGCGCCCTGCGCATCGATCCGGCGTCCGCGCTGCGCTATGAGTGAACCGAAAATCCGTCAGCCTGATCAGCGCGATTTTTCAAAATAAATCGCGCAGATCAGGCTGACGGATTTTTTTACTGAATTCTGGCGACTCCGGGGCTTGGGTTGGGGAAACGGGTCATCACGGCCGGATCGTGGCCGGGGATGATCAACTCTGGTTTGGCGGCCAGTTGCCTCATGCGGTCCTGGGCCTTCAGATTGCTTTCCGCGTCGAGCGTCGCGGCGATGGGCACATGCTTGTCCAGGTTCTCGTACAGGTACATGTTGTCGCTGGCCAGCACCACGGTGCCAGCCGCGGTATGGACCGTGACGAACTGCGAAGCATACGTGTGCTTGCCGCCCAGGTAACAGGAAATGCCGGGCAGGATCTCCTGCGCGTCGCCGTGGACCAGCCCCACGCGTCCCTGCATATTCAGTTTGACCGCGGCCAGCACGTCGTCCGGATCGATGCCGCCGTGGGTGCGGCGCGATTGCCAGCCTTCGCCGGCGTAGTATTCCAGCTCATCCTCCTGGATCCAGACCTTCGCCTTGGGGAACAAGTCGAGGCCGTCGGCGTGGTCCCAGTGCATGTGGCTGATGACGACGTCGGTGATGTCTTCCGGCTTCAACCCCACACGCGCAATGGCTTCCGAAGGCTTGACGAAATCGGTGACGTGCCACTGTTTAAAGAACTGGTCGCGATAGAAGCCGGAATCCACCAGGATGTTGCGGCCGGGCGCGCGCACCAGCCACACCATCATGGCGATATCGAGCTTGCGTGAGGGATCGGCCCCGGCCACCAGTTGGGAAACCTGGAAGCCGGGAATGGTGGCGTACCGAATGGCGTAGATTTCGTAATCCGGCTGTGCCCACAGAGGCAGAGCCAGAGCAGCCAGCAGGAACCAGCGCATCAGCCGCGCGGAATTTCGCGCTGCGCCATGACTTTCTGCACCTGCTGCACCAGGGCCTGCGCCTTGGGAAGGCTCTCAATGCCCTTCTTGATTTCCGGATCGTCCAGCCACATGGCGCGATCGGCGGTCTGCTTGTCGAAGGCGCGGAAGTACAGCTCGTAGCGCAATTCGCCGCGGATGAAGTCCTTATTCGCCTGGAACTCGTCATCGGTGAACGGAACGCTCGGCTGCGTCTTGAGCCAGGCTTCGAACTTCGCCAGATCGGCATCGCTGGGCTGCCAGCCGGTGGGCAGCACCGGCTTCTGGCCGGAGAAGAACACATTGCCATAGTGGTACATGGTCAACGTGTAGACATGCGACAGACGCCGCTGGAGCACGTTCAGGCGCGGGGCCGTGTACTTTTCATCCGGGGTGATTCCGCCGCCGCCGTAGACTTTCCGGCCCGCGTCGGTGGCCTTGATTTCGGCGCCCGGATCGGGCGTATCGTTGTGCTTGGCGTAGTAGTAGTCAAAGAACGATTGGTTGCTGTAATCGCGCTGGATCAGGCGTCCGCTGGGCGTGTAGTAATGGGCGATAGTCAGCAGCAGGGCGCCTTCCTGCAAGGGGAATTGCGCCTGCACCAGGCCCTTTCCGAAAGTGGTCGAACCCATGATCCACGCGCGGTCGTGATCCTGCAGAGCGCCGGAGACAATCTCGGAGGCCGACGCCGACCCGCCATCCACCAACACCACCATGGGGTACTTCTGCGCGGCAGCCACGGCGTGCGCGCGGAAGACCTGCTCCTGTTCGGCGCGGCCGTGGTGCGACACCACGATCTGGCCGTCACGCAGGAAGCGGCCGGCCACGGCTACGGCTTCATTCACCAGGCCGCCGGGGTTGCCGCGGAGATCCAGAATCAAGCCGTTGACGTTCTGCTCGCCGAGTTTACGCATGTCGGCTTCGACATCCCGGGCCACGTTCTGCGCTTCGAAGCTATCCAGGCGCAGGAAGGCGATGTTGGGCTTCACCCAGAATTCGTCCACGATGCTGGTCTCGATTTCGCCGCGCGTGACTTCCGCCGAAACATAATCCGGGGCGCCTTCCCGTTTCACCGTGACCCGAACCTGGGTGCCGCGCGGGCCGCGCAACAGGTCCGCCACATCGGGCGACTTCATGGCAGTGGTGTCTTTGCCATCCACGGCTACAATCCAATCGCCGCGCCGCAGATCCGCCTTCCAGGCGGGCGAACCGGGGAACGGCCGCATCACCATCACGTGGTCGTTGTTGCTGACATCCTGTACAATTTCCATGCCCACGCCGAAATAGGCCGCGCGCTGCTTGCGCTGCATCTCTTTGTAATCGGCCGGATCGACGAAATTCGAGTGCGGATCCAGCGTGTGCAGCATGCCGGGAATAGCACCCTGGTAGAACGCCTTCTCCGAATCGACGTGATCGGCAAAATTCTTTTCGATGAGGGCGTAGGCGGACGCCACCGTTTTCATGCCGCCTTCCAGTTCATCGGGACCAGTGGACGCCGCCCGGGCGCGGATTACCGGTCCGTACCAGGGAGCCAGGAGAGTCATGGCCGCGGCGAAAGCGACGACGAGTAGTGTTCTTTTTTTCATGGAGTTACCAGGAGGTCGAAAAATGCAAACGGGTGGCGCGGGCCTGCCGAACAGCTTGGATGCGGGCCAGATCCGTCATCATTAATAGTGACGGAGGCGGAAATGGTTCGGTTCCCTTCCCTAGCGAATATCATAACACCGGCTGGCTGTGGCATGGTTATGGACGCGCCGCCAGGCGAACGGTTTGCTATACCTGTCAATGCATGGCCAATATCCTGGAGATCCGTGACCTGTGCTACGCCATCGAAGGGCGGCCGATTCTACGCGGCGTGACCCTGGATGTGGCGGAGGGCGAAACGGTGGCCCTGCTGGGACGGAGCGGTTCGGGCAAGACGACCCTGCTGAAAATGGTGAATCGGCTGCTCCATCCCAACGGCGGCGAAATACGCTTCGAGGGGAAAAGCTCCGCCGATTGGGACCCCATTCGCCTGCGCCGCCGCATGGGGTACGTAATTCAGGATGCCGGATTGTTCCCCCACTGGACCGTGGAAGCGAATGTCGGGCTGGTACTGAAGCTGGAAAACTGGCCGCCGTCCGACGCCCGTAGGCGCGTCGAGATGCTGCTCGACATGGTCGGACTGCTCCCGGATGAGTTCGCAGGCCGCTATCCCAGGCAGCTTTCGGGCGGACAGAAACAGCGCGTGGGCATCGCGCGCGCCCTGGCGGCCGATCCGCCGCTACTGCTCATGGACGAGCCTTTTGCGGCGCTTGACCCGATCACGCGTTTCGAGATGCAGCGGCAGTTCGTGGAGCTGAGGCGCTCGTTTCACAAGGCGGCGCTGTTCGTCACACACGATGTGCGCGAAGCCCTGACGGTGGGCTCGCGCATCGCGCTGTTCCAAGACGGCGCACTCGATCTGGTGCTGCCGCCCGCGGAGTTTCTTCGCGCCGGCACGCCGGAAGCCCGAGCCTTCCTGGCCAGCCTGGAACCGGCGGGAGGCCCTTCGTGAACAGCCGCCTGGCGTCGGAGATTTTCTGGCTTTCGCTGGAACATGTGGAACTGGTGGCGATCACCATCGTCGTGGCCGCGGCGATCGGCCTGCCGGCGGGTGTGGCGCTGGCGCGGCGGGTTTCCATCCGGCGCTGGGTGATGAGCATCGCCAACCTGGCGCAGACCGTCCCCAGCCTGGCGCTATTCGGCTTTCTGCTGCCGCTGCCTTTCTTGGGCGGGATCGGCAAACGCACTGCCATCATCGCGCTGTGCCTCTATGCGCTGCTACCCATCCTGCGGAACACGTTGACGGGTATTCTGGGCGTGGACGCGGCGGTGCGCGAATCGGCCGTGGCGATGGGGATGACCGAAAGGCAGGTGCTGTGGCAGGTGGAGTTGCCTTTGGCCGTGCCTTCAATTGTGGCCGGGCTCCGCATCGCCACCGTGACCACTATTGGAACTGCTACCATTGCGGCTGCGATCGGTGGCGGCGGGCTGGGCGTCTTCATCTTTCGCGGCATCGCCATGGTGGATACGCCGACCATCCTGGCGGGCGCCGTGCCGGCCGCGATGATGGCGCTCGTGGCGGACGAGGGGTTGGAATGGATCGAGCGAAAATTATCGCCGGGCTGAGTCTTCTGCTGTGTGCGGGTTGCACCCGCGCGCCCCACGTTACGGTGGCGTCCAAGAATTTTACCGAGCAGGTGCTGCTGGGTGAGATTCTGGCGCAGCAGATCGAGCGGCGGCTGCACGTGCCGGTGGATCGCAAATTGAATTTGGGCGGCACGCTGCTCACCCACGAAGCACTGGTGCGGGGCGACATCGATCTGTACCCGGAGTATACCGGCACCGCGCTCACAGCCATTCTCAAGCGTCCGCCGGCTTACGATCCGGCTGCCGTGCTGGCCCAGGTTTCGGACGTCTACCGCCGGCAGTGGCACGTGGATTGGCTGCGGCCGCTGGGCTTCGTCGATTCCTTCGCCATGATCGTCCGCGGCGACGATGCGCGGCGAATGGGAATCCACACACTCTCCGAAGCCGCACAAGCGCGGGCGTGGCGTCTCGGGGCCGGACCCGAGTTCGCGTCCCGGGCCGATGGCCTGGACGGGTTGCTGAAAACCTACAACCTGCGGACGCAGGGAACGCCGGTGACGATGGATCTGGGTCTCCTCTACCAGGCGCTGGACGGCCGCAAAGTGGACATGATTGCAGCAAATTCCACCGATGGCCAGGCGGCGGTGCGCGATGTGACCATCCTTCAGGACGACCGGCGCTATTTTCCGCCTTACGACTGCGCGGTAGTGGTTCGCCAGGACGCGGAGGCCCGCTTTCCAGGATTGCGGTCCGCGCTGGAGGAGCTATCGGGCAGGTTCAGCGATGCCACTATGCGGCAACTCAACCACAGCGTGGATGGCGAGCACCGCTCGGTGGTCCAGGTGGCAGAGGGATTTCTCAGAGCCCTTAATCCGGATAACAGGTAAATACCCGAGGTTTTTAGCCGGTTTATAGTACTTCCAGTACTTCAGTCTGATATTCGCTCCGGCCATCATAGAGATAACAAAGCTATGATTCGTCTGGCAAGCATTGGTGGAATGACGGGCGGCTTTCTGATGATTTCGCCCGGTTTGCGGGGAAACGTCATCAAGGGTTACTCCATGGTGGTGGATATCCTTAACGATGCCAGCCCGTGGTCGTACCTGGGAATCGGTATCCTGATGTTCGTCCTGCTAACGATGGAGTTGTACCGGCATGCCATCCCGAAGCACAAGAAAGTCCGATATTAGGCCGTTACCCTTTCGACCGGTCAGATTGGAAAGACGCGGAGGCCCGTCCTACACGGCGCGGGCTTTGCGCAGTGGAGCGGCCGTTTCGCTGCGGGCCGGCTTGCGCTCGGACGCCGCGGTGAGACGCTTGACCTGATCGGTGACGCAGACCAGGAACATGGGTTGACGAGCGTTCTTCAGAAGATCGATGATTTTTTCGGCCGCTTCTTCCAGATAGATTGTTTTTCCATCCGTCAACAGGTGAATGTCGGAAGAAGCTGCCAATGCATCGCTCAGCCGCTTGCCCATGTCTTTCTGAAGGAAACGAAGAACGCGGCGGATTTTCTGCAGCGAGAATCCCTTGCGCCGCAACTCGGCGATCACCGAAATCTCTACCACCTCTTCGGGCATGTACACGCGCTTGTGCCCATCCTGCCGGGGAGAAACAACGTTTCTTTCATCCCACCACTGTAGTTGCCGCAGGCTCACACCGCAAATGCGCGCAACGTCACTGCTATTAAATCCCTGCGCCTCCGGGGACGACACTGGACGGGCTTTCCTCGCTTTTAGCATCTGCGCCACTTCCATCGTTTAAATTAGGACCAACTTGGATTGTACATGCGCCATCGCCTGTGTCAATAGGGAGGGAGCATCCGTGATAATAACACCCGGTGAGGACAAAATCCCGTGCTCGGCCACACCTGTTCCGCGGGGCATTTCACTGAGACGGGAAGACCCCCATTTACACTGGTAGGTATGGAGGACGTGATGGACTCGGAATCGAATGGGTTCGATAACAGAGCGGCAAAGATCTGGATTGGCATTGCGATGGGCACGGCACTGGGTGTCGGCATCGCACTCTCGCGGAGGAAGCGCACCCGTTGGGATTCGGCGAAGCTGTTGACCAAGAGAGTGGCGGCCCGATCGGAAGATCTGGCCGACGTGACGCGCGACATCATCGACCGCGTGAAGACGATCTATCAGGAGAGCCGCAAGGTTGTGGAAGAGGCGGAAGACCTCTGGTCTCGCGGCCGCAAACTGGCCGGCGTCTAGTTTCAGCACAACACCGCCGCTATTCCGAAAACGTCGCTTGGTACCAATACCGCTGTTACTATCCCCTGGTATAGCCGGGACTTACGAAGAGCAAACGAGGACGCAGTTTCTTGTGGCCCGAAGCGAGGGATAGTAAAATTCGGGTGGATGCGCGACAGAGCGGTGTGGTGACAGTGGGCGCGAGCGGATTGGATTTCGTTAGCAATGAACCGGTACAGGGAGAGTTGCTGACCGATCGCCTGGCTGGCGATCCCCCCGCGCCGCCGGAAGCGTTTCGCATTGCGCTCGGAATCGGCGACGCCTTGGCCCGCGCTCACGCAGCGGATAAAGTGCATGGTTGCCTGTGCCCGGCGACGATTGCGCTGAGTGGCGACCGAATTCATATTATGTGGCCGAAGCCGGCGGACCGGCAAGCGGCTTTGCCCTATCGGGCGCCCGAACAAATCAATAGCGGGCAGGCGGACTGGCGAAGCGACATCTTCGCGTTCGGGGCGATTCTCTATGAGCTGGCGTCGGGCCGGCGCGCGTTTCCGGGCACCGGCACCGAGTTGATGGAAGCCATTCTGACCCGGTCTCCCGAGGCGCTGACAGCGAAGACTTCGTTTGCCGCGGCGATGGAAGGCGTGATCGCTGGTTGTCTGCGAAAAGATCCTGCCCGGCGCCGGCAGCGCATGCGGAATGCGGTCATTGAATTGAAGCTGGCGCACCGGAGCATTCCGCGCGCGCCGGCACTCCGAAAAGCGCGGCCCGTGCCGGCAGAGACGCCCGCCGCAGAGCCGGCCAATGAGGCCGCCTCCCAGACTTCCGGCCAGCCGCCCGAGGCTGCGGCGCGTGCCGGGAATTGGGGTGCCGGGAGCACCGATGCCGGGAGTCTGCGGCGCAGATTGGTGGTGATCGGCCTGGCCGCGGTGGCGCTGGCCGCCACGGGAATCGCGGCCGCGCTTTATCTGCATAAGCAGGCGGCACCGGTTCTGAAGTTTTCGGTTGGCGCGCCGGAGCATACCAGTTATCCAGGCACGCCCGCGGTCTCGCCCGACGGCCTGTACCTTACCTTTTCAGCCGTGGGACCGGAAGGCCAACGCATGTTGTGGCTGCGGGCCTTCGATGAGATGCACGCCAAGGTAATACCGGGCACGGAGGGCGCGTTCGCTCCTTTCTGGTCGCCGGACAGCCATTACATTGCGTTCTTCGCACACAAATCCCTGATGAAGGTTCGAATCGCCGGCGGGTCTGGCGACGTGAAGCCGGAATTGCTTGCCACCACTGAAGCTCAACCCGGCGGAGGAACGTGGAACCAGGATGGCGTGATTGTCTTCAGCCCGAGTCTGGCCGGCGGCCTGTTCCGGATCTCCAGCAGCGGAGGCCAGCCGGCGCCGGTTCTGGCGCCGGATGCCGGCAACGGGGATCTCGGCTATCTTTGGCCGCAGTTCCTGCCCGATGACAAACACTTCGTCTACTTCAGCCAGACTGTCAAAGCCGAAACGACAACCGGGGTATATGTGGCGTCTCTGGATGAGCCGGGGACGTCGCGCCTGCTGTTTGTCTCCGCCACCAACGCCGTCTATTCCCCCATTGCGGGCGAATCTGCAAGCAAGGGCTACCTGCTGTATGTGAAGGATCGCGACCTGGTGGGGCAACCTTTTAATGCATCGAAGCTGGCAACCACAGGCGACCCGATCGTGCTGTCGAACGACGTCGGCGCGATCGAGTCGCTCTCGCTGGCTCCCATCTCGGTATCGCGCAATGACGTGCTGGTGTATCAGATCGTCGGCAAAGCTACGCGCCAACTGGTATGGATGGATCGCGCCGGGGAAAACATCGGCACGATCGGCGAAGGCGCGGATTGGTTATCTCAGCGAATCGCTCCCGATGGAGTTCGGGTGGCCGCGGGAAAGCTGGGCCAAGACGGCAAGACCGGCGAGATCTGGATTTTTGGCAAAGACGGCCAGGCGGCTCTGGTGGATGTCCCGGCCGGTAGCAGCGCGGGTTCCCCTGTCTGGTCTCCCGATGGCACAAAGATCGCCTTCTGGGAGGCGTGGAACGGCGGCGTGCACGATCTTTTCGTGAAGCCGGTGAGCGGCGCAGGCAGAGATCAACTGGTATACAAGAGTCCCTCCAACAAATTTCCAACGGATTGGCCGCACGATGGCAGGTCGCTGATTTTCGGCGAATACACACCCAACTCGAAAGGCGACATCTGGAGTCTGAACCTTTCCGAGAACCGCGCCAACCCCATCCTGAGCACTATCAACTCCGAAGGCTACGCGGCACTCTCGCCGGACGGGCGATGGCTGGCATACCAGAGCGACTCCGGCGGGCACTACGAAATTTACGTGCAACCTTGGGATAACGGATCGTCCGGCACAAAGCGGGTTTGGAAGGTTTCATCGGCCGGCGGCGATCTTCCGCGGTGGCGGGCCGATAGCCGGGAACTTTTTTACCTTGCCGCGACCGGAGGGGTGATGTCGGTCCAGGTTCATGCGGCGGCTGACGACTTCGAGTTCGATCCGCCGCAACTGCTTTTTGAGACCAGGCCGGTGCCCCGGTTCTGGAATCTGTTCGACGTGGCGCCCGACGGGCAACGCTTTCTAGTCAACCTGCCGCTGGAGTGGTCCAACTCCTCGCTCATCACGGTAATGACCAACTGGACCAGGAAACTCGAAAACTCAGCAAAATAACATATTTAGATTCATATATTTAGATGCAATCTGATTCATGCAGGAGAATGGTACAATGAAGTTGTACCCACCCGGCCGGTAACGCAGGAATCAGTTTATGACCACAAATAAGTTTTGGCCTCTGGATTACGACCCTGAAGGAGCAATCTACGAAAATCCATCGTGGGATCTGCCAGGCTTCCGACGGAGCCGGCAGCCGGCAACCACTCGTAGTAAGCAACCTGTGCGCAAACAAGACTGACAGTACGCACAATCTGCGGTTCCGGCGTGTTCCTTGCGCTGCGCGGGTCTAACGGAACAATTACCACACCGATCCGTGAAAAAACACTCATTCGGGTAAACCTTACATCGTAAGTTGACCATGCGGCGCTCAGGTTTTGTCCCAAGGTCATCCAAGTGATGGGTATAACGTGGTCTCACCACAACGGTGCGCGGATTGCTTGAGTAGAGTCGAGGTTTTTGAAACTATGAAAGCTTTCCTGACCACGTGCATCGTATCGGGCGCTCTGCTCGCCGGAGGCTGCGCATCCAAGAAGTATGTCCGCAATACCACTGCTCCAATCCAAGCGAAAGTAGATCAGGTGGGCGAGCAGACGGCTCAAAACGGACAAGAGATCCAGAAGACGAACTCCGACCTGAAGGGCGTCGACGAGAAGGCGCAGAACGGCATCAGCGCTGCGACCGAAAAGGCCAATGGCGCCGATCAGCACGCCACAGCGGCAGACCAACACGCCGCCACTGCCGATCAGCACGCCGGCGACGCCATGAACAAGGCGAATCAGGCCGATTCGAAGGCGGACCGGGCCATGAGCGATCTGCGTAACGTCGTGGCGAATCTGGACGACTACAAGCTTCAGACGTCCGCAACCGTGCCATTCAAATTCAACCAATACGTCCTTACCCAGTCAGCCAAGGACGACTTGGACAAGTTGGCGACTGACGTCCAATCGGACAAGCGGTTCTTCATCGCCGTTGAGGGTTACACGGATAAGACCGGCAGCAAACAGTACAATGAAGCGCTCAGCCGCAAGCGCGCCGACTCCGTGGTTGAGTATCTGGTTGCCAAGCACGACGTACCGATCTATCGAATCCATATGATCGGCTTAGCCGACGAAAAGCCGGTGGATGAAGGCCACAACCGCCAAGCGCTCGCCAAAAACCGCCGCGTGGAAATCAAAGTTTTCAGCGCCGACGGCCTGGCTTCCTCGCTGGACAGCGGCGATTCCGCCAACCGCGCACAGGATAAACACTAAAGAGTCCGATTACACCAGTTCGCAATAACGTCTACCAGGGAGTCGCGCGAGTACCGCGGCTCCCTTCTTTTTGTGGGCTGGCGGATTTAAGCGCCTCGGGCGCGGCAACGGTGGCGGGGGTTTTGTCGCGGAGAGCCTGCCACCAGATAACCAGGCACAACAGATCCACAAACGTGCCGACGATAGCGCCGGCAAGCGAAAGTTTCGTGGAACGTTGCCGGATGGCGAGTTGACGCAACGAACTGCCGATTGCTTCGCCGGTGAAGCGAATTCCCAGTCCTCCGCTGATGAGTAATAAGCGGGAATCTTTCTGGCGGGAAGAAATCAATAACGTCCACAGTCCCAGGTCAAGAACTGCCGAACAAAAATTCAAATCCCGAGACCACGGGACCACCCAGCCCCACACCATGGAACCACCCGAGCGATGGACGGCGAAAGAAGCTGCGGCGAACAAAACCGCACCGGTCACGACTCCCAGAGCAACCACCCGTCGTGATTTCAGACGTTTCGCGGCTTGATAGATGAGGCTGATGACTACCGCATAGATCAGGGCCTGAAGCACAACCTCGTTCAGAACAAAAAGCCAGCCCTGTTGCTCCTTGGCGTTCTTAACGCCGCGGTACACCGCCCAGTAGGCCGGGATTTCGGCCGCGACGGCCAGAAACTCCGCGACGACGAAGGCCAGAATGAAAGGAAATCGCCGGTATTGCCCACGGAGCAATGCCGCGATCACCATCAACTCCATGGGGAGCCAGATGATCGTCGTGACGACTTCTATGACAAGACGCACCTATACAATTCTAACTGTAAGTCCGTCAATTCCATAGAAATAATTACGCCACCTTCAGGCCGCCCATGTCCCACGGATCGGGAGGCAGCAGCGGACCGTGCGCCACTTTCAGAC
>JARLGM010000064.1 GCA_031292755.1 Candidatus Sulfopaludibacter sp.
CCTGCAAGGACCGCCTGCTGATTGAAAACGATCCGCACCAGTTGATCGAAGGCGTGCTGATCGCCGGTCTTTCGGTGGACGCGCACAAGGGTTACATTTACATTCGCGGCGAGTATCGCTACCTGATCGACATCATGGACAAAGCCCTGGCCGAAGCGTACGCCGCGGGATGGCTGGGCAAAAACATTCAGGGCACGGGTTTCGATTTCGATCTGTACACGCACACCGGCGCGGGCGCCTACGAGTGCGGGGAGGAATCCGCGCTGCTGGAATCCCTGGAGGGCAAGCGCGGCATTCCGCGCATCCGGCCGCCGTTTCCGGCGGTATCGGGCGCGTTTCAATCGCCGACGATTCTGAACAACGTGGAGACCTTTTGCGCCGTGCCGGCGATACTGCGCGATGGCGGCGCGGCCTTCGCGGCGCTGGGAATTCCCAAGGCGGGCGGCACCAAGTTGACGTGTCTGACGGGCCACGTCAACAAACCCGGCGTGTACGAACTGAAGCTCGGCTTCCCCGTGAAGCAGATGCTCGAAGAAGTGGGCGGCGGCATGCGCAACGGGAAAAAGCTGAAGGCGTTCATCCCGGGCGGCTCTTCGTGCCCCGTGCTGACGGCGGCGGAACTGGAAGGCGCCACCATGGACTACGATTCCATGGCGCAGCGCAAGAGCATGCTCGGGTCGGGCGGGGTAATCATCATGGACGAAGACACGTGCATGGTGAAGGCGGCGCTGCGCATCATGCGGTTTTACGCGCACGAAAGCTGCGGCTGGTGCATACCGTGCCGCGAAGGCACCACCTGGCTGCGAAAGATTCTGGATCGCTTCCATCGGGGGCAAGGCACGAAAAGCGACATTCCCCTGATTGGCGAGTTGGCGAAGAACATGCTGGGCCGCACATTCTGCCCGCTGGGCGATGCGGCGGCTATGCCCACAATTTCGATTGTGGAGAAGTTCCGGCACGAATTCGAAGAGCATCTCGATGGCAAGCCGTGCCCGTATGAGCACGCGAATCACATGGTAACGGTGTAATGGCAGACCTGGTAAAACTGACGATTGACGGCCGCGAGGTGCAGGCAGCCCCGGGGACCCTGGTGATCGACGCCGCCAAAACGGTGGGAATCGAAATTCCGGCATTCTGCTACTACGAGGGGCTTTCGCTGGCGGCCGCCTGCCGCATGTGCCTGGTGGAAGTGGAAAAGATGCCGAAGATGATGACGGCATGCACCCTTCCCGTCGCCGAAGGCATGGTGGTAAGGACCGAAACCCCGCAGGTGAAGGCGGCGCGCAAGGGCACGCTGGAATTCCTGCTCACCAACCATCCGCTGGATTGTCCGGTGTGCGACAAGGGCGGCGAGTGCGAACTGCAGGACATGGTGTTCCGCTACGGCGCGGGGGAAAGCCGTTACAACGAGACCAAGATTCACGTTCCGGAAAAACAGTATTCGCCGGTGGTGTTTTTCGATGCGCCGCGCTGCATTCTGTGCTTCCGCTGCATCCGCACCTGCAATGAAGGCATGGGCGTGGGCGCGCTGGGCGTGATCAACCGCGGGGCTGTTTCGGAAATCGCTCCCAGTTCGGGCGACCACCTGGAGTGCGACGAGTGCGGTGCCTGCATCGATATCTGCCCGGTGGGGGCGCTGACCAGCGGCACTTACCGCTACCAGACGCGGCCCTGGGAAATGACCCACGTGGCCACCATCTGCACGCATTGCGCCGATGGCTGCAAGACCACGCTGGGCACGCGCAACGATCGCATCATTCGCGGCAACAATCGCGACCGTTCCGGCATCAACGGCGAGTTCCTGTGCATCAAGGGGCGCTACGCTTTCGATTTTTACGATGCCGGCGAGCGGCTGCAGGCGCCGCTGGCGCGGGTCAACGGCAAGCTGGAAGAAGTCTCCTGGAGCGAGGCGCTGCTCCTGGTGGCGAAGCGCTTCAACCAGGTGCTGGCCGATGGCGGCAGCTTCGGCGTGATCGGCAGCAATCACACCAGCAACGAAGAGAATTATTATCTGCAGAAGTTCGCGCGCGAAGTGCTGCGCACCAGCCATATCGATCACCATCGCACCGGCGACGTAGTGGCGCTGGTGGATGCGCTGAGCGGCCAGACCGGAAAGCTGGCCACCGTGGCCGACCTGTACGAGCGCAAAGCCGTGGTGGTGCTGGGCGCCGATCTTTCGCTGGAGCATCCGCTGCTTTCCAACCAGATTCGGGCCAACTGGCGGCATCATCAGGCGCACGTGTATGCCGTCTCGGCGGGTACCGTGCGGGAAGACAAGTATGCCGTGGCGAGCGTTCGCGTCGGTAACGCGGCGGAAACGAGCGACCCTTCCCGCTTCGCTCATCCGCAGGGCAAGGCTTCGGCGGCGGAATATCTGGCGGCGCTGGAACAACTGCGCGACAAGCTGAAGGCCGAGCCGGAACTGGTGATGCTGTTCGACGATTCCTTTAAAGGCGGAGACGTACGCAAGCTGGTGGAGTTCGGCGAATCGCTGGGCATTCCGGTGAAGTATATCGGGCTGGTGGATTATTCGAATTCCCGCGGCGCCATCGATATGGGTCTGACGCCGGAGTTGCTCCCGGGCTACAAGGCTTCGGGGCAGCCGGGCCTGCATTTGGAAGAGATGCTGGCGGCGGAGTTGAGCGCGTTGTGGGTGGTGGGCGCCAATCCGTTCCAGAGCGGGGCGGCGCGCAAGGCGGGCTTCCTGGTGGTTCAGGACATGTTCCTGACCGAGACCGCGGCGCTGGCCGATGTCGTGCTGCCGGCGGCTTCCGCATACGAAAAGAACGGCACCGTGACGAATGTGACCGGAGAGGTGCAGAAGCTCAAGCACGCCATCAACACCATGGGAGCCAAGCCGGACCTGGAAATTATGGGCTTCATCGCGCGCGAAATGGGCGTCGCCGGGTCGCTGGGGCCGTGGATTCCCGACGCGGTATTCGATGAGATTCGCAAGAATGTCCGGGGGTATGAAGTTCCGGCGCCGGTGATTGCCACCGGCGGAGCTGCCCAGACGGCCCCTGTAAACGGGCGTGTGCCGGTGGAACTCCGGCCCGATCTGGTGCATTCCGACCATAATGGGCTATTCGCGTCCGGCACGCTCGGGCGTTATTCTAAGGTTCTGCACACAGTTTTGGAAAGCCGTTTGAGCCGCTAATGATAGATTCGTTCGTGGTCATCACCCTGATCAAGGTGCTGGTGGTCTTCGCCGTTCTCATGACCACCCTGGCGTACCTGCAGTGGGTGGAGCGAAAAGTGATCGCCCACATCCAGGTGCGGCCGGGGCCTTATCGCGTGGGCCCGCACGGATTGTTGCAGCCGTTGGCGGACGTGATCAAGCTGATCACCAAGGAAGACCTGGTGCCGCCGTACGTGAATAAGCCGTTGTACCTGGCTGCGCCTTTTCTGGCCATCACCATGGCGCTGCTTTCCATTTCGGTGATCCCGTTCGGGCCGGAGATCAAGGTGGCCGGCTACTCAACACTCATGCAGCTCACCGATTTGAATATCGGGGTGGTGTTCGTGCTGGCGGTTTCTTCCATGGGCGTCTACGGGATCGCGCTGGCCGGCTGGGCATCCAATAACAAATACTCGCTGCTGGGCGGGTTGCGCAGTTCGGCGCAGATGATCAGCTACGAGCTGCCTCTGTCGCTGGCCATCGCGGCGCCGCTCCTGATTTCCAATACCTTGAGCTTGCGGACGCTGGTGGAGAAACAGGCGGGAGGCATTTTGCAGTGGAATGTGCTGCACGGGCCGTTCCCGCAGATCTTCAGCTTTGTGATTTTTCTGATCGCCGCGTTTGCCGAAACCAATCGCGTGCCGTTCGATCTGCCGGAAGCGGAAAACGAGCTGGTGGCGGGCTTCCATACCGAATACAGCAGCATGAAGTTCGCCAGCTTTTTCATGGCGGAATACGCCAACATGATCACGGTGAGCTGCATGGCCACGCTGCTGTTTCTGGGCGGCTGGATGGCGCCGTGGCCGGCCGCATATGGCTCGTCCTTCGTGCCACCGGCGATTTTCGCCATCGCCGGATTGATTGCGCTGTATCACGGAGTGAATTATTCGCGCAAACGCGATAAGTACACTCTCCCCGCGTTTGGCGTGATTTTCCTGATCGTCGCCGGAATCCTTCTGCTGCCGGTGGTGCAGGCGTGGCTGCTGCCGCTGTTCTGGTTTTGCGCCAAGACGGGCGCGATTCTGTTCGGTTTTATGTGGATTCGCGGCACGCTGCCGCGCTTCCGCTACGACCAACTGATGGGCTTCACCTGGAAATTCCTTTTCCCGGTAGCCATGTTGAATCTGCTGGTGACCGGCTTCCTGGTCGCCTGGTTTTCGTGAAATGGACGTCATTCTTTTTCTGGTATTCGCGATTATCGCCGTGGTCTGCGCCATTAACGTGGTAGTGCAGTCGCATCCGATTTCGAGCGCTGTCTCGCTGATCGGCGTGATGGGGTCGCTGGCGATTCTGTACCTGCTGCTGGGCGCGGAGTTCATCGCGGCCGCGCAGGTGATTGTGTATGCCGGCGCGGTCATGGTGCTGTTCATTTTTGTGATCATGCTGCTGAACGCCGGAACCGAGGTGCGCAAGGGCCGCTCGCTGATGGTGCAGGTTCTGGGAGTGCCGCTGCTGATCGCGCTGCTGGGCGTGCTGGCGTTCTTTGTGCAGCGGCTATACCCGCGGAGCACGGTGCATTTCGGCGGCTTTCGCGGCGGCTCGGCGCTGGCCATCGGACGGGCGCTGTTCACCACCTACCTGCTGCCGTTTGAGATCACTTCCATTCTGATTCTGATCGCCATTCTGGGCGCCATTGTCCTGGCGCGAAAGGAGCTGGAGTAGATGGCCGAGGTTCCGGTTTCGTGGTTCCTGACGTTGAGCGCGGTACTGTTCGTACTCGGCGTGAGCGGGTTTCTGTTCCGGCGTAACATCATCACAGTCTTCATGTCCATCGAGCTGATGCTGAATGCCGTCAACCTGACCTTCATCACCTTCGCGTATCAGCTAAAGCAGGTGAACGGTCACCTGTTCGCATTTTTCGTGATGGTGGTGGCGGCTGCGGAAGCCACGGTGGGGCTGGCGATTATCCTGACGGTGTTCAAGAACCGCTCCACGCTGAATATCGACGACGTCAATTCGATGAAAAACTGAGATATGTTCACCGCCGCGCCCACCGAACACAATCCTGGCCCCTGGCCCCCGGCCCCTGGCCCCTGGACACACTAGATGCAACTCTGGCTCATTCCTATACTTCCGCTGGCGGGCTTCTTTATTAACGGCGTGTTTGGACGCCGGTTTTCCAAGAGCCTGGTCAGCACCGTTGCCGTTGGCAGCGTAGTGCTTGCGTTTGCCTGGGCGCTGCGGGTGATCCTGGCGCTGGGCGATTTGAACAGCGCCTACACCGAGCATTATTTCACCTGGATCCAGAGCGGCTTCGTCAATATCGGCTGCGACATGGCGGTGGACCGCCTGACCGTAGTCATGCTCATGGTGGTCACGGGAATCGGGTCGCTGATTCATATTTATGCCATCGGCTACATGGCGCACGAGCACGGACCGAATTTCGGCGGGTTCTACCGCTTCTTCGCCTATCTCAACCTGTTCATGTTCTTCATGCTCACCCTGGTGCTGGCGGCAAATTTCCTGCTGCTGTTCGTGGGGTGGGAAGGCGTGGGCCTGTGCAGCTACCTGTTGATCGGTTTCTACTTCGATAAGAAATTCGCCACCAACGCCGGAAACAAGGCGTTCATCGTGAACCGCATTGGCGACTTCGGATTCTCCCTGGCGATCTTTCTGATCATGGTGAACTTCAAGTCGCTCGATTTCGCCACGGTGTTTCAGCAGGCTCCGGGAGCGAGCGAAGCGACCCTCACCACCATCGGACTTCTGCTGCTGGTGGGCGCGTGCGGTAAATCGGCGCAGCTTCCCCTGTACGTCTGGCTGCCCGACGCCATGGCCGGCCCGACGCCGGTCTCGGCCCTGATCCACGCCGCCACGATGGTGACGGCCGGGGTCTATATGTGCGCCCGCTCGTGGCCCATCTACGTACACGCGCCCGAGGCCATGCACGCCATCGCGCTGATCGGAATCGCCACCGCGTTTTTCGCGGCGACCATCGGCCTGGCGCAGAACGATATCAAGAAAGTGTTCGCCTACTCCACGGTGTCCCAACTCGGATACATGTTCGTGGGCGTGGGCTGCGGGGCTTTTTCGGCGGGCATCTACCACCTGATGACGCACGCGTTCTTCAAGGCGCTGCTGTTCCTCGGTTCGGGCAGCGTGATTCACGCGCTTTCCGGCGAGCAGGACCTGCGCAATATGGGAGGTCTGCGAACGAAGATCCCGTGGACGTTCTGGACGATGCTGTGCGCCGCACTGGCCATTTCGGGCTTTCCGTTTACCTCCGGGTTCTTCAGCAAGGACGCCATCCTGATTGCGGCGCACGGGTATGCCCCCTGGATGTTCTGGCTGGGCGTGGTGACCGCCGGAATGACGGCCTTCTACGTTTTCCGTGCCATGTTCCTGGCGTTTTTCGGAACGTATCGGGGCCGCGAGCATCCGCACGAATCGCCGCCGGTGATGTATCTGCCGCTGGTGGTGCTGGCGGCGCTCTCCCTGGGCGGCGGGTTCATCAAAATTCCCGTGTTCCTGGACAAGTTCTTCCCCACCGGCGAAGTGCCCGAGGATTCGACCTTAATGGCCATCTCGGTGGCGTTCGGCCTGGGTGGGATTGCGCTGGCGTACCTGATGTATGTGCTCAAGCCCTCGATGGCGGATTCATTCGCCGATAGCGTGAAGGGCCTCTACACGCTGGTCTATAACAAATACTTCGTGGACGAGATCTACGATGCCGCGGTGGTTCGCCCGGTGGTGGGCGGATCGCGCGCGGTGCTCTGGAAGACGGTGGACGCCGGCTTCATCGACGGCATGGTGAACGGCGTGGGGACGTTGTCGCGAGGTGTGGGCGACGTGCTGCGGCGGATGCAGTCGGGCAATATCCGCAGCTATGCCAGTTGGGTGCTGCTCGGCTGTGTGACGGTGATCGGCGCGGTTCTGTTCTTTCTGGGAGGCGTGCGATGAACCTGCTGACCGTGGTGTTGGCGCTGCCCCTGGCGAGTTTCCTGATCGCGTTGCTGCTGCCCCGCTCTTCGCCGCAAGCCAGTCGCATGTGGGCGCTGGTGAGCTCGGTGGCGACCTTCGCGGCATCGCTGGGCCTGCTGGCCTGGTTCGACCGCGGATTTGCCGGCGAGCAGTTCCTCCTCGACGTGCCGTGGGTCACGTCGCCGAACATCCACTTCGCCATTTCCGCCAACGGGATCAGCCTCTGGCTGGTGATTCTGTCCACCCTCCTGACACCGCTGTGCGTGCTGATTTCGTGGAACTCCATCCAGGCGCGCGTGAAGGAGTTCTTCGCGTTCCTGCTGCTGCTGGAATTCGGCCTGGTGGGCGTGTTTATCGCGCAGGACCTGTTCCTGTTCTTCGTGTTCTGGGAATTCTCCCTCGTGCCCATGTATTTTCTGATTGGCATCTGGGGACACGAGCGGCGCATCTATGCCGCGGTGAAATTCTTCCTGTACACCATGGCCGGCAGCATGCTCATGCTGACGGCCATCATCTATCTCTACAATCGCACCGGAACATTCAGCTATCCCGCCATCCTGGATATGCTGCTGAGCGGCCAACTGCGGCTGGCGCCGGTGGAGCAGATGCTGCTCTTCCTGGCCTTTTTCGTGGCATTTGCCATCAAGGTGCCGCTGTTCCCGCTGCACACCTGGCTGCCGGATGCGCACGTGGAAGCGCCCACGGCCGGTTCGGTGATGCTGGCTTCGGTCATGCTGAAGATGGGCTGTTACGGGATTTTGCACTTCTGCCTGCCGCTGTTCCCCGCCGCGTCCCGCACCTGCGCTCCCTGGATTGTGGTGCTGGCCATCATCGGGATTATTTACGGCGCGCTGGTGGCCATGGTGCAGCCCAATATGAAGAAGCTGGTGGCCTACTCTTCAGTGAGCCATCTGGGCTTCGTGGTGCTCGGCATCTTCACGTTCACCCAGATGGGCCTGGACGGCGCCGTCTACCAGATGCTGAATCACGGCATTTCCACGGGCGCGCTGTTCATCGGCGTGGGTCTGCTGTACGACCGCCGCCATTCGCTCGAAATCAAAGATTATGGCGGTGTGGCCACGGCGGCGCCCTGGCTTTCGACCATGTTCATGATCACCATGCTGGCCAGTATCGGGCTCCCGGTGCTCAACAATTTCGTGGGCGAATTCCTGGTGCTGCAAGGCACGGCCGTGGCGAATTACACGTGGACGGTCTACGCTTCCATCGGCGTGATTCTCTCCGCCTGCTACATGCTGTGGATGTACCAGCGGGTGTTTTTCGGCGAACTGGGCCCGGAGGTCCGGTCGCACATGCCGGACATGAAACTGCGCGAATGGGCCGCGGTGGTTCCGTTGATCGTGATGATGTTCTGGATGGGAGTTTATTCGCAATCGTTCCTGCCGCCGGTGGGCAAGGTGAACGCGCGGGTTCTCGGGCAAACCCAGGTGAACGTGCCGTTCCGGGTGGAACTGGCGCCCGTGAAGCGCGCGGAGGTGGCCCGTGCCCGTTAGTTCTTTCGCCAGCAGCCTGGACATGGCGCGCTTCCTGCCGGAGCTGATCCTCACCATTGCCGGCACCCTGCTGATGGTGCTGGATCCGGTGATCCATAAGCGGTCGTCGAGCCTGTTCGGGCATCTCAGCATTCTGGCATTGCTGGCAGGCATAGGCGGCGCGCTGTATGGCTATGCGCACCGGGGGCCGGCATTCGGCGGACTGCTGATGGTGGACGGATTCGCCACGTTCTTCACCGTGCTGGTGATGGTGGTGGGCATTCTTACGGTGCTGCCCTCTTACAAATTCCTGCAGCGGGAAGATGCCGAAACCAGCGAATTCCACGCGCTGCTGTTGTTTTCCGTGGCCGGACAGTGCATTATGGCGTCGGCTAACGAGCTGATCGTCATTTTCATCGGCCTGGAGATTTCCTCGATCGCCAGCTACGTGATGGCCGGATACCTGCGTGACGATAAGCGGGCCAACGAAGCGGCGCTCAAATATTTCCTGCTGGGTTCGTTCGCCACGGCGTTCTTCCTGTACGGCGTGGCGCTGATTTACGGCGCCACGGGCACCATCAATCTTTCGGCGGTGCGCGCCGTCATTCTGGGTCCGAACGCGCCGGCGCCGGTGTTCATCGGGGTCGCGGCGGCCATCATGTTCGTCGGGCTGGCCTTCAAAGTATCGGCGGCGCCGTTCCAGATCTGGGCGCCGGACGTATATCAGGGCGCACCCACGCCGGTCAGCGCCTTTCTTTCCGCCGGACCCAAGGCTGCCGCCTTCGCCGTCTTCCTCCGCATCTTTATGACGGCCTTCGAACCGATTGCCGGCGGCTGGGTGCCGCTGGTGTGGATCTGCGCGCTGCTTTCCATGACGGTGGGCAATTTCGCCGCGCTCCTGCAGACCAACGTCAAGCGCATGCTGGCCTACAGTTCCATCGCCCATGCCGGATACGTGCTGGTGGCGCTCACGGCGCAAAGCGAGGTGGGTACGGCCGCGGCCATGTTCTACCTGGCCGGCTATGCCTTCATGAACGTAGGCGCGTTTGCCGTAGTCAGCCACCTTTCGGGACGCGGAGAAAAGTATCAGGACATCGAAAGCTTCAAGGGGCTCGCGCAGAAGCAGCCGTTGACGGCCGCGATGCTGACCATTTTCCTGCTGTCGCTGATCGGCGTGCCGCTGACGGGCGGCTTCTTCGGCAAGTTCTACATCTTCAAAGCGGCGCTGGAATCGCACCTGGTGTGGCTGACGGTGCTGGGTCTGCTGAACAGCGCGGTGGCCGCGTATTACTACCTGCGCATTCTGGTGATGATGTACATGCACGAACCTGGAGAGGCGGTGCGCGATATCGAGCCGCTGACTCCGTCGTTGGGCCTGGCGCTGATTTTGCCGGCCATCGGTACGCTGTTCCTGGGCATCTTCCCGGGATGGGTGCTGGACTTCGCCGGTAAATCGTCAAACCTGTTGAAGTAGACTCACAGTACAATTGCAGCATGGCGTGCGGAGGGGCGCGGGTCCTTACGATTCTTGTGTCGGCGTGCCTGCTCTCCGCGTTGCGCGCCGATGACCGCGCCGATGCGGTCAATGACCTGCTAGGCCCGCTGCGCCTGAAGGACGGCCCGGGCTGCGTCGTGGGTGTCGTACAGAAGGGCAAGCTGCTGTATAGCGCCGCCTTCGGGCTGGCCGACGTGGATGCGCGCCAGCCAATCACCCTCGATACTCAGTTTGAGGTGGCTTCCATGAGCAAGCAGTTCACGGCGGCGTCGCTCTACTTTCTGGTGGAGAGCGGTAAGGTGGCGCTGGAGGGCCCGGTGCGGCGCTACATTCCCGAACTACCCGCCTATGCGGACGCTATCGCGGTGAGCGACCTGCTGCACCACACCAGCGGCCTGCGGGACCTCAATCCCCTGCTGGAAGTGGCGGGCCGGCTGCGCGAGTCGCTGGACGGCGCGGCCAGCCTGCAATTGCTGCGATCGCAGAGCGGGCTCAACTTTCCGCCGGGAACGGATTACGAGTACACCAATACGGATTATTTCCTGCTGGCGCTGATCGTGGAACGTACCAGCGGCCAATCCCTGCCCGCCTTCGCGGAGGAGCATCTCTTCCGCCCGCTGGCCATGACGCACACCTCTTTTCGGGGTGGCGCGGCGTCCGCCGGCGTCCGCGCGGCAGGCTACCGTGTGCAGGGCGAACAGTTTCGCAAGGCGGGGCCGCCGCCGCTCACAAACGGCGACGGCGGCGTGCGCACCACGCTGGAAGACCTGCGCCTGTGGGATCAAAACCTGTACACCGGGAAGGTGGGTGGAAGCCGCTTCATCGCCTTTATGGAAACCAGCGGACGGCTGCGCTCGGGCGAACCGGTGGGGTATGCCGCGGGGCTTTCGGTGGGACGCTACCGCGGCGCGCGCGTGGTGAGCCACGACGGCCTGCTCCCCGGCTATCGCGCCGACTTTACGCAGTTTCCCGGCTTCCAGCTCTCCAGCATTTTCCTCTGTAATCGTGGGGATGCCGATGCCCCCGGGCTGAACCGGCGCGTCGCCGCCATCTATCTGACCGGGCACCTCAAACCGCGCCGGGGCGCCGCCGGCGTGGACTATCCCACGACGCCGTTTCCGGAACTGGATGGCGTTTGGGAGTCCAGACAGGGGTGGATTCTGCGCGCCTGGAGTGGCATCGACGGCATGACGATCGATACCGCCGATGAACGGTACAAGCTGTATCCGCTCAATCGCCGGCAGCTTTTCACCGACGACGGCGGGTTCCGCCTGACGCTCACCATGCTGTCGACGGATCGACTGTCGCTGCAATGGGACGGCGCGCTCCCGGTAACCTACCAAAGGCTGGAGCCCGTTTCGATGCACGCGGAACAGCTTGCCGCGCTGGCTGGCGAGTATCGTTGCCCCGACGCGGGAGCACTCTGGACGCTGGTGTTCCGGCAGGGCAGCCTGGTGATTACCACCACCGCCGGATGGAAGATCCCGCTCGACGCCATAGGGTCGGACCGCTTCGTGGTGGGGCCGTGGTCGCTGCACTTCATCCGCGATTCCGAGGGGCGTCCGCAGGGGATTCAACTGCATCGCGCGCGGCTATGGAATTTGTGGTTCGAGCGGGTCCCATAAGTTGGGGAAGTTTTTTCCGTGGGCCATCAATGAGTTACAGGCTGGAATTTCGGAGTCGAGCCTGTCGGGTTGCTATCGTGAGCTTGCTGAGGAAACTGGATGGCAAGCAAAAGACTGTTCCTGATCAAACCGCGCATCAAATCGAGTCTCGATCCCGCGAGGGAGTGCCAGCCCGGCGAATCGCGTGAAGAGTTCGCCGCGCTCCAGACGGAATATTTCGAGCGGTTCGCGCCGGTCAACCTGGAAACGCGATTCTACATCGACTGCCTGATCGAGGACGAGTGGTCTCTTCGCCGCTGGCGCCGCATCGAAACGGAACTCCGGAAGAGGCCGGGCAGCGAAAAACCTCTGGTACACGTGGAGCGGCACATCGCCTTCCTGACCAGACTCAACAAGAAGAGGGTGGTCCAGATCGAACGCGACCAGCGGGCGCAGCGCAAGGAAATGGAAGCGCTGGAATGCCAGCCCCTTGTGACATGACAGGGAGGTCGCGCTACCTGGTCGTCAGTTCTTTGGCCTTCGCGGCGTCGGCGTCGGCGCCGGCTTTGTCACCGGCTGCGCGGCGGGCGGCTGCGCGGTTCTGGTAGGCGTTGGCGTAGGAGGGATTCAGCTTGATGGCTTCATCGAAATCGGCGATTGCCTCGGTGTAGTGCTTCAAGCGGTACTGCGCGAAGCCGCGGGCGTTGTGAGCCAGGGAGAATCGCGGGTCGAGCTGAATCGCCTGCGTAAGCACTTCGATCGCCTTGGAAAAGTTGCCGTCTGCCAGGAACTGCCGGCCTTGCGCATTCAGCGCAGCGGCACTTCCGGCAACCACGGGCTTGGGCGGCTCTGGCTTGGGGAGCGCGGCTTTCGGCGGTTCGGCCCTAAGAGGTTCGGGCTTGGGCGGGATAGGTTTCGGCGACTCTGCCTTGGCAGGCTCGGGCTTGGGCGGTTCAGGCTTGGGCGGCTCTGGCTTGATAACGGCGGCAGACGCTTCGGGCACCGGCGCACCTGGCGCCGGAACCGGCAGCGTCAATTTATTGGTGTCGGGCGCGACCTCTTTGGCCATCGCCTTTTTCACGAGGGCATCCACTTCCGCCTGCGCCTGCCCCAACAGGTGACGGGTCTCCTGGTTGGCGGGTTCGAGTTCGGCGGCGCGCTGCAAATCCGAGAGCGCTTCGTCATAACGCCCCAGCATGTAATAGGCGTTGCCGCGCGCTTCCCATGCCAGTGCGTAGTTGGGGTCCAGAGCGATGGCGGCGGTACGATCCTTCAACCCATCGTCGTGCCGTCCCAGCAAGTGGTACGAACTACCGCGCGCGACCAGGGCTTCGGCGCTGCGCGGCGCAAGCTGTACCGCCTTGTCGCGGTCCGCCAGGGATTCCGGATACTTCTGCATGCGGGCGTAAACGGACCCGCGGGCTAGGTAAGACCGTTCATCCTTGGGGTCCAGGCGAATGGCTTCGGTGAAATCTTCCAGGGCGCCCACGTCGTCGCGCAGGCGCTCGCGCACAGCCCCGCGGACCCGTCGGGCGCGCACATCTTCGGGCCGCAGCCGCAGCGCCGAATCCAGGCACTGTTCGGCACGCGGCAACTCACCGAGCGCGCTATAAGCCAGCGCCTGCTCCACATACACTTCCTGGTAATCGGGACGATGGCGGACCGCCTGATCGAAATCGTCCACCGCTTCGCGGAATTTGCCCAAGGCGGCGTAGGCCATGCCGCGTCCTTTGTAAGGCTCGGGGTTGTCCAGGCGTAACTTGATGGCCTGAGTGAAATCGTCGACCGCCTTGTCATACTGGGAGGTCGCCAGATAGCTTTTGCCGCGCCCGGTGTAGACATCGGTATGCTCCACATGAAGGCTGATGGCGGTGCTGAAGTCCTGAATGGCGCGGGCGTGGTTTTCGGTTGAGGCATAGTATTCAGCGCGGGCGGCGTAAGCCGGTCCATCGGCAGGCGCGAGTTGCACTGCCCGTTCCAGGTCGAGGATGGCTTTATCCTTCTGCCCGGCGGCCATGTACAGTTTGCCGCGCTCGCGATAGGCCGCGGCATTGGAGCCGTCGGCCTGAATCGCCATGGAAAAATCAGCCAGGGCCTCGTCCCGCCGGCCGGTTTTCTCTGCCTGTAGTCCTCGCTGCAATTGCGACTGCGATTTCTTCTTGTCCGGCTTGGCGTCCGCACCGAATGCGGGTATAAACGTCACCGCTAGACCAAGCGCGAGTACTAGTCGCCCTGGTACGACCTTCGGTTTACACATGGCTTTATAAGATTAGTGTACTATTGGAATTTAGTTAAATTCACGCTGGTGCACGGGAAGCTGGTGAAAATCCAGCACAGCCCCGCTACTGTAAGCGCGGAGGATCGCCCGACTCAAGCCACTGTTCCACTTCGTGGAATGGGAAGGCCGGGCGGTCCGATGAGGCGCAAGTCAGGAGACCGGCCAGCGAGATTGCATGAACCGGCTCTCGTGGGAGGGGCCTCAAGTGAATCGACGTCTTTCCAGCCTGCTGGCTGGCTGTTTGTTTTTTTCCGCCTGCCTTACCGCCGCGCCATTCAAAGGTACTGTTGTCGATCCGTCCGGAGCGCCCATTGCCGGCGCGCAAATCTCCGTTGTGGACCGGGTCGGCGTAGAGCTACAAACCGTCTCCGCATCCAACGGAATGTTCGAATTGAAGCTTGCCGATCCCTTGCCGGCGGGCTGGCGGCTGGTGATTACCGCGCCGGGGTTCGGCACCGAAGAAATCCGCCTGGATGGCGCCGCCTCACCGCTCACCGTGAAGCTGGCGCTGGCTCCCGTGGTGGATTCGGTGCGTGTGGTCGGCTCCGCCATCGATGTTGCCGCCAGCCGGCAAGGCGGCAGCATCAGCATTATTCCCAGTGAGGAGATCCGCCAAAGCAACCTGCCGATGGCGGTGGACCTGATGCGCTACATTCCCGGGCTGGCCTTCAGTCAGACCGGGGCCATGGGCGGAGTGGCCGGCCTCTCCATTCGCGGCGGTTATCCCGATTTCAACCTGGTGCAGATCGACGGTGTTCCGGTGAATGCGTTCGGCGGCAATTTCGATTTTGCCCATATCGCCACCGAGTCCTTGGACCGCGTGGAGGTGATTCGCGGGCCGCAATCGTCGCTGTACGGGCCTTATGCCAATAGCGGCGTGGTCAACTTCGTGACACGTCAGCCGGACGCGCCTTTGAATCTGGATGTGGTGGCCGAAGGCGGCAGCAATTACGAACGGCGCTTCGGGGTTTCGGGAGGCGGGCAGTTTCTGGGATTCGGTTTGGCCGTTTCCGCGTCGCGAACCGATGACAACGGGCCGGTGACCAACAGCGATTACCGCAACGAAAATCTGATGCTGAATCTGACGCGGCGGTTCGCGCGCCAGTCGCTCACGCTGCACGCCGATTTCGATTCCAATTCGGTGGGCGAGCCGGGACCGTGGGGCTCCAATCCGTACGGATACTTCACGGGGATCGATACCATCAGCCGCAGCAAGAACAATTTTGGCGATTACCTGGTGCATTACCAGGCGGATGTTTCCAGCCGTGTGCGCGAGGAACTGTTCGGCACGTTCTTTCTGAATAACAATGGCTACACCAGCCCGTACGGATTCAGTTACAACAAGGACCTGCGCGCGCAAGGGGAATCGCGCACCATCGTGAGCGTGTCGCGGCATTACGTGGTGGCCTTCGGCGCGAGCGAGGCGCTGGAAGAGGTGAAGAACACCTTTATCACCGATGCCGGCTTCGATACCTTTCCGATCCGCCGCAACGATACGGCGTTCTACCTGGAGAATCGTTTCGAGATTGGCCATCTGTTCCTGACCGCGGGCGTGCGCGGCGAATTCATCCGCACCGGCGCGATCCCGGGGGATGGCTACTCGCGGCCGTTCTTTCCGACACAGACCATCGGCACGGCCAA
Source organism: Candidatus Sulfopaludibacter sp. (assembly GCA_031292755.1). Classification (GTDB taxonomy): domain Bacteria; phylum Acidobacteriota; class Terriglobia; order Bryobacterales; family Bryobacteraceae; genus Sulfopaludibacter. The sequence continues at coordinate 15,608 of JARLGM010000064.1, forward strand.
TCCGAAACTGTCGGCGGCTTACGCGGTGGGCGCCACGCGGCTGCACGCTTCGTTCGGCACCGGGATCCGGCCGCCCGGCGGATTCGACCTGGCGTACACCAATAATCCCGCGCTCAAGCCGGAGCGCACGCGCAGTTTCGATGCCGGGATCGAGCGCAGGCTGCTCCGCGACCGCCTGTCGCTGGACGCCACTTACTTTTACAACCGTTACTACGATCTGATCGTGATACTGGGCGGCGATCTGAGCAGGCTTAGTTATTATCAATCGGACAACATCGCCAATTCGCGTGCGCAGGGCGCGGAGTTCTCGGCGCAATTGCGGCCTTCGCGGTGGATGTTCGTCACCGGTTCGTACTCTTATCTCAACTCGCAGATCCTTTCGTTGAACGGCGCGGGCAACCTGGCGCCCTCGCCCTTCAGCGTGGGGCAGGAACTGCTGCGGCGGCCGGCCAATTCCGGAACGGTCACGGCGTCTTTCACTCGCGGGAAGATCAGCGCGAATGTCGAAGGATATTTCAGGGGCTCTGTGCTGGACGTGGAACCGACCTATGGCGCTACCGGCGGGCTGTTTCAGAATCCCGGCTACGCCAACGTCGGCGTCAACATCAACTATGCGATGGGCCACGGCCTGACGGCATACGCCAATGTGCGTAATATTCTGAACCAGCATTACGAAGAAGTGTTCGGCTATCCTTCGCTGCGGATCAATTTTGTGACAGGCTTGAAGTGGACGCTGGCGGGAGCGAAATAATCATGGAAGAAGAGACTTTCGAGAAACCGCGGCTGGCCATCAATCGCGTCTACACGCGGCAGGGCGATGCGGGCGAAACCGGTCTGGCCGGAGGGCAGCGCGTGCCCAAGGACGGCCGCCGCATCGAAGCCTACGGGACCGTGGACGAGCTGAATTGCTTCATCGGCCTGGCCCGGGTGACGGCATCCGGTGAACCGGGCGCGGACCGGCTGGCTGCCATTCTCTTGCGCGTGCAGCACGAGTTGTTCAACCTGGGATCGATCCTGGCGACGCTGCCGCAGGACGTCCACCCCAGGCAGGCGCGGGTGACCGGCCGGGAAGTGGAGCAACTGGAACGCGAGATGGACGAGATGAACGCCGGTCTGGCGCCGTTGCGATCCTTCGTGCTGCCCGGCGGCAGCCGCCTCAACGCCGAGTTGCATATCTGCCGCACCGTATGCCGCCGCGCTGAACGCGCCTGCGTGACGCTCGCCCGCGTGGAAAGTATTCCCCCCGAGGCGATTCGATATCTGAACCGGCTGAGCGACGCGCTCTTTGTCTGGAGCCGTTGGGCGAGCCATGTTACCGGCGCGCCGGAAACTTTGTGGGAACCGAACCAAGCCACTTCGGGCTTGACTGATAGATAATGAGACTTAAGGAGAAAGCAATGCAGAAGACTACCGCACGGCCGCTGGCTATCGGGCTGATTGTTCTGGGGGCGCTCATCCGGGTCACACAGGCCTTGAACTTCGCGCCCGTGGGAGCGCTCAGTTTGTTTGCCGGCGCGCGTCTGCGCGGTTGGCGTGCGTATCTGTTGCCGTTGGCGCTGATGGCGATCACGGATCCGATCGTGGGCGGCTATTCGTTCGCCACGCCGTTTGTGTACGGCAGCTTTTTGATCATGGTGTGGATTGGCAGCAAGCTGCGCCACACGGAGAATCCTTTGTGGATCGGTGCCGGGGCGCTGGCCGGCAGCGTGCAGTTTTTCCTGATTACCAACTTTGCCGCATGGTTACAGATGCCGCGGATCTATGCCCGTTCGGTGGCCGGACTAATGCACTGCTACGCCATGGGCATTCCGTTCTACGGACGCACGCTGGCTTCGGATTTATTCTATGCCGGAGTCCTGTTCGGCCTGCACGCATGGCTGAGCCGCACGGTGGTGCGGAGCGAGCGGGTTGTGGTACAGACTGCTTGATTTTGCTTGCCTGGAGTTCGGGGAAGGACAGCGCCTGGACGCTGCATACGATGCGCCGGCAGGGATTGGAAGCCGGCGCTCTGCTGACCACTCTGAATGAAGCGGCGGACCGGGTTGCCATGCACGGCGTCCGCCGTTCGATTCTCGAAGCTCAGGCCGAAGCTGTAGGTCTGCCCTTGTGGCAGGTGCCGCTGCCCTGGCCGTGCACCAATGACGATTATGAAGCCCGCATGGCCGAGGCGTGCCGGCGCGCCGTGGCCGAAGGCTTCGATGCGATCGCATTCGGCGATCTGTTCCTGCGCGATGTGCGCGCTTACCGGGAACGGCAACTCGCCGGCTCGGGACTTACTCCCCTGTTTCCGCTGTGGGGGTTGCCCACCGGGGAACTGGCGCGAGAGATGATCCGGGGCGGTTTGCGGGCGCGGCTGAGTTGCGTCGATTCCAAGGTCCTCGATGCACGCTTTGCCGGGCGCGAATTCGACGAAGCGCTGCTTGCGGATCTGCCCGCCACCGCCGATCCCTGCGGCGAAAACGGCGAGTTTCACACCTGCGTCTACGATGGACCCATGTTCCGCCACCCCCTCGCGGTGGAAACGGGAGAGATTCGCGACGTGAACGGGTTCGTCTACGCGGACCTGGTGGGGGCGCAGTGGCAAGAATCGTCTCGCTGATCGCCAGCGCCACCGAGATCGTCGCCGCCCTGGGGCAACTCGATTCGCTGGTGGGCCGGTCGCATGAGTGCGATTACCCGGAAGCGGTGCTGCGCCTGCCAGCCTGCACGCGTCCGCGGATCCCGGTGAATGGAAGCAGCGCCGAAATCGACCGTCTGGTGAAAGAGGCGGCGCGCACGTCTGTCTCGATCTACGAAGTCTTCGACGATGTGCTGGAGCGGCTCGAACCCACGCATATCGTCACGCAGATTCAGTGCGAGGTGTGCGCGGTAAGCCTGCGCGACGTGGAGCAGGCGATCGCTCGCGGGATGAAGGGAAATCCGCGGATCGTGTCGCTGCAGCCCGATTCTCTGGCGCAGATCTGGCAGGACTTCCGGCGCGTGGCGGGCGCGCTCGGCATCGCGGCGCGCGGAGAAGAGGTGGTGGCGTCGCTCCAGGCGCGGATGCGGGAACTCGCCGCGTCCGTGCCGGCGGGAAGAGCGCCGCGCGTGGCCTGCATCGAATGGATGGATCCGCTGATGGCGGCGGGCAATTGGACTCCCGAGCTCATCGAGATGGCCGGCGGAGTGAATCTTTTCGGTGAACCCGGCAGGCATTCGCCGTGGATGACGTGGGACGAACTGCGCGCCGCGGACCCGGATGTGATCGTGATCGCTCCGTGCGGCTTCGATATCCCGCGCGCGGAGCAGGAAATGGCTTGCATGACCTGCCGCCCCGGATGGAGCGATTTGCGCGCCGTGCGTGCCGGCCGCGTCTATCTCGCGGATGGCAACCGCTACTTCAACCGGCCCGGTCCGCGCGTGGTGGAAACGCTGGAGATTGCGATCGAAATACTGAAGGACCAGGGACCGTCCGGCCCCGGGCCCCTGATCCCTGGACCGTGGCGGCGTTATGATGAGCTTGTGACATGGCGCTGATCGCTGTCTCGGGTCATCCTGGTTGCCGTTTCGAAGAGGTAGCGCGCATCAGCGCGCAGCGGCTCGGGTTCGAGCTTCTGACACAATCCCGCATACAGGTGCTGGCCGGCGAGGAGTTCGGTTCGGAAACCAAAATTCCCGACCGCGCCTATCCCAGCCTGGTGACCAGCATCCTGGCGCGTTTGGCCATCGAGCATCACATTGTTTACTGCGCGGTGGGCGGCGAACTACAGGCACGCCACTTCCCCGGCATGTTGCGCGTGCATGTGGTGGCGCCGGAGAACGTGCGCATCGGTAATCTGATGCTGGATCACCGCTTCGAACGCCCCGCTGCGCGCCAGCGCCTGCTGGAGTTGGAAGCGGCCGACCGCGCCGACAGAAAAGCGAAATTCGGGAAGACCAGGGCCACCGCCGATCTGTTCGACCTGGTGTTCAACGCCGAAGGGCTGACCGGCGAGCAAATGGCGGAGTTGATTCAAACCGCCGTGGTTTCCACCGGGCTGACCGAACGCGGTTATCTCTCCGCGGCGGCCGAGCAGCAACTTCAGTTTCAGATGCGCCTCAGGCTGTCGCGATACGGCATTGTGCCGCCCGGCAACGTGACGCTGCGCAAGAAGATTTTCGCCAACCAGAGCGAAGAGATGTTCGCCAATCTGCTGGATTTCTACCGCATCGCGTGGGAGTACGAACCCCGGAGTTTCCCCGTGCAGTACGATGCGAACGGCAACGCGGCGGAATCGTTCACTCCGGATTTTTACCTGCCGGAATTCGATCTCTACCTGGAACTGACCACCATGAAGCAGTCGCTGGTCACCAGGAAGAATCGCAAGGTGCGCCTGCTGCGGGAACTGTATCCGCATCTCAACATCCAGGTGTTTTACCAGAAGGATTTTGAAAATCTGATCTTCAAGTACGGCCTGGCCGAGCGCCCGGTGCAGGCATGAGCGGCGTTTCCATTCCGGGGATTGAGCGCGTGCTCTTCACTGAGGAGCAGATCGATCGGCGCATTCGCGAACTCGCCGCCGAGATCTCGCGCAATTACCAGGGCAAGACCGTGAAGCTGGTAGGCGTGCTGAAGGGCTCCATCTATTTCCTGACGGCTTTGACCCGGCACATTGAAGTGCCCGTCAAGATTGATTTTCTGGGCATCTCCAGTTTCTCCAACAAGAGCGGCGCGCCGGGAGTGGTGCGCATCGCCAAAGATCTGGACGAGAGCATCGAAGGCGAGGACGTGCTGCTGGTGGAGGACATCGTCGACACCGGCTTCACCCTCCGCTACCTGTTACAGACTCTGGCCGGCCGCGCTCCGAACTCGCTGGCCGTCTGCACTTTCCTGGACCGGAATTCCCGGCGCATCGTGCAGGTCCATGTGGATTACCGCTGCTTTGAAATCCCCGACCGGTTCGTAGTAGGGTTCGGCCTGGATTACAACCAGCTCTATCGGAATCTGGGATATGTGGCGGTGATGAAGCCGGACAGGACTTAACATCACTCAAAAACGCCTCACGTAACCCAATCTTTCCCGATTGTCACCCTGCGTTGTTCCGGCGGGAGTAAAATAGGACCAAACAGGAAGGAAGCGTGCGTATGAGGTTCCGGATTCTGTTCATTTCCGGGTGTCCCGACGATGCCCGGCGCCTCTCGCAACTGCTGCATTCTCTGCCGCTCGACCTGGATTACGCGGCGAACCTGCAGCACGCCTGCAATCTTCTGGATTCCAATGCCTATCAGGTGATTCTCACCGAAGCTGAACTGTCCGACGGAACCTGGCTCGATGCGCTCGAAATCGCTGCCCGGTCCGCGGACCAAATGCCCGTGATCGTAACCGACCCGCAAGCCGACGCCCGTCTTTGGTCCGAAGTGCTCAACCGGGGCGGTTACGATTTACTCACCCAGCCCTTCTATGCGCCGGAGGTGCGGCGCATTCTCGGCAATGCCGTAAGCCGGGGTTTCTCTATGGCCGCCGCCGTATAATGGTTTCTTCCGTTTGAGGAAACCATGTCCGCTGCTACCGGCTCGTTTGTTCAGCAAAATCGCGAACGTCTCTTAGCCGAATTGAAGGAGTTCATCCGGATTCCGAGCATCAGCACGCTGCCGGAAAACAAGCCCGATATCGAACGGGCTGCCAACTTCGTGGCCGGGAGTCTGCGCACCGCCGGGATGGAGAATGTCGAGGTCATCCCCACCGCCGGCCATCCCCTGGTGTATGCCGATTGGACGCACGCTCCGGGCAAGCCCACGGTTTTGTGCTACGGCCATTACGATGTGCAGCCGGCCGATCCCCTGGATCTTTGGGTCACCCCGGCGTTCGAACCCGCCGAACGCGATGGCAATCTGTACGCCCGCGGCGCGGTGGATGATAAGGGCCAGATGTATATGCACATCAAGGCCATCGAGGCGCTCCGTGCGGTACATGGAACGCTGCCGCTGAACGTCAAGTTCCTCATCGAAGGCGAAGAGGAAGTGGGCGGCGCCGCCATCGCCAAATACGTGGCCGAAAACGCGAAGAAACTGCGCGCCGATGTGGTGCTGGTCTCCGATACGGCGATGTACGCCGACGGTATGCCCACGCTCTGCATCGGGCTGCGCGGGCTGATCTACATGGAGGTGGAAGCCAAAGGGCCGGCGCGCGATCTGCATTCCGGCCTGTACGGTGGCGCGGCGCCCAACGCGGTGTACGGTCTGATCGAGCTGTTAGCGAAGGCCAAAGACGCCGAGGGAGCGCTGTGCATTCCAGGCATCTACGACAACGTGGACGAACCCGCGCCCGCCGAGCGCGATAGCTGGAGCCGGCTGCCGTTTCAGGAGAGTGAGTTTCTTTCGAAAGAGGTGGGCGCCACGAAGTTGACGGGCGAACCGGGGCGGACCGTGCTGGAGCGTGTCTGGTCCCGGCCCACGTTTGAAGTGCACGGGATTGCCGGAGGCTTCACCGGCGCCGGATCGAAAACGGTGATCCCCGCGGAGGCAACCGCCAAGGTGAGTATTCGCGTCGTGCCGCGGCAGGATCCCGATGCCGTGGTGGCGGCGTTTCGCACGTGGGTGCGGGAGAATACGCCCAAAGGCATTCGGACCGACGTGCGGGTGCTCAACGCCTCGCCCGGCCTGGTCGTCAACCCCGATCATCCCGCCATAAAGATAGCCGCGCAGGCGTTCGGCGACGTGTTCGGCGGGCAGACCGTCTTCACGCGGTCCGGCGGCTCCATCCCGATCGTGGGAGATTTCGCGGAACACCTGGGCATTCCCACCATTCTGATGGGATTCGGACTGCCGGATGACGGGCTGCACTCGCCCAATGAGAAATTCAAAATCGAGAACTACTACCTGGGCATTATGACGATTGCCCACTTCTTCGAACAATACGGACGATGAGTTCCGGATCGATTCGTCCGAAAGCGCATAATACGAACGCCGCCAGCAGCGAAAGGCCGGTGGCAAACGCGCCCGCCACCATGTAATGAATCGCCTCCCGCGGATGCGGCAGAGCCACCAGGAACACTCCGGCCATGGCGGCGTAGAACAGCACAAACAGTATGCACACGGCTGCGGACTTCCTGGTGGGAGTCATCTGCTTTCATCATATCGGCCGTGGGTACTGGCACGGCTGGTAAAATGGTTAATAGTCTTGCGCTTTGGTTTCATATCAAAAGTTAGCTTTCCGGCGACGCTGATCCTGCTGTTGGCTGCATGCCAGACAGGCCCCCCGCGTGATCCGTCCATTGGCGAGGCCTATGTCGGCCCGGCTACGCTGAATCTGCGAAGCGACATTCCCATGGAGTCGAAGAAGGTCGCCACGGTCAGGCACGGAGACCGGCTGGAGATTCTGCAGCGGCGGCGCAAGTTCTTTCGGGTGCGCGCCCCCAGCGGAGCGGAGGGTTGGGCGAACGAAAACACGCTACTGGCGGCCGCGGATATGACGGCATTGAAGGATCTGGCGGCGCGTGCGGCGAAGATGCCGTCGCAAGGCGCCGCCACGGTGTACGGCGACCTTCCTGTCCATACAACAACCTCAACCAGTGCGCCGAGTTTTCTGGTAATTAAGCCCAGCGAGAAGGTGGAGGTGCTTTCCCAACTGCGCGTGCCCAGGACGGATGTACGGCGGACCGCGTTGCTCCCGCCGGCGCCGAAGAAAGCCAAAGCCCTTCCCAAGAAGAAAGAGTCGAAGGGAAAGTACCCGCTGCCGCCCATGCCCAAGCCTCCTCCGCCTCCGCCGGACTGGTTGGAGCTTTCCAAGACCGACCTTTCGAAGGAGGTGCCGGAACCGGAACCGGAATCCGGGCCCAAGATTGTGCCATCGGATCTTTGGAGCCTGGTCCGCACGGCTTCGGGGCAGTCCGGCTGGGTGTTGACGCGGCGGCTTACGATGGCGATTCCCGACGAAGTGGCGCAGTATGCCGAAGGTCACCGGATCGTATCCTATTTCTCACTGGCCACCGTGCAGGTTGATGGTGAGACGAAGAGCACGTGGTTGTGGACTACGATTGGAGGCGGCGGCCAACCGTACGATTTCGACAGCTTTCGCGTCTTCGTGTGGAGTCTGCGGCACCGGCGGTATGAAACGGCCTACGTCCAACACACCGTGGAGGGCTACCAGCCGGTGCTGGTGAAAGAAGTAGAGTACGGCGGCAAGGGAGTGGCGTCGGGGAAGTATCCCGGATTCTCGGTGTGTGTTGTGAACCGTGACGGAGCCAAGGTTCGCCAGGAGTTCGCACTGATCGGCAACATCGTAAGGTTTGCCGGCGAAACGCCCTGCGAGACCGCGGTTCCCTTGCGTTCACAGTCGGCATCGTCGCCGCTGCCCGGCGCGGCGCAACCGGCGGTTCCTCCGGAAAAGCCGAATTGGTGGCAGCGCCTGAAAGCGCGCGTGCGTGGTCTGACGAAGCACTGAGGGCCGGCTGGGCCGGCTGCAACCGCTTGACAGCGGGCGCGTTACATTTATATACTGCCAACCGGGTAGCATGCGCATTTTCCGGTGAGGGGCCGGAGCCTGGATGCAAAAATTCCTTGTTGTATGCACCGCCCTGTCCGCGGCTGCAACGGCCTGGGGGCAGACTGCCGCTCCGGGGCTCGTTTCCGGGCGCGCCCTGGTGAAGCAATATTGCATCGGCTGCCATAACGAGTCGCTGAAGTCCGGCGGCATGTCCCTGACCGGGCTGAATCTGGCTCACCCCGATCAATCCGCGGAACTCGCCGAAAAAGTGATTCGCAAGCTGCGCACCGGCCTGATGCCGCCGCCCGGGTTGCCGCGGCCTGGCGCGCCGGCGGTGACCGCCTTCGTAGGCACGCTGGAGACGGGGATCGATCGCGCGGCGGCCATTCGTCCCAACCCCGGCCGCCCCGCGCTGCACCGCCTGAATCGCACCGAATACGCCAACTCCGTCCGCGACCTGCTGGATCTGACGGTGGACGTCGCGCCGCTCCTGCCTACCGACGACATGAGCCACGGGTTCGACAATATGGCCGATGCGCTCACCATTTCGCCGGCGCTGATGGAAGGCTACATCCGCGCCGCCGGCCGCATCAGCAGACAGGCGGTGGGGGATACCGGGGCACAGGCTCTCACGTCCACTTACAGCATTCCGCGCGTGGCGTCGCAGATGCGCCACGTGGAGGGCACGCCGTTCGGCACGCGCGGCGGCCTTGCGGTCACTCATAATTTTCCCGCGGATGGCGATTACACCTTCCGCCTGGGTTTCTATTATGTGCCGGAAGGCCCGCTGTTCGGGCAGAACATGGGCAAGGGCCAGCAGATCGAAGTGGCTGTGAACGGCGCACGCGTGGCGCTGCTGGATATCAACCCCGCCATGACGCTGGCCAAAGACGGGATCAAGACCGGCCCCATTCACGTGAACGCCGGTCCGCAGAAAATCTCGGCTTCGTTCCTCTCGAAATTCGACGGGCCGCTGGAAGACGAGTTCCGGCCGGTGGAGCAGAGCCTGGTGGATGTCTCCACCGGCAACATTCCCGGCATGACTTCGCTGCCGCACCTGCACGAGTTCCAGGTCACCGGTCCGATCACGGTGGCGGGGCTTTCGGAGACGCCCAGCCGCCGTAAGATTTTCACCTGCCGTCCCACCGATTCCGCCGGTGAAATTCCGTGCGCGAAGAAGATCCTTTCTCTCCTGGCGCGGCAGGCGTACCGGCGTCCGGTGACGGCCAACGATCTGGAAGATCTGCTGAGCTTCTATCAATCGGGCCGCAATGGAGCGGATTTCGAGACGGGCATTCGCACCGGGCTACAGGCCATACTCGCCAGTCCGGAATTCGTTTTCCGCTTCGAGCGCACACCGGCCGGCATCGCGCCTGGAACGAATTATCGCGTCACGGATCTGGAACTGGCGTCGCGGCTGTCCTACTTTCTGTGGAGCAGCGCGCCGGATGAGCCGCTGCTCACCGTGGCCGCGCAGGGGCGGCTGCACGACCCGGCGGTGCTGGAAACGCAGGTCCGGCGCATGTTGGCCGACCGTCGCTCCGAGGCACTGGCGGCCAGTTTCGCGGGTCAGTGGCTGCACCTGCAAAACCTCAAGGACGCGAATCCCGACCTGTATCTGTTTCCCAACTTCGACAGGACGCTGGCGGAATCCATGCGGCGCGAGACCGAGTTGCTGTTCGACGATATCGTTCACAACGACCGCAATGTGCTGGACCTGCTCACCGCCAATTACACTTTCGTGGATGAGCGCCTGGCGAAGCATTATGGCATCCCGAACGTGCTGGGCAACCGTTTCCGCCGTGTCCCGCTGACCGACCCCGATCGCTTCGGCCTGTTGGGTGAGGCCGGCATCCTTACGTTGACTTCCACGGCGATTCGCACTTCGCCGGTGCAGCGCGGCAAATACGTGATGGAAGTGCTGCTGGGCACGCCTCCGCCTCCAGCGCCGCCCAACGTTCCGGCGCTGCCGGAGAATGCCGACGCCCGCACCGCGAATGTGACCAAACAGCAATCGGTGCGCGACCGTATGCAGGAGCACCGCTCCAACCCGGCTTGCGCGTCGTGCCACAAGCTGATGGACCCGATCGGATTCGCGCTCGAGAATTTCGATGCGGTGGGAGTCTGGCGCACCGTCGATTCCGGCATGCCCATCGACACCACCGGCCAGATGTTCGATGGAGCCAAACTGGATGGCCCGGTGAGTGTGCGGCAAGCCATACTGAAGCACTCGGATTCGTTCATCGGAAACTTCACCGGGAATCTGCTGGCCTATGGGATGGGCCGCGTCCTGGAGTATTCCGACATGCCGGGCGTGCGCGCCATCGATCGCGCCGCCGCGCTCCGGAGCAATCGTTTTTCCGCATTCGTCCTGGGTGTAGTGAAGAGCCGCCAGTTCCAGATGCGGCGTGCCGAAGAGCCGCAGCCAGCCATAAGCACGGCTGCCGCCGAGGGAGGACAATAATGCAGTACATCTCCAAGAAACATCTGTCGCGCCGCACGGTCTTGCAAGGAATGGGAGTTTCTCTGGCGCTGCCGCTGCTGGATTCCATGGTGCCGGCGCAGACGCCCGTTCGCAAAACGGCCGCCGCGGTTCCCACGCGTCTTACCTGCATTGAAATGGTGCATGGCGCCGCGGGCAGCACGGTGGATGGCTCCAATAAACATTACTGGTCGCCCGCTCAAGAGGGCCGCGATTTCCCGTTCAGCGATACCTTGAGTCCGCTGGAACCGCTGCGCGACTATATCACGATTGTCAGCGACACCGATCTCAATCCGGCGACGGCGCATTCGCCGTCCGAGGAAGGCGCCGATCATTTTCGCTCCAGCGCTGTGTTCCTCACCGCCGCACACCCGAAGATGACTGAGGGCTCCGATTATTTCGTGGGCCCTTCCATCGACCAGATCTACGCGCAGCAGTCCGGCCAGGACACGCCGCTGCCCAGCATTCAGCTTTGCCTGGAAATGGTGGACGCCTCGGGAGCCTGCGATTACGGATATGCGTGCGTGTATGCCGATACCATCAGTTGGGCATCGCCGACGCAGCCGCTGCCGATGACGATCGATCCGCGCATGGCGTTCGAAAGTCTGTTCGGCGATGGCGGCACCCCGGAGGAGCGGCTGGCTCGCGGCAAGGTGAATCGCAGCATTCTGGATTGGATTTCGCACGATGTGAGCAAGCTGCAGAAGAATCTTGGCCCCAGCGATCGCTCGCGCCTGAACAACTATCTCGACGATGTGCGCGAGGTGGAGCGGCGCATCCAGAGGATCGAGAAATACAATTCCAGCGGTGAAGCCCGCGCCCTGCCGGCCGCGCCCCTGGGCGTTCCCGATTCGTACGAAGAGCACCTCCGCCTGATGTTCGACCTGCAGGTGCTGGCCTTTATGACCGACGTGACGCGCGTTTCGGCGCTCAAGATGAGCCGCGACGTAAGCGGCCGCGTCTGGCCGGAGAGCGGCGTGAAGACGCCATTCCACAACTGCTCGCACCACGGGGAAGCGCCCACGCGCATCGCCGAATTCGCCAAACTTAACCGGTATCACGTCAGCCTGGTTCCGTATTTCCTCGAGAAGCTGAAAAACACGCCGGATGGCGACGGCAACCTGCTGGAACATTCCCTGGTGTTGTACGGCAGCCCCATGGGCGATTCCAACGTCCACAATCACAAGCGCGTGCCCCTCTTCCTGGCGGGGCATGCCAACGGGCAATTGAAGGGGAACCTGCATGTGCGCACCAAAGACGGCACACCCATGGCGAACGTGCTGCTGACGGTATTGCGCAAGCTGGGAGTTTCCCAGGAGCAATTGGGCGACAGCACCGGGGAGGTGGCTATATGAGACTTTTCCTGCTGCTCTCCGCCGCCGCTCTGCTTGCTTCCGCGGCCACCGACACGCGCCTGGCAGACGCCGCGCAACAGGGCGACAAGGCGGCCGTGCGGTCGCTGCTGAAGCAACATGCCGGCCTCGACGCCGCGCAGGGCGATGGAGCGACAGCGCTGCACTGGGCGGCATATCGCGACGACCTGGAGATGGCGCAACTGCTGCTGGGGGCCGGGGCTGACGTGAACGCCGCGACACGGGAAGGCGCCATCACGCCGCTATTCATGGCGTGCACCAATGGCAGCGCGCCCATGATCGCAGCGCTCCTGAAGGCCGGCGCGAACCTCAACTCCACCAAAAGCAACGGCACTACGCCCTTGATGACCGCCGCCGCGTCCGGCAATGTTGCCGCCGTGAAGGTGCTTCTTGACCAGGGCGCTTATGTCAATGTGAGGGAACAGGCCCACGGGCAGACCGCGGTGATGTTCGCGGCGGCGTTGGATCGGGCGGATGTGGTAAAGCTGCTGATCGAGCGGGGCGCGGATCCCAATGTCACTACCAGGAGTACGAAACTGGAGCGCGTGCGTTTCGATCAGGACGGCAACGTGATACCGGTCACGGCCGGCGGTGGACGCCGCGGGGGCACGGCGCCATCCGCTGAAGAGACGCGAGTTCCGGGGTCCGGGCGTGGCGGAAGAGCCGGTGATGTGGCCGCCCAGATTCGTCAGGTGGGTCCCAGCTTTATGGGTGGCATGACGGCTCTGTTGTACGCCGCTCGCGACGGCCAGGTAAACGCCGCCCGCGCCTTGGTGGAAGGCGGCGCCGACATTAATAAAGCCAGCGACGGGGAAGGCGAGAGCCCGCTGGTAATCGCGATCACTAACGGCCACCTGGAACTGGCGAAGTACTTCCTGGACCATGGCGCGAATCCGAACCTGGCCGGGGTTGCCGGCCTGGCGCCGCTGTACGCCACCATCGATGTGCAGTGGGCGCCGCACGCGTGGTTCCCGCAGCCGAGCACCGAGCAGGAAAGGGTATCGTATCTCGACCTGATGAAGGCGCTCATTGCGAAGGGCGCAACCGTGGACGCCAAACTCGGCAAGAAAATCTGGTTCCGCTCGTTCACACACGATGTGACCTGGATCGATCCCGCCGGAGCCACCGCATTCTGGCGCGCGGCGCAAGCATGGGATCTGCCGGCGATGCACCTGCTGATCGAAGCCGGCGCGAATCCCAGAGTTGTTTCCAATGCAGGTGACACGGCGCTGATGGCCGCGTCCGGAATCGGATGGGGCGCCAACTTCACGGTCAACGCGCCTTACCCCGCTTTCGCCGCCGTCAAGTACTGCGTGGAACTCGGGATCGACGTGAACGTCGCCGACTCCCGCGGCTACACGGCGTTGCACGGCGCCGCCTATCTGGGCAACAACGAAATGGTGAACTTCCTGGTCTCGAAGGGCGCCAGGGTGGACGTGAAAACCAAGGCCGGCGATACGGTCGCCGATATGGCGAACGGACCCACGCGATTCGGCTTGCCGCACCCGGAGACGCTGGCTCTGCTCGAAAACCTGGGCTCGGTGAATTCGCACAACTGCCGTTCCGATCAATGCCTGGTGGCGCCGCGCGAAGACACCGCCGGCGGACGCCGCGGAGGCGTGCTAACCCCCGCGGCTACGGTACCGTCCAAACCGGGCCGATGATCTGCCTGGGACTCGCCCTGGCTGCGCAGATCTATCAGCAGAATCTGCCGGTGCAGCAGCGGGAGCCGCTGCACGATCCGGTTTCGCAACTCATCGCCTCTCACCGGACGCTGGCCTCACGGCAGGGACCATTGGGTTATCTGCCCGCGCTGCTGGACGCGCTGCACATCAATCCCGATTCCCAGGCGCTGGTGTTCTCGAAGACCAGCTTCCAGTCTCAGAAGATTTCGCCGCGCAATCCGCGGGCGATTTATTTCAACGACAATGTCGCGGTGGGCTACGTGCCCGGCGGCGAAGTGATGGAACTGGCGTCACTCGAGCCCACGCAGGGCGTCGTCTTTTACACGCTGGATTCCCGCGCCAACTTCACGCGGCGCGACGTGTGCCTGAAGTGCCACCAGGGGCCGGCAACGCAGGGCGTTCCGGGGATCTTCATCGGGTCGGTATTTCCCAACGCGCTGGGCGCGCCCTCCCGCTCCGCGGCCATCGTCACCGACCATCGCACGCGGTTCGCCGACAGGTGGGGCGGCTGGTTTGTGGATGCCGCGCATGGCGAACAACCGGACCGCGCCAACCGGGTGGCCAGCGACCCGGCCGAGCCGGAGTCCCTGGATACGCGCGTCGCCAAAGCCTTCGACCGGACGGCTTATCTTTCCGCCACGAGCGATATCGTCGCGCTCATGACCTTCGAGCATCAGACGCAAATCGTGAATCTGCTCACGCGATTGAACTGGGAAGCGCGGATGCCGGAGACGCCCGCCGCGCAACTCGAGTCCGATCTCGACTCCGCCGCCGCATATCTTCTGTTCCGGAACGAAGCGCCGCTCAAGGAGCCGGTTGCCGGCGTTTCTTCGTTCAGTCGAACCTTCCCGCTGCGTGGCCCTCTGCGCGAGTACGACCTGCGGACGCGTCTGTTTCGATATCCGCTCAGCTACATGATTTTCAGCCCGGCGTTTGAGGCTTTGCCTGAAGAGCTTCGTGCCCGCTTGTGCCGGCGAGTGTCCGCGCGCGTGAGCCGCGAAGTACGGGAGATTGTAATTGCCGCGCGGCCGGAGTGGAAAGGCTATTTCAAATGACGGCCGTCACTTGCCGGCGCAGGCCGCCGCGTTTGAGGGCGTGATGGTGGCGGTGTTGTTGTTCAATTGATCCAGCAGCGTCTTGTATGCATCCAATGCGCCTTTGTTCCGGGCGAGCCAGGCATCGCTCACGCGCTTGATCAAATTGTGGATGGTGACCCAGTCTTTGACAACGGGGTCCTGCACCGACCCTTTGCCGTCCAGCGTGCCGGCCTCGGCATTCAGTCCGGCGACGGCCTGCGCGGCCAGCAGCGCGGAAGGCGGCTTGTGCAGCCAGGCGCGGAACTGGGAGTACCGCTTGGGGAGGAATCGCGTGCCCTCCCCAGTGGTGAGGTAAAGCGTATTGATGAGCTTCTTCCACTCGCCGTAATGCTGGTCCACCGCATTCTGCCCTTTGTCGCCCATCCAGAATTTGGCATCCCTGGCGCCGCTGCTTGTCACCGTGCAGGTGTCCGGAAAATCCATGCCGATCGCGTCCCCGGCCTTTAGATGAATCGTCTTTGACTGGATGGTGTAGACCGGGTCGGCATAAACCGGATCGGCGGGCAGCGAAATCCGGAAAGCCCCGTCGGCGCCGGTGGTCACTTTGCCTGACTCGGCTCCGCTGTAGGCAATCTCCCGCCCCGGAATTGCCGGCTCGTCCTTCTGGCGCGTTCCATCGTGATTGAGATCCATATAGGCCACACCGCTGATCGTCCCGCGGAGACATCCGGGCAGGCGGAAAGCGCCGATGCGCGTGGAATAGGTCGCCGCGCCTTTCTTCAGGTAATCGCCGACATACCAGAACGTGCAATCGTCGCTCGGGTCCATGGCGGTGGTGGTGTAGTCTTCCCAGCGGTTGCCACTGGTTTGGGATGCCTCGCCTTCCGCCAGGACCGTTTCATGGAACCCCAGCGCGCCCGGCGGATCCTCCGCCATGCGAGCGGCAAACCGCTGCCCCGCGAAGTGGGGAGTGCCGCCGAAGGAATAGCCGATTCCGATGTTGCCCTGCTTGTCCATACCCGCGCTGCCCATCCAGCGGTAGAAGCCATCTGGAGCGTAGGTGCCCTGTTGAAACAGGCGGGGCTCGCGCTTCTCGTCCAACCGGAACTCATACCAGCGCACGCCGCCCGCGCCCGTGGAACTGTTGACGGAGTGAATGGCGACGATGGACTCGCGCCCGCCGATGTTCCGGTACACCAGCCGCTGCATGATCTTATCGCCCTGAGCGTCGAGCCGGCGCGTGGTATCCGGCTGCGGCACGCAGTTACTCAATTGGCCGTTGCACAGGTAATGATAGGGCGCCACCGAAATCTTCACCGCCTCGCTCACTTTGGTGTTCTTGGGATTGGTCCAATCCACGTGGAAAGTCCAATAGTAGATGCCGTCGTCTCCGAAAACATTTTTCAGTTGCGTTCCGCCCGCGGCCATCATGATATTGGGAGCGCCCGCGGGCGGCACGGCCTGGCCATCGACATCGGCATTGTTTAGAAAGTTGACATTGTCAAGGATCACGCATTGTTCGGTGGCCGCTTTGCCGGTCAGCATTTTGGCGCGATCCGCCACGCAGGCGTGCTTCTGGATCACTTCGTCTCCGGTGCTGGTGGGAAGGTAATAGCCGTCCGGCCAGACGGCGGGCCGCGGATAATCCGGAAACAACTTACGGCGGAACTCGTAGCGATAGTATGGCCCCAAAGGGTCCGGGCCGGTGCTCAACGCGTAGCACACCGAGTACGGCTCTTCGGGCCGCTCCTGAATACGGGTGAAGATGGGCATCACGTAAAGCCAGCGGCCGGCCAGTTGATCGTAGCGCACCACCGCGTCGCCGTTGTTCCGCGCTTCGCAAGTGCCGCCGAAGCCTTTGAAGATGGTGTTGGTCGCGACCGCGCCATAGAGCACCTTGCCCTGCTTATCGAAGACGGCCAGGCGCGAATTGACGATCTGCACGATGCGATCCGGCCCGGCCGCCAGGCTGTTGTCCGAGGGATTGCGTCCGGCTGCCGGGCCTTGCGGCCCTTCGAACCCCGCGCCCATGCCATCGAAAGCGGCGATCGGTTTGGCGGCGGGACGGGTGCCCTGCTCTTTCTGTTCGACCGCGATGGCCGCGGCGGGAAGCGGTGGTGGAGCGGGCGGCGGCGCATCGTTGCGTTGGGTTGCCTGATCGGGGTCGCCGGGCGCGTCGCAGTTCCTGCACGAGGCTGACTCCCGGGCGGCGCCGGTTTCGCGCAATGAGGACAATGGCGGCGAGATATCGAATTTCGCGGCGGAGTGAACCTCGACGGACGGCGGCTGAGCCGGTTGCAACGCGAACATGGAGAGAGCGGCGAGAATCGCCGCCGCCCCCAAAACCCGATTGATCATCCTATGGCAATTATACGTTCGGGCTCTTGAAGAGATACACGCGCTAACACAGCCCGTCCTCCACCTCTAGCAGCGGAGGCCCGCCGGTGTATCGCACGCACTGTACAACAGCGTAGTACAATGATGTACATGCCCAAGGCTCTACTCACCGTGAGGCTCGACCAGGATCGCATCGCCGCACTGGATAAGGTTGCCGGCGGAATCGACCGGGATCGAACCTATGTCGTCACTCAGGCCATCGACGCCTACCTGGACAGTCAAGCCTGGCAGATCGGGTATATCGAGGAGGCTGTGCGTGACGCGCGGGCCGGGGATTTCGCTACTGAAAAAGAAGTCGCCAGTACGTTTAAGCGCTTGCGCGGAGCCAGAAAGCGGAAGTCCGTTTGAAGATTCGGTGGATCCGCAGGGCGCTCCTCGACCTCGACGACGTCTACTCTTACGTGGCCCTCGATAATCCATCCGCTGCCAGGCCACTCGTGGAACAGATTGAGGAAGGCGTAGCCCGCCTCTCCCAACACCCTCTAATGGGTAGGGTTGGACGAGTGCCGGAGACCAGGGAACTGGTGATGGCAGGCACACCGTTTGTGGTGGTTTACCGGGTCGAGGCCAAGATGCTGGTGGTCCTGACGGTCCTCCACGGCGCGCGCCGGTGGCCGCGCTAAAAGCCGAAAGTTCCGCGTCCTCCGCGTCTTCGCCACTTCGCCATGAAATCCCCGCCGTGCGATGCTGAGTAAGTGGAATTTCACCAGTTGGAGCTGTTCCTGGCCGTCATCGACTGCGCCAGTGTCACCCGCGCCGCCGAAAAGGTGAACCTCTCCCCCGGAGCCGTCAGCCTCCAGTTGCAGCATCTCGCCGCCGAGTTGCGCACCGACCTGTTCGTGCGCAGCGGCAAGCACATCGTCCCCACCCCCGCGGCCCTCCGCCTCGCCGAACATGCCCGCACTCTCACCGCGCACATCCGCCAGATTGAACAGGAATTCGCCGGCGACCCGCTCAACGACCGCCTCCCCTTTCAGTTCGCCACCGGAGCCACCGCCCTCATCCACCAGCTCGGCCGCTCCTTGCGCCTGCTGCGCAAAAGCTTCCCCCAAACCTCCATCGGAATCACCGTGGCGCCCACCGAAGAAATGGTCGCGGGCCTCCTCCAGCGCCGCTTCGACCTGGCCTTAATCTCGCTGCCTTTTCAAAACGACGACATCGACGTCATCCCGCTCTTCGAAGAAGAACTGCTCGTGCTGAAGCCCTCTCCCCGCCGCGTCACCGGCTGGCGCGTCGGAACCATTCAGCCTGACGAGCTGGCTGGAGCACCCCTGGTCCTCTATCCTAAGCGCAGCAACATGCGCTCTATGATCGATGCCTTCTGCCGCGACCTGAACTTCACCCCCCGCGTCATCATGGAGGCGGACGACACCGAGGCCATGAAGAAGCTGGTCGAAACCGGCTTCGGCTGCTCCATTCTTCCCGAGTTCGCCCTCCGCGGCGGATCCCGCTTCTTCCAGGTGTTTCGCGTCCAGGGCCGCCGCCTGGCGCGCACCCAGGCGCTCGCCATGGCCAGATCCCAACACCGCCGCGCGCTCACCGATTCCATCGCGCAATTCCTCAAAAACGCGCTCAGCTCCGAAAAGTAGGATCATCCCCGCAACGCGAACGGCGGCCGTTGTTTAGATCTCCGCGTCTTCCTCTCCGGAAACCCACCTGCAAACTGCTGATTCCTCGTCAGCGTGATTGTTCGGGAAAAAGGTCGGCCCGAAGGGCCGCACCATTCCCCAC
>JARLGM010000065.1 GCA_031292755.1 Candidatus Sulfopaludibacter sp.
CCCGCTCCGCCCTGTTGCGGGAAGGGCTGGTATTCGAGTCCATCGGCCGGATCGCCGCCTTCCTCGGAGAGGTACTCGGGCGCCGGATCTTCTTGCGGCGCCACGCCGCGCGCGCCGCGGCCTGCGTTCTGCGGAATGGCGCCGCCCTTGGTGCAGGTATAGCCGGTCAGGCTGCATTTGTACATGGAGCCGCCCGTGCCGAAGGAAATCGATTGCTCGTCATCGGCGAAGGTCAGGGGCGCGGTCTGGGGCGCGCCTGCCGCGGCTCTGCCTCCACCGCCGCCCCGGCCGGCTTGCGGCGCAAACGGCAGCGTGAGCCCCGTGCAGGCGTGGCCGGTAGCAGTGGAGATCGCGGCAGCCAGTTTGTCATGATCGAATGCGGGCTTCTTCGAACCCGCCGCTGCGTCCACCAGCAGGAATTCGGTTCCGCCCTTGACCGTCCGCGGATACCAAAAATGCCCGGACTTGCCGATCCACTCCACGGTGCCCGGAGAGTCCACCACCAGCCCGCGCGCCTTCCTTTGCAGCCCTTGCGCCCGCTGGTAGTCTGCCAGCGTTCCCTGCGCCCATAGCGCGGGCGCGACGGCCAGCGAAATTAAACAGAGCGTCATCAGTAATTGCGCATCCGCTCCCTGACGGTCGCGGCTCCGATTCGAATTCATGCGGAGCCGCGAGGGTGAGCGAGCGGTTGCGGGCGCAAGCATTAATGGCGTTGTGTTTAAAAACGCGAGTCGTGTGCGAGTTCCGAAATTCATGCGATCTCCTGCCTGCCCTATTGATTTCCGCCGCGCCCGGCTCTTACGGGAGCAGGCGGCGCACCCGTCGTCTTCAGCGGCGCGGCGCCACCGGGGACGGCGGTCTGGTTGTATGCGGGTACGTCCTTTTCCATTACGCTGCTGTACTGCGTCTTCACGGTCTGCAACTGCCGCTCCAGATCCAGAACCAGTGCGGTATCGGTTTCCGTCGGCCCGTAATCGCCCGTCCCGGCCACGTCGCCCGCGCCGCTGCCGATCTCTCCGCTCAGCCAGATCAGATTCATATAGAGCTGATACTGTTCGGGGTAATATTTGTCGTCGCTCATCATATCGGATTCGGTAATCAGCTTCAGCTCCACGTCCTTCAGCTTCTTATCCATCTCCGCCATGGCTTTCAAAAGCGCATCTTTTCCCTGCGCGGTCTTCTTCTGATCTTCCAACTGACGGCGCATCCATTCCAGTTGATTGGTCATGTCTGAGACTGTGCTGATATCATCGCGTACCTTGATTTGTAACTTCACGGCGGCCTGCTGATCGGCTTCGGTTCCGTGCGATCCCGGAGGCACGGCGATGCGCAATGGCCTGGTGAGGGTCTGGCCATCCACGGTCATCTTGAGGGTGTACTCACCCGGCCCGGCGATGGGTCCGACTTCCGCCTGTGCGACTCCCCAGTGCGTGACGGGGCGCGTCTCCTGCCCCTGAAATCGCGGTTCCTCCCAAATGTGCGGATCCTCCGGCGGCGTGGTGCGCAGCGCTACCAGCCGCGGAGGGGCATACCGGATCTCGGCGGCAATGCGGTTCAGCCCGGTGTGACCTGTCACCGGGGGAAGCTTCTCTACCAGTGCACCCTTTGCATCGAGCACCTCGAACTCCACCGGCGCTTTGGGAGCCGCCGCCAGTTTGAAGCTGATCTCCGCGGCGGCGCCGCGCGTTTCGCGGAAGGCGGTGCGCGGCGCCACCAGAGCCGCCGCATCCGTGAAGGAAGACTCCATCACGCCCTGCTCCAGCGGGGTGATGTCGGGCATGATGTAGAAGCCGCGCCCGTAAGTGGCCACTACCACGTCGTGCGCCTGCTTCTGCACCACAATCCAACTCACGGGCGCGTGGGGCAGCCCTTGCTGCAACGCCTGCCAGTTCTGCCCATCGTCCATGGAATAAAACAGGCTGGAGCCCGTGCCGGCGAAAAGCATGCCCTTGCGGTTGGGATTCTCGGCGATCACGCGGGCATAGTCCAGCGGGTGCCCGGTGGGCAGGTTGCCGGTGATTTTGGTCCACGTCTTGCCGAAATCGGTGGTCTTGTAGACCCACGGGTCGCGGTTATCCATCAGGTGGAGATCGGCGCAAAGGTAGGCCGTGCCCGGGTCGAAATGCGAAGGTTCGATTTTAGAAATGACCGCCAGCGGCGGCAGCCCGGCGATGTTTTTCGTCACGTCGGTCCAATGCGGCGAGGCGGAAAGCGAATCGCGCGTGTACCAGACCTTGCCGTCGTTGGTGCCGGCCCAGACGAGCCCGCGCTGGATCTCCGAAGGCGCGATCGAAAACACCACCTCGCCGTAGAACTGCCCCAGGTTATCGCGGACGATGCCGCCGGAGGAAACCACGTATTTCGGATCGCGCGTGGAAAGATCCTCGCTGATCACAGACCAGCTCTGGCCACCGCTGGTGGTGCGGAACACTACCTGGCAGCCGTAGTAGACGGCGTTGTGGTCGAACGGATCCACGGCCAGCGGCGGTGTCCAGTGGCAGCGGTACTTGGCCTTGTTGGGTTCCGAATCCAGCGTGTGCAGCCACGGGCTGATGGAGCGGGCGATGTGGGTTTTGGCGTCGTAGCGCGTGACTTCGTTGCCATAGCACGAGGCCCAGATGATGTCGGTATTGGTCAGGTCCGGCAGCGTGAAGCCCGATTCGCACCCGCCCAGGCCATGCTCCCACGGACCGGTTCCGGCGGCGCCGAACCCGCCGCGTCCCCCGCCGCGCCCGCCCCGTCCCCCGGCCGGCGCCTGTCCCGGCACATTGGCGCCCGCTTCCTGCACGGTGCTGAGCCCGCGCATGGTGCCGTCGTCCTGCATGTTGCCGTAGATGCGATACGGCACGTCGTTATCGACGGCCACGTGATACATCTGCCCGATCGGCAGCGTCACGCGGCTGGATGTCTGCCCGTGGTCCGCGGTCATGTACATCCCGCCGTCGTGGGTCATGAGGATGCGGTTCGGGTCGGTGGGATCGATCCAGATGTCATGCGTGTCGCCGCCCCACGGCAGGGTGCGAAAGGTCTTGCCGGCGTCGGTGGAAACCCAAAAACTGCTGTTGGCCACGAACACCTCGTCGGGGTTCTTAGGGTTAACGGCCAGCTTGATGTAATAGCCGGCGCGGCCGATCAACTCGCGCTGCCAGCTCCCCTGAGTCCAATTCCGGCCGCCATCGTCAGACCGCCAGATCGAGCCCTGGTCGGCCGTCTGAATCAGCGCGTAGACGCGTTGGGAATTGGAAGGAGCGGGCGCGACATCGATCTTGCCCAGCGGAGATTGCGGCAGGCCGTGACCTTCCGCGCGGTCCCAATGCGCGCCGCCATCGTGCGTGACATAGACACCGCTGGACGGTCCGCCGCTGAACATGGCATAGGTGTGCATCTCCACTTGCCACATGCCGGCGAACAGCGTGTTGGAGTCGCCGGCGTCGATGTTGAGGCCGGAGCAGCCGGTGTTCGGATCCACAAACAGGATGCGATTCCAGGAGCGCCCGCCGTCGGTGGTTTTGAAAACGCCGCGCTCCTGCTGCGGGCCGGTGGTGCGGCCCAGCGCACACGCGTACACAATATTGGGGTCGGTGGGATGCACGACGATGCGGCCGATGCGGCCCGTCTGGTCGAGTCCCATGTGCTGCCACGTGGCGCCGGCGTCGGTGGATTTGTAAATGCCGTCGCCCATCATGTCGGAATCGCGGATGGCCCACGCTTCGCCGGTTCCGGCCCAAACCTGTTTGGGGTCGGAGCGCGCAACGGCCAGCGCGCCGATGGCTTGCACCGGCATGGCATCGAAGACGGGAGCCCAGGTTGCTCCCTTGTCGGTGGACTTCCAGACGCCGCCCGAAGCCGCGCCCGCATAGTAAGTATTCAGGTCGCCCACAACGCCGGCTGCCGCGGCAATGCGGTTGCCTACCGCCGGACCCATAAAGCGAAAGGAGAGATTCTGCGGCAGCGCTGCGCCGCCGCGGCCGCCGCGCTGCGCCAGAGCGCCAGGGCAGACCAGTACTAAGGAGCCGTAGACAATGAGGGTACGGAGACGAGTTATCATCATTAAATTTAGACGAAGTATATGCTTTGCCGCCGGCGATGTCAAGCCAGCCCATTCATAGCTTACGATTGTACTTAGCGTATTCAAGAAACCTCAATTAGGCATAAGTTAATCGATTCACCCAAGACTGCGGTCAGGCTTGACAGGGGCAGTAACTTCTGGCACTCTGTAGGAGCCGCGAAAGGCCAGGGTTGCCTTGCAGTTGGGTGAGCAGAAGCGTAGATGGCCACGATCAAAGATGTCGCCGAAAAAGCCGGAGTATCCGCCGCTACCGTATCGTACGTTCTGAATGACGCGCGCAAGGTTCGTCCGGAAACCGAGCAGCGCGTGCTCTGGGCGGCCAAGGAACTGGGGTATCAACCCAATACCGCAGCCCGCAGCCTCTCTGTGGGGCACAGTTCGATCATCGGCTTGATTGTGCCCGATATGTTGAACCCGTTTTTTCCGGAGATCACCAAGAGCTTCCAGACCGAAGCCGCGCTGTACGGCATGGAAACCGTGGCGATGGACGGGAACAACGACCCGCAGCGCACGCGCAGCCTGGTAGAGCGGCTGCTGGGCCTGCAAGCGCCGGGCATCGCGTTCCTCACTTCGCAGGTGGATGCGCCCTTGAAGGAGTACATCGCCAAGAAGGGCATTTTCGCGGTCTATCTGGGGTTCGGTACGCCCAGCCCAACCATCGCCAATATCGCCATCGAGCAGAAGCACGGCATCGAGGAAGGGGTCAACCACCTGGCGGCGCTGGGGCACCGGAGAGTAGGTTTCATCGGCGGCCCGGCTGACGGCGCTTTCGCACAACGGCGCAAGTCGATATTCCTCGAGTGCGCGGCCGCCGCGGGTTTGGAGACGCGCGTCTTCGACTCCGATTTCACGGTGCAAGGCGGCTATTTTGGCTGCTCCCGTGTGCTCGGCGGATTCGATGCCACGGCCATTATGACCGCCAATGACCTGATGGCGATCGGGGCACTGCACTACGCCTTTGACCGCCGGATCCCGGTTCCCGCGGCGCTTTCGGTGGTGGGCTTCGATAATATCAATTTCGCGCAGTTCACGCAGCCGGCGCTGACGACCGTAGCGGTGCCGCGCGCGGAAATCGGCCGGCTGGCGTTCCAATCGCTGTGGAGCCTAATCCACGAATCGCCGGGCGGCGATTACGAAGTCAGGACCGACCTTGTCATCCGCCAATCCACCGGGCCGGCGCCGTTGACATAGATCTCGCGGCCGATTTACTCGTACAGGGCGAGGTGCTGGTCGGCGAACATCATGAGCTTTTCCTGCGTCACGCGGCGCGCCTCAGCCTTGTCTCGGGTGAGGATGGCCTGTGCCATATCGACGTGAGCCAGCGCGGATTCCATCATGTCGATACCGGGATTGCGCCGCAGGTTGCGGATAAACAGGAAGGCCAGCAGCGGCGCGAGAGCCTGTTCCAGCAGGCGTGGAAGAAAGCTGTTGTGCGAGAGGTTCCACAGCGCCTGGTGGAACATCAGATCGTGCTTGAAGAACCGCTGCGGATCGCCCGCGGCGGCGGCATCTTTCATTCGTTCGGTGACCTTGAGCAGGGCGGCGATTTCGGCGTCGCTGGCCGTTTCCACCGCCAGTTCGACGGCGAGAGTCTCCAGGTCGGCGCGGACCCGGATTAGCTGACAGATTTCGGTCCGGGTCAGCGAGGTGACCACGCAACCCTGATTTACTTTACGTACCACCAGCCCCTGGTGCTCCAACGCTACCAGCGCCTCGCGCACCGTGGGCTGACCCACACCGATATCGCGCGCGATGCGCGATTCCACGATGCGCTCACCGGGTTTCAGGTCGCCGGCCACGATCATGTTGCGGATGCATTCGGCAATCTGCTCGGCCACGGGCGCGCGCCGGCCTAACTTCTGCGAGAGCGCTCCGAGTTTGACATCGAATCCTTCGGCGGCTGGGTTCACTGGACGGCTGCCGTGCTGATTATGGGCCGGGTGGCGATGGCATGGCGGATGATGCCGAGGACCTGCTCGCGTTCCGCGCCCACAATCGGCAGACGCGGGGCGCGCGTCAATTCCGTGCCCAATCCGGTTTCCTGCATCGCTAATTTAATATACTGCACCAGCTTCACTTTTGTATCCAGGTGCAGCAACGGGGTATACCAACGGTAAAGTTCGAGGGCCTTCTGCCATTGCCCGGAAGTGGCCAGGTCCCACAGCTCGCGATTCTCGTGCGGGAAGGCATTGACCAATCCGGAAATCCAGCCCTCGGCGCCCAGCGCGACACTTTCCAGGATGAGATCGTCCACGCCGCCGAAGAGGACAAACCGGTTGCCCACGGCGTTGCGCAGGTCGGTGATGCGGCGGACATCTTCAGAGGACTCCTTGATGGCCACGATATTGGGCTGACCCGCCAGTTCGACGAAGGCGCGGGGCACGAGATCGACGCCGTACGAAACCGGATTGTTGTAAATCATGATGGGCAAGCCGGTGGATTGGGCGATGGTGCGGAAATGCGTGAGCGTTTCGCGCTCATCGGATTTGTACACCATGGCCGGCAGAACCATCAGCCCTTCGACGCCTGCCTTCTCGGCGTCACGCGCAAAACGGCTGGCGAGAGCGGTGGTGTATTCGGCGACGCCGGTTAGCACCGGAATCCGGCCTTTGGCGGTCTGCTTCAACTCGCGGATGACTTCCAGCTTTTCGTGGTACTCGAGCGCGGTGTTCTCGCCAACGGTACCGAGAGCGACCACGCCGTGAATGCCGGCTTCCAGCATCGCGTTCAAATGTCTGGAAGTGGCGGCGAGATCGAGCGACTGATCGTGCCGGAACTGGGTGGTGATGGCGGGGAAGACACCGTGCCAAGTGACCATCATAAGAAATCTATAATTTATAATTCTGGGGCAGTGCTGATCATTTTGTCAACAGCGATCGCCGGTCAGGCCGGGGATTTGAGCTGGAGAGGCAGGAGCAAGTGGTAGGCTGGTATTGGCGTTCAGGGCGCCACCGTGTCCGCGGGAAGGACTGAGTCCCCCTGATGTGTGACGGAAGTATTCTTGTCTCAGTGAACTCTTTTCTGCCCGAGCGAGCGGACACCGGGCGCACGAAAGGGGCTCATTGTGAACGCCAATCTACCCGCCCGGCATCTTCCCGAGCGGCCCGACCTTGATCAGTTGAAACGGCAGGCGAAGGAAATGCTCGCGGGATTCGCGGCTAAAGAATCCAGCGCTGTGGCCGAAGTGCGGCAATATTACCCCGGTGCCCCCCTTGCTGCCTTTGCGTTGCATGACGCACAGCTAGTGTTGGCACGCGCCTATGGGTTCGACAGTTGGCCGAAACTCAAAGCGCGCGTAGACGGTGTGACGATCGGCCGGCTTCACGATGCGGTGGAGCAAGGGGACGCCGATGCCGTTCGAAACCTGCTGCAGCGGCGGCCCGAGCTGGTCAATCGCGACCAGGCCGGCTACCCCGAACGACTGCCGCTGCACATCGCGGTGCAACGGCGCGACGCCGCGATGGTGCGCCACCTGATGGAGCGCGGCGCGGACGCGCACAGCGGAATCTGGCCGTACCGGAAGGATACCCAGGCCGTCGTCATGGCCGCAGAACGCGGCTACGACGAAATCGTCGACATCATCCGCGAACAGGAACTGAAGCGGGAGAAGCTGGAGCCCGCGCCCGCTCCCGATGCTCCAGAGCCCGCGATGGAACCGGCGGCTGCCGCAGTGGTCCGCGGCGACGCGGCATGGATTCGTGAGCGCCATGCTGAAGGAGCCCTCCGCGATCCTTTAACCGGCGACGGTTTGCTGGCCCTCGCAGTGAAGCGCGACCGTCCGGATATGCTGGCGCTGCTATTGGAGTTGGGCTTCGATCCGGACGAGACCAGGCGCGAAACCGGCGCGGACGAAATTCTGCATTCCTGGGGACGCCCGCTGCAGGAGTGTACGCAATCGGGCAAACTCGCCATGGCGGAGATGCTGCTGGCGCACGGAGCGGACGCAAATGCGTGGGCGTGCGTGTGGAACGCCTACCGGCAGAAGGATGCGGCGATGATCGAACTGCTAGCGCGATACGGCGGCGTGCCGAACGCCATGACGCCCGGCTATCTCCGCGATACTGAGCTGGCGGCGCGGATGTTCCGTCAGGAAGACGCAGGCACACTGCCAAAAGGCACTGTACGGGAAGGCAGAACGGTGGCCGAAGAAATCCTCGATCCGGCAGCGAGCGCGGGCTCTGTCGACATATTGCGCATGGCGATGGAGCGAATCGCCTGGCCGAGAGATGATCCGCGCTGGTGGGGTATTCTGGCGTCCCCGCTGTGCTTCTGGAATCACATCCCGTGGATTTATTCGGAGAAATGGGACCTTGACCGAAACGCCTATCTTCCCTGTTTCGCCCTGGTGCTCGATCGGTGCGATGCGAATATCAGAGGACGCTTCGGCATCACTGTGCTGCACTACGCCGCGTCATCGTATAACTGGGTTACGCCAGAGGAACGAGTGGTATTCGTGCGTATGTTGCTGGATCGTGGCGCACGGATGGACGTACGCGACGAGTTGCTCCAGAGCACCCCGCTGGGCTGGGCGTGCCGATGGGGAAGAATGGAAGTGGTCAGGCTGTTGCTAGAGCGGGGAGCCGATCCAGTCGAACCGGACGCAGAGTTGTGGGCGACACCTCGTGAGTGGGCCGAGAAGGCTGGCCATAAAGCGATCGTCGCTGTCCTGCAGGAGTACGCGCCACGTAGGTGAAGGTCTGTTCACTTGCTCGAAAGTGATCCGCTTGAACGAAACGTCGCCGTCCGAGGATTTAGCGTCGCCGAGCCAGATGCGGGTTTTTGGCGAAGGCGTGGATGTTGTTGTCGAGAGCGGCGGCGAGCTTGAGGCGCCTGGATAGGCTGCGGTAAAACGGCGTGACTCGCCCGAGCAGTTGAGTTCCCGAGGAATCCGGCGCGCCACGGCGCCCAGGCTGGTTCCGTCCTGGTTCAACGATCGAGTTGACGCAACAGTTGTTGCGCCTCGGGGTAATTCGGCTGGAGCCGCAGCGCTTCGCGGAGTTCGGCCACTGCATCTTCCCGCTTGTGCTGGATGGAAAGTGCGGAGCCCAAGCCATAGTGCGCCTCGGCGTCATCCTGCTTGTAGCGCAACCCATGCCGGAAGCTGGCAATGGCCTCATCGGTTCTCCTGGTATACAGGTACGCGAATCCGATGACAAAGTGCGTGGCTGCGTCATGCGGATGGATCCGGAGCACTTCACCGAGTTCCTTCAGACCCCGGCCGTAATTACTCTGTTGCATCAGCACCACCCCCAGGTTGAAACGGGCGATGGTATTGGATGGATCCAGTTCCACCGACCGTTGCAGGTAGGCAACCGCACCGTCCAGTTTCCCGGCTTTGTCCAAGATGAGGCCGAGCTTGTAATAGAGATTGGAGTCGCTGGGATTGTTCTTCAGGGCAGCCTGGTACTGGGACAACGCTTCCTGGTTCTCTCCCCGGGCATCGGCAGCCAGTCCGAGGTAGAAATGGGCATCGCCGAGACCGGCATAAGGGCGCATCATACCGCTCAGCCGTTGAACGGCGGCGGGCGGCTTGGGGGCAGCGAAAAAGTCGTTGCTGAAACGCCACAAAGGCACCGGATCGTCCGGCTTTAGCCGGAGACACTCGCCGAGCTGCGTCAGCGCTTCCGCGATTGAGTCCGGTTTGTCCGGGTAGGCAGTAAGCAGCGTGCGGGCGATGAAGTCGCGGATGTCGGGGTCCGTGGGGTTCGCTTCGGCGGCGCGGCGAGCGACCTGCACGGCACGGTCGGGATACCCGAAACGGCTCAGTAGTCCGGCTACTTTGAGGAGGCGCGTCGACGAATACGAGAGGTCCGCCAACCGATCTTCCGCCGGGTCTTCGATGGGCGGAATGTCCGTGAATTTGCCAGAGAGGATAGCTTCCCGCTCCGCGGCGGCCTTGTCCATCTGTCCCAATGCCTCATAGGCTGTTTGCAGCAACCGGTAAGGCGGCCGCACAAGGGGATAAGTTTTGCAAAGCGGGGCGGCGTACTCAACCACCTTGTTCCATTGCCCCTGGCGAGCGGCAACGCGAGCAAGTCCGAAAGCAGCGTGCAGGGAGGAGTCCTTGCCGGAAGCCCTGGCGGCAAGTTCATAATGACGCGCGGCTTCGTCGAGCTTGTCCTGCTTAAAGAATCCGTCGGCCAACTTCAGAAGGGCGGGAACATGAGCGGGTTGGAGCGCTACGGTCTGCTGCAAGAACTCGACCTGCTCTTTTTCGTTGCCCTGCTCCTCGCGCAGCAATGCCTGGCAGTACACCCATTGAGCGTCGCGGGGAGCCAGACGGGCAGCAATTCGATAGGCAGCGGCGGCCTGCTCAAAATACTCATTGGCGTGGTAGGCCATGGCGAGTTTGCCGACCGCATCTGCAGATGCAGCGTGCTTGCGGGCATCCCGATCGGCGCTGACAAGCAGGTTGCGGAGAGCCGGGCCCATTGACCGGGTGTTGGGCAGCTTCGGAAAATCGGCCGGCGGTTTCACGGAAAGCAGAGTGTTCGACAGCACCCACGTGCCTACGGCCAGGACTGCCGCAAGCCCCACTAGCTTTAAGGTTCCGGCCTTCACGGGAAGGGCCTCCGTAAGAACCCGGCGAGCGGAAATGGGAACAGCCCGCCGAGTTTGGGTGGAGGCTGGCCCCAGTGATTGAGCCAGAGCACCACGCGCCCGTCGTTGGTGAACGGCTGATACACATCCATCCGCACGGAAACCAGATCGGGCTTGCCGTCTCCGTTCATGTCCGCCGTTTCGAGACTGATGAGATGAGTGGGAGAGTGGCTGATGTCATGCTGGGTGAAGTTCATTTTCCCATCGTTCTCGTACCAGATGATGCTCTGGGAGCCGGGCCGTTCCCAGAAGTTGTAGCAACTGACGGCGGCGACATCGAGATCTCCGTCACCGTCAAAATCGGCTGCGACGGCGGCGCTGGCGCCGGGGAAGAGACCGATGGCATGATGTTCAAATTTGAAGTTGCCTTTGTTCTCGAGCCATTGGACGCTGTGCCAGGGGCGCGGGCGTGGGGGCAGGTAATCGAAAGCATCTCCGTTGGTGTAAAGGATATCCACTTTGCCGTCCTGGTTAAGATCTACCAGCCTGATGCCGCTGCTGCCGTAGTCTTCGTTGGTGCTGCCCCAAATCAGATGCGATTTGAAATTCCCGTGGCCATCGTTTTCAAATACGTAAATCTCCTCCCACTCCTGACTGACCAGGCTGACAAAATCCATGTCGCCGTCGTTGTCGATGTCTACGGGAATGGTGTGGATCACCCCGGAGAGGCTCTGCAGGATATGGGAGCGGAATTGCCAGTTGCCGAGGTTTTCCATCCAGCGGGTTTCGCCGTCGTCGTAGCCGAACTCACCGACCACCAGGTCGAGACGGCCGTCGCCGTTAAAATCGGCGGCGCGCACATCGGTGACTCTGGCAATGTGGTCGACGATGGTGTGCGGAGTGAAGTTCTGCTTCCCGTCATTCTCCAGGATCACGACCGAGCCGATCTTGTCGTTGCTGGGGAAAAGCTGGCCCATGCAGGCGACGAGTACGTCGAGGTCACCGTCCTTGTCGATGTCGGCAACGCTCACGTGCGCCGGGGCAGGAAGCACGGGGCTGATCCACTTTTCCGTGTAGACCCCGGCGGGGAATTGGCGGATCCAGCCGATGCGGTTGGCCAGCATATCGGCCACCACAATGTCGGGCAGGCCATCTTTATCGAGATCCACAATCTGGAGGCTGGCGATGCGGGGCGGAGCCTTGGATTGGAAGCCGACCGGCGCCGGCGTCAGAAAATCAATCTTGTTGCCGTGCGCAGTTTTGGCGGGACTGTCCGCGTTGTCGCCCTGGCGGGCGCCCTTGAAAATATGTTCGAACAACTGTCCCAGCGAGAGGCCGGAATTGTGCGCCTGGTAAAGCAAAACCATCAGCGGCACTCCCAGCACGATGGCCAGTATTTTTAGGCCCGGAGGCACGGACGAGCGTTTCGTGCGGGGCGATTTCGGCCTGGAACCATCCTTTTTCATTGTTCCTTTCCCCGGTTATCCTGCGAAGAACCAGATCATCCCCGCCGCGGAGGCCCACAGGAAAGCCGCCGGCGGAAGGGCGCCGAGCGCGCCGCGGCGCCCGTGCCAGCATTGCGCAAGCGCTCGCAGAGAGAAGGCAGCACCCACCAGAACGCAGCCCACTTGCAGCCAGGGGATGGCGGGAGACCAGATGATGTGCCAGCGGCTGCCGGCCATGCCGAGAAGATCCCATCCCCAATTGAACGGGTCCGAGAGGCTCTGGAGGACGAAGGTCATCATCGAAAGGAGGGTTGCCAGCGCAAAGGCGATCCAGACGGCCAAGCCAAGCGGGATGAACGCCGCGCTGGTGGCGCGAAACTGAAGTGCCGCGGGCCGCGGCGATCCGCCGGCCGCGGTTCCCAATCTGACCAGCAGATACCAGACCAGGGGCAGCACTCCCAGGGATACAGCCCAAACCACCAGCCCGTAAACGGCAAACGAGCCCCAATTCCCTTTATCCACGATATCGATCCAATCGCGAATTCGATCCCATGCGCCCAGGTTGATGTAGCAGTAGAGGCATGCCAGAGCGAACATCACGATGGCCTGCCAGGTCTCTCCGTAACTGGCGATTTCTTTGTCCCATCCGGTGTTGCGCCAGTAGACGGCGACATTGTCGTAGGCGCAGGTCTTGACGCACTCCATGCAGGCGCCGCAATCGTTGTTCCGGTCGACCTCCCCGACGCAGAGTCCGTAGGGGCATCCCCATCCTTTGACGCTGCCGGTGAGGCAAAAACGCTCCTGACAATCGTCGCAGGGTTTGGCGGCGATGGGCCGCACCATGACGCGGCCGGTAGTGGAGTAGAGGCTGATGTAGCTGTTAATCGGGCACAGGTGGCGGCAAAAGAGCCTCTGCTCGCTGAAGAAGGAAGTGAGGACTCCCATCAGCACCAGAGAGATCAACATCCAACTGGTCGCGGCAGGCACCGCCACCAGAGTAGTGCTGAAGGTTCCGAGCAGGAGGAAGAACAGCACGCGCGGCCATGCGTTGCTCAGCCATGCGGGCCATCGAAGCGGAATGCCGAAGATGCGGCGCACCGAGTTGCCTTCCAGTTCCGCCGGATTTCGCGCGAGGCGGAGCCGCTGCAGCCATTCGCCCAGCAGGGGCAGGGGGCAAGCCGTGCACCAGATTCTGCCGCCGATGGGTACCAGCAGGATGACCAGGGCGGAAAGCCAGAGGACCCAGATGATCATCGGAGCGGCGTTGCGGCCGGGGACCTTGGTGCCGAAGAGGCCGGCCAGAATGATGAACCAGAAAACGCCGAGCATCGGAAGGGCCAGGTTGAATTGAAAGGCGGGCGCTTTCAGGATTCGCTTGAGGGCGGGGAAGATCTGGAACAAATTCACGCGCCGGTCCGGGCCTCTGTCCAGCCGATGGCGCCCCAGGACCAACCCCGCAAGCGGAATCGCAATCAGGAGCCCCAGACCTCCATACAGCAGGAAGTTGGGCGCGACGATCAATTCGCCGCGCTCGGTTCCGTGCAGCGGGCCATTGGCGGTGTGATTGCGAAATTGCGATTTCGACACCAGCCAACCCTGCCAGCCCGGGAGTCCCGCCACGATCTCTACTGTTTCCAGGAAAACCGGAGGCCCGTCAGGACGTGACAGGCGCATCGCCGATACCAGTTTGTTGCCGGGGGTGATGGAGACATGAAGATCGTAATCCTGGAAGAAGAAGCTCTGGCCCGTATCGCGCGTCGAAAAGGTGAGGCGCAGGCGATCCCCGCGATTGGCGTGAATGCGCGCGGGGCTGAAGCCGTAGCGATAGGCCTCGATGTGGATGTCGCGCGTCCGCGGGCGATGCGCTGTCACAGCGGCAAACCAGGAGGGGACGGCCGCGCCGGCAAGCAGAATCAGCAGCGCCGCCAGGCGCCGGGGTGTGGGGTTGCCAGTTCGCGGGTCCTGTTCCGGCGGGAGCATAGCGCCGGGACCGGCCAGGATGGGAAAGACGACAGAAGCCGGGTTGGTCTGCGGTTTTTGAACTGACATCGGGGCCTGTCCTGGAGAGCTTACTATAGCGACATTGAAACCCGCACATCAACACTTCACTTAGGAGCGAGACGATGCGCCCCGCGGACGGTCGCCGGTCAATCCGGAATCTTTCCGAGCAGCCGTCCCAGGTATTTCTCCGCGTAAATCACGCTGCGTTGGCGCACCAGCCTTTCCGGAGGGTGCCGGAACAGCCCCAACTCGGGAGCCTTGGTGAGCGCCATGCCATCTTCCGGATTCAGGACGATCCAGGTGAGAGCCTGACGCGCCACGGCGGGTTCAAACCGGCCGGCGATCTGGCGGAATACCAGCCGGCCGATTTCCGACTCCCGCGGATCGGCGCAAAGATCGGCTACCGCCGCGACGGAAACCAGGTTGCGAATGCACTGCCCGGGATCTTCGAGTTTTTGCCACGGCCAGGCGGCCAGCTTGCGCGCGAATTCCATGGCGCGGGCGGACCCCAAGGTGCGTGGCGCCAGCGCCGCTACGATGCCGTCGTCGGCCGGGAGATTGTCAAAACCGATTTTCGCGATCTGGGCCTCCGTGATACTGGCCCACGCTCCAGGTTCGGGCGACACAGGCTGCAGACGACCGGTAGCCCAGGCGATGGCGCCGACAGCAGCCCATGCGGTCAAGGCTGCCACCACCCACCAGCGCGCGGAGTTAGTTCTCCGGCCCGCTTCCCACCGGAAAAGTTTCGTTCCGGAAATGCCCGCGGCGAGGCCGATCGCCGCCAGAGCCGCCAATCGGAATGCAGCGCCGTGAAGACCGGCGGTAGTGTTGAAACAGGGTTGCAGGACCTCGACCGCATAACGGCCCGGCATGAAGCCGGCGAACTTCTGCGCCCAGAGCGGCAAGACCGCCAGGGGCACTCCCACGCCGCCGATCATGATCATCGGAAGAAAAATGCATTGGCCGAGCGCCTGCACGGCGGGCACATTGTCGGCCACCGCCGCAATCAGCAATCCCATTCCCAGGAAGGCGGCGGTCACAAAAAGAAAAGCCAGCGCGGCGGCTCCGGGGCGGGCAGGCAAGGGAGTGCCAAAAATGGCGCGGGCCAGGACGATCTGCACCAGGACTGCGGAAGCGGTAATCAGTACTCGCGCCAGCATCGCACCGAACACCAGCCACGCAATGGGAATGGGCAGCAGGCGGTAGCGCCTCCAGATGCCTTGTTCGCGTTCGGCCACCAGCGCGGTGGGCAAACCGAAACACGCGCCGCCGAGGATGGTGATGGTGACGATCTGGCCCATCTGCGCGAGCAGTGGCGGAGAATCGGCCCGGAAGACGCTACCGAAGGCGAGGAGAAAGATGACGGGCACCAGGTAGCCGTAGACGATGGCCTGCGGGTTGCGGAAATTCAGGTCGATGGTGAGCAGGAAGTGGCGAATCCATCCCCTCAGAATCGCCCGGCCTGTCACGAGGGTTCTCCAGGCGGTTCTCCACCGGAGCAGGAGTGGCCTGTAAGCTCGATGAAGACATCTTCCAACGAGGGCCGGCGCAATTGAACGTCAAGCAATTCGGCACCCGCTTGATCCGCTCGCCGCACCAGGTCCGCGAGGAGAAGGTTGGGGGCGGGCGTATCCAGCATCCAGCCGCGGTCGCTGTAAACAGCTCCAAGCATGTGGGGCAGCGAATCCACCAGGGCGCGCGCCAAGGGCGGGGCAGTCCGCACGCACACCCGGCAAAGCGATGTGGCGCGGGCGATCAATTCAGCCGGCGGCGCGATTGCGACGATGCGGCCGCCGTCCATAATTGCGACCTGATCGGAAAGCTGTGCGGCTTCTTCCAGATCGTGAGTGCTGAGCAGGACCGTTCTGCCCTCCGCACGCATTTCCCGAATCAGGATGCGGAGCTTGCGGCGGGCTTGCGGATCCAGACCGGCGGTGGGTTCGTCGAGCACCAGCAGAGTGGGCCGGTTGATGAGTGCCAGCGCCAGAAACAAGCGTTGGCGCTGCCCACCCGAAAGTGTAGCGAAGGGGGCGTCGGCCTGGCTCTCCAGATCGAAGCGCCGGAGAAGCTCCTCGCCGGCGAATGACTCAGGGTAGAACGAGCCGAAAAGATCGAGCGTCTGGCGTGGGGTAATCCTGTCCTGGAGTGAGGCGGCCTGCAACTGAGCGCCGACGAGCAGCTTCGCCTGAGTGGCCTGCGTACGAAGGTCCAACCCGTGGATGCGAATCGAACCGGCATCGGGCCGCCGCAATCCGAGGATGCATTCGAGGGTAGTGGTTTTACCGGCGCCGTTCGGGCCGACTAATGCGAAGATCCGGCCTGCCGCAACTTCGAAACTGACCGCGCAAACCGCCTCACGTGCGCCGTACCGCTTGGATAAGCCGGTTACGGAAACCGCCGCGGCGGGCGGTTGCTTGGGTTGGTCATCCATGAGGGTACTGCCTGGCTGTTGCATCTGGCACTCCCAGCCGCCACCTGAGAAACTCAGCAACGTCTCTTAGTGCCTGCCGGGCCAGATGCAAGGCGCCTGGCATAGCGAAAAATCCGTGTATCGCGCCCAGGTACCGGCGTACTTGAACGTGGTTGCCGGCCTCGACCAGTCTTCGAGCGTAGGCTTCCCCCTCGTCTCGAAGGGTGTCGTACTCGGCGGTCAATACGAATGCAGGCGGCAGCGCGGTGGTGTCTTGGGCGAAGATGGGCGAAGCCAGCGGGTCGCACGGGTCGCTTCCTTCCGGCAGGTACTCCGACCAGCCCCGCATCATATCGATTGCCGCCGGCCCGTACCCATCGGCGTATTCGGCGAACGAAGGCGAAGCGCACGTAGCGTCGAGCATAGGATAAATCAATACCTGGCACCGCAAGCCCGCGGCGCGGTGAGCCTGGGCGGCTACCGCGACCAGGTTGGCACCGGCACTGTCTCCCGCCAATCCGGCCGGCACTTCCTGTTTGGAAAGCCACTCAACGGCCCGGCATGCGTCTTCAGCCGCGGCGGGAAAGACGTGTTCCGGGGCTAACCGGTAGTCGACGGCGACGACGCGGCAGCCGGCCGCGATGGCCAGCAGGCGGCAAAGGGTGTCGTGACTTTCCAGATCGCCGCTGAAGAACCGGCCGCCGTGAAAGTACATTACGATGGGCAACTCATCGTTCGCGGTGGGCCAATACTGCCGCGCCCGTAACTGCCCGGGCAGCAGCATATCCTCCACCCTGGGGAGGGCCGGCGGTGCTCCAGCCAAGGCGCCGGACCGGCGAAGCATCTCGCGGGTTGCGGCGATATCGAGAGAGGAGCGGGGCGGAAGACTCTTCTGCCGCTCCAGCAGGGCGGCGACCTCAGGATCGAGCGGCACTGGCCTTGCCTGAAAGCTGCGCGAAGATCTCCCGATAGAAGGAGGGATGCGACTGCCACGTCTGCGCGGTCACCATGCGCCCATCCCGCACGGTCTGCTGGTCCACAAAGGTCGCCCCGGCTTGCTCCGCCTCCGGACGAACGTGCTCATAGCAGGTCACCCGTTTGCCGCGCGTCAACCCGGCGGTAGCCAGCACTTGCACCCCGTGGCAAATGGCAAACACCCATTTCTCCTGGCGATCGAACTCCCGCACGATCTCGATTACCTTCGGGTTGTTTCGCAAGTACTCCGGCGCCCTGCCTCCCAGCACGAGCACCGCGGCGTACTCCTCGACTCTGACCTGGTCGAATGTCAGGTTGGCTTCCATACCGTAGCCACGCCGCTCGATATATGTGTCCCAGCCGGGCTTGAAATCGTGCATCACCAGGTTGAGCCGCCGTCGCGAGGGCGCCGCCACCTCCGCTTTCCAGCCTTCCTCCTCGAACCGATGCACCGCGTACAGGGCCTCATAGGATTCGCCACCGTCTCCGGTAATGATTACGATTTTGGACATATCTACACTTGAGGGTACCGCCTTCTGCTGCGTCAGGTAGCCCTGGACTCTGAGATCCCCGGGTCGCCGGAGTCAGGCAGAGAGTGAGATCGGGCTAAGCGTTGCGTTCCAGAACCCAGGGGTGATATTGTGCTCTTCGCGAGGCGACCGGAAGCCTGAATGGAGTGCCGCCTGGCGCGGTCTGATCGCATCGGGGTGGCATCGTGATCGTTTTGGCTTTTTTACTTCTGGTCTTGGCCGAGCCGCTGCTGCCACAGCAGTCATTCGCCGGCCATTGTGCAGGCTGCCATGGGGAAGATGCCCGCGGGACCGCCAAAGCGCCTGGACTCGCCATGAATCCGCGAGTGGCGGAACAATCTACCGAGCAGTTGCGCGGCTATCTGCAGCGTGGCAATCCGGGCGCCGGCATGCCTTCCTTCGCCGACGTTCCCGCGGAAGAGTTGGCCTCGCTGGTGCGATACCTGCGCCGCATCAATGCCGACACCATTCTTGTACCCGTGGCAGAGCCCGGGTCCGGCCCCAGGATCGTCTGGGGTCCGCCACAGCCAGGCGACTGGCTTACTTATAACGGCAACGACTCAGGAAACCGGTACAGTCCGCTCGAACAGATTCGCGCCTCGAACGTGGCTTCGCTAAAGTTGAAATGGGTCTTCCCAATTTCATATTTCGGTTTGGAAACGACGCCGCTCGCCGCCTCCGGCGTGCTTTACGTCACGGGCCCGAACCAGGTGTTCGCCCTGGACGCGGGCACAGGTAATCCGCTCTGGCACTATTCGCGCCCTGCCAGCGCCGGGATGGTGGGCGATGCGAGACTTGGCACCAACCGTGGCGTGGCCATTCTGCGTGACAAGGTCTACTTCGTTACCGACAACGCGCGCCTCCTGGCACTCGACCGCGGTACAGGAAAACTGGTCTGGGATGTTCCTCTGGCGCCCGAAATGCCTGCCGGAGAGCATCATACGTACGGCGGGACCATGGCGCCGCTCATCGTCGACGACATGGTCATCGCAGGTGTCGCCGGCGCCGACGAAGGAATCCGCGGTTTCGTCGCCGCTTTCAACTCCGATACCGGCGCGCTTGTCTGGCGGCGGTGGACCGTGCCGCGTCGTGGCGAGCCTGGTATTGAAACCTGGCAAGGGAAAGAACCAATTACCGGGGGCGGCTCCACTTGGCTAACGGGCTCCTACGATCCCTCGTCCGACACCCTCTACTGGGCCACCGGCAATCCGTGGCCCGATGGAGACGACCGCGACCGCCCAGGTGACAATCTGTATACCGACTCCGTTCTCGCGCTGAATGCCAGGACAGGTGAGCTGAAATGGCACTACCAATTCACGCCTCACGATTTGAAAGATCGCGATGCTACTGAGCCCAACGTATTGATCGACAGCGTTTATAAAGGGAAGCCCGCCAAACTTTTGCTGCACGCCGATCGCAATGGCTTCTTTTACGTTCTGGACCGGACCAATGGGAAGCTATTGCTGGCCAAACCCTTCCTGCGACGTGTGGATTGGGCCAAAGGTGTCGGAACCGATGGCAGGCCGGTTGTCGCCGATTCCCGTGGCTGCCCCAGCGATGCGGCCAACTGGGATTCGACGGCCTTCTCGCCGGTCACCGGCCTCTACTATTTCATGGCGCTTGAAGAATGTGTCGGCAAGCCGACCGGCTACCCCGACCAGACAGGCCAGCGGTTTCTGCGCGCCATCAACATCGAATCAGGCGATATTGTGTGGGAGGTACCGCAGCGTGGGCCCGCGCGCGCCAAAACCTGGTCCGGCGTCCTGGCGACCGCGGGAGGTCTGGTGTTCTACGGACAGCCCAATGGCGGCTTCGCGGCAGTGGATCAGCGGACTGGCAAGGCGCTCTGGCAATTCCCCACGAACGTTCGGATGAAAGCGTCGCCCATGACCTTTACCGCGGGCGGCAAGCAGTACATCGCCGTGGCGGCCGGCCCGAACATCCTCTGCTTCGGCCTGTGACCGTATGCCATCGCGGACTCGATGCCGCGCCGGCAACTCGCATGCACACTTCGCCCCCGCGCAACGTAATGTCTGTATGCGACTCGCCGAAGAGTTTGCCCGGGACGCCCGCTATGCCCTGCGCGGCATGTACCGCGCGCCGGGGTTTGCCTGCGTGGCCATCCTGACGCTCGCGCTCGGCATCGGAGCCAACACCGCCATCTTCAGCGTGCTCTACGGTGTGTGGCTGGCACCGGCGCCCTACGCCCACGCCGACCGCCTGGCGGATTTCACCATGCAGCAGTTGAGTGGCGACAGGTTCAGCGGGGGCACCTCCTACCTGAACCTGGCCGATTGGAAGTCGCAAACCCGCCTCGCCGACGCCTTTGGCGTGCACCAGTACACCCATCAGGTCAACATCACGGGACTCGGCGAAGCCGAGGAGGCGATCGGCCACCGCGTTTCGGCGAACCTGTTCGCTCTGCTCGGTGCGCATCCCGCCGTCGGGCGACCCATCGAAGCCGCCGCCGATCTCGCTGCCGGTCCGCGCCAGGCCCTGATTGCCTGGTCGTGGTGGATGCGTCGCTTCGGCGGCGACCCGGCCATCGCCGGAAAGCAGGTCCTGGTTGACGGCGAACCCTTCACCATCACCGGCGTCATGCCCCGCGGCTTCGAATTTCCTCCCATGGGCTCCGATAGCTATCGCCCGGTAATCTGGATGTCCCTGAGTCTGACAGACGTGCAGATCGCCGACCGCGGCGCACATTCCCTGGGCGTGGTGGCGCGACTCAAGAACGGCGTTTCCCTCCGCCGCGCCCAGGCGGAAATGGACACCATCGCCGCGCGCCTGGCGCAGGCGTATCCCCGGGATGATGGCGGGTGGAGCGTCAAAGTCGCCGGCCTCACCGACGGCAGGCCGCTGGAGCAAGTGCGGCCGGCGTTGGTGCTGTTGATGTGCGCGGCCGGCCTGGTGCTCCTCATTGCCTGTGCCAATATCGCCAGCCTGCTTACCGCGCGCGCAGCCGGGCGCGAGCGTGAGATGGCGGTCCGGCGCGCCCTGGGTGTGACGTGGCAGCGCCTGGTTCGTCAGCTCCTCACCGAAAGCGCCATACTGGCCCTGTGCGGCGGCTGCGCGGGAGTG
The DNA here is from genome assembly GCA_031292755.1 of Candidatus Sulfopaludibacter sp. GTDB lineage: Bacteria > Acidobacteriota > Terriglobia > Bryobacterales > Bryobacteraceae > Sulfopaludibacter. The sequence continues at coordinate 21,052 of JARLGM010000065.1, forward strand.
CTGCTGGCATTCGCCGGACTGCCCCTGCTGAAATCGGTTCTGCCGGCCAGCACACCGCGCGCGCAAAACATCGCTGTCGATGGCGCGGTACTGGCCTTCGCGGCAGCGGTGTCGCTGCTCACCGGCCTGCTGTTCGGCCTGGTCCCGGCGATGCGAACCCAGCCCCTCCGAAGGCGCAACCGGAGCGCACGATGGCTGGTGGCAGCGGAAGTAGCGTTGGCGCTCGTCCTTTTGCAGAGTTCGGGCCTGTTGCTCGAAAGCTTCCGCCGCGCCTTGCACACCGACCTCGGATTTCAAAAGGAGCACGTGCTCACCGCGCGCCTGCAACTGGCCAAGCGCAGCTACCCCGACGGCAACCGCGTCCGTGCGTTTCGCGAAGAGCTGTTGAGCCGGGTCTCCGCCCTGCCCGGTGTGCAGTACGCCGGAACCGTCTCGTCGCTTCCCATGGGCATGATCGGGCAGGGGACGGACTTCGAAATCGCCGGGCGCCCCGAAACGGCGCAGCAGAAGCCCTTTGCGACTTACGCCAATGTCAGCACCGACTATCTGCGGGCCATGCGCATTCCGCTGGTGAGCGGCCGGTATTTCGATCGGGCCGATGGCCCGGGCGCGCCGCCGGTGACCATCGTCAGCGAATCGCTGGCCCGCGCCTGGTGGCCTGCGGGCGCGGCCCTGGGTAAGCGCATCCGCTTCGACAAAACCTGGTTCACGATCGCCGGGATTGTCAAGGATGTGCGACAGGCATCTCCGGAGCACGCCGGTGCAGGCCACATTTACGCGCTGAATCAGCAACTACCTCTCGCCAGCCAGGGCTTCGCCATGGGCAGATTCAACGTGCTGGTCATTCGGACCGCGAGCGATACGGGCGCCATCTCCGCGGCAGTCCAGCGCGCCGTGGCCGCGATCGACAAAAATCAGCCGGTAGCCGAAATCACCACCATGACTCACATTGTGGAGACCCGGCTGGAATCGCGGCGGCTTAACACGCTTTTGCTGGGAATGTTCGCAGGCCTCGCGTTGGGACTGGCCGCCGTGGGTGCGTTCGGTGTGGCATCGTATGCCGTAGCGCGCCGAACCCGGGAAATCGGCATCCGCATGGCGCTCGGCGCCACTCCGGGTTCGGTGATGAAACTGGTCGTGAAAGAGAACCTGCTTCTGGCGGGCGCGGGCGCTGCCATCGGCTTCATGGGAACGGCGGCCTCCTCGCGCCTGCTTGCCAGGTTTCTGTTTGGCGTAGCTCCCGCCGAACCTGCCATCCTCGCCGCCGCCGCCCTCGCGCTAATCGCCGTGGTTGCCGCCTCCGGCCTGTTTCCCGCGCGCCGCGCCATGCGCATCGATCCCATCGCGGCCCTCCGCGTAGAGTAGGCCGATACCCTATCATCGTAAGGTGAACGCACTTCTGGTGCATAGCGGCGGGCCGACGCCGGTCATCAATGCCAGCCTCGCGGGCGTGGTGGAAGAAGCCCGCCGCCATCGCGAAATTACAGGCCTCTACGGCGCGCGATTCGGCCTCTCCGGCGCAATCAACGAAGAATTCTTCGATCTCTTCGCGCAGCCCGAAGAGACCCTCGCCGCCGTCGCGCGGACGCCCGCTTCCGCCCTCGGCACGTCGCGCCTGGAACTGGGCGAAAGCGGCATCGAGAAGCTGCTCCGCGTGTGCCGCGCGCGCGATATCCGCTACCTCTTTCTTACCGGCGGCAACGGGTCCATGGGCACCGCGGCGCAACTGGCCGCCGCCGGGAATTCGCTCCAGGTGATCGGCATCCCCAAGACCATCGACAACGACCTGCTGGAGACCGATCACACGCCCGGCTACGCCACCACCGCGCGCTTCTTCGCCTGCGCCGTCCGCGATATCGGCGCCGATAATCGCGCTCTGCCCGGGCAGGTGGAGTTCGTGGAAGTCCTGGGCCGCAACGCCGGGTGGCTGGTGGCCGTCACCTGCCTGGCCCGCCACCATCCCGACGATCCGCCGCACCTGATCTATTTTCCCGAGTTGCGCCTCCCGGTGGAACAGTTGCTCGACGATATCGACCGCGTCTATGGCCGCCTGGGCCGCTGCGTCGTGGCCATCTGCGAAGGCCAGCTCGACCGGCATGGCGAAGCCTTCGGCGCCGATGAGCGCGCGGGCTCGCGCGGCAAACTGGCCATGAACCTGGGGCACCGCCTGGCGACACTCACCGGCGAGCGTCTGAAACTGAAAGCCCGCAGCGAAAAGCCCGGTCTGCTGGGCAGAAGCTGGTGGAGCGAAGAGCCGGCTCTCGATCGCGCCGAAGCGCGCCTGTGCGGGGTGGCGGCGGTGCGCGCGGCTTGCGAGGGGCGCAGCGGCGTCATGGTTACGCTGGTCCGCCATGCAGGCCCGGATTACCAGGTCACCACGGGCCTCGCACCGCTGGAAAAGGTGGCCTTCGCCGAGCGGCTGTTTCCCGCGGAGTGGCGCAATCCGGCGGGCAACGACGTCGTGGATGCCTTTCGCGAATATGTTGTACCCTTGGTGGGTACCATTCCCGGCTACACGCACCTGCAGCTATGAAAATCGATGCCGCATATACCCGGGCCACGCTGGCGCTCCTGGTGCAAATCAACTCCATCAATCCCACGCTGGCGCCCGGCGCCCCCGGCGAACGCGAGATCGCCCGGTTCATCGCCGGGTCGCTCGAATCGGTGGGCCTTGCGGCGCAGACTCTGGAGCCTGAGCCCGGCCGCACCAGCGTGCTGGGACGTCTCTCCGGAACCGGCGGCGGCCGCAGCCTCATGTTGAACGCCCATTGCGATACGGTGGACGTGTCCGGCATGGCCGAGCCGTTTTCCGGCGCCATCCGCGACGGCAAGCTCTACGGCCGTGGCGCCTACGATATGAAGGGCAGCCTCGCCGCCTGCATGGCCGCCGCCAAGGCGCTGGTGGATTCCGGTACGCGCCTCCGTGGCGACCTCCTGATAGCCGCCGTGGCCGATGAAGAGTACGGCAGCCTGGGCACTAGCGACCTCATCCGCCACGTCAAGGTGGATGGCGCGATCGTCACCGAGCCCACCGCACTGGAAGTCTGCCTCGCCCATAAAGGCTATCTGTGGATCGAGGTGGAGATTAGCGGCCGCGCCGCCCACGGCAGCAAATTCGAACAGGGCATCGACGCCAATATGAAGATGGGCGCATTCCTAGCCCGCCTCGGCGAACTCGAACGCGATCTGCGCGCGCGCCTGCCGCATCCGCTCGTCGGGCCGCCCTCCCTTCATGCCGCCATGCTGAGCGGCGGCAGCGGACTCAGCACCTATGCCGCGTCCAGCAAAGTGCAGATCGAACGCCGCACCATCCCCGGCGAAACCGAAGCGCAGGCCGTAGCCGAAATCCAGGCGATTGCCGGCGCCCTTACCATGGAAGATCCCGCGTTCCGTGCGGAAGTCCGCCCGTTCTTCGTGCGCAATCCATTCGAAGTCTCCCCGGAAGCCCGCATCGTTCAGGCCGTCGATCGCGCCGTGACGAAAGTGCGCGGCCGTGCGCCCGCCCACTTTGGCGACACCCCGTGGATGGACGCGGCCCTCCTCCAGGAAGCCGGAATTGAAACCGTAGTCTGCGGCGCCGCCGGCGCGGGCGCTCACGCCGATGTCGAGTGGGTCGAACTCGACTCCGTCATCCAACTCGCCGAAATCCTCGCCGAGGCTGCCATCGACTATTGCCAGCGAACGATGCTGTCCAGTTAGGCCGCCGCCGAGGGAGAAGCTCAAATCAGGAAGCACCCTCGAAGAGACGGACCGTAATATCCGCGAAGCAATCGAAGGGCACCTGAAGACGCTGCGCGAGTTTGGCGACCCCATCCCGCATCCGACGAGCGTGGCCAGAGACATTGAGATCCAGCCGGCAGCGGAGACGGCGGGTTCACTTTCCGGTAAAAGCCGTTTCACGGCCGTCTACCGGGCTGGGGGAACCAATTCCGTCGTCCCGGTCTCGAAGGTCAGACTCCGCACGCATCTGTCCTCCGTACCATTTCGAGAGATCTTGGCCTGGCGGTTCCCAGCGGAAATCCGCTCATGCGAATACCGGCGGGATGCAGCGCAATTCCGCCGCCGGCTCCTTGCGGCCTCTTCGCCACGGGTGCCAAGTCAGGAATTCAAGCGAAACACGCTGGCCGCCTCCGTCTGATCCTCGGCCGTTTGAACGTGGCGACGAGCGCCCAGGACATGGACCTGCCAGGTTTGGATCTCCACGAACTCCGCGGTCCGGGAAGGGGTACGTGGGCCGTTAAGGTGAGCGGCAACTGACGCGTCGCGTTCTCATGATCTCTGGGGATAAGTCGCAATATGATCTGTGGCACGCGGAACGAAACCGAAAACGATTGCGCGTGACCCGGTTGACAGCCGCCTGATCGGCATTCTTCAAGTCGCCAATCCCCACCAGTCCGGGCGAGGCTGTCGTACGATAACGCCGTCTTTCAGCCATTAGCGAGGTGAGTGCCTCTTTTCCGTTTGTGCAGGGACGATCAAGAGCAATAATGGTTAGCGGAGAACGCGGCCGTGAAGACTTTCCTCCTTTTCCTCATCGCTGTTCCCGCGACTTGCATTGAGAATGCCCAGGACGTCCCGATCCAACCGAAGTTCGAAGTGGCTTCGGTGAAGCGGACGGATCGCTGTTTCGCCGGCAACTCCTCCATCGACCCTGGGTCCGTCACCTTGAAGGGAGTGCCTCTCAAGGGAGTCCTGATGGAAGCATTCCAGGTGAAGATGGAGCAGATCGAAGGACCTTCCTGGCTGGAAACAGATTGCTTCGAGATCTCCGCCAAGATGCCGGAAGGCGCCACCAAAGACCAACTCCCGGCCATGCTTCAGGCATTGATGACCGAAAGGTTCAAGCTCGCCGCCCACCAGGAGGCGCGCCCGCGTTCGGGGTATGCGCTGGTTGTGGACAAGGGCGGTCCGAAAGTCAAGGAGGACGATCCGAAGACGAATTTCATGCGCAGTCCCGACGGCCGGCAGTTGTGGGCTTTTGGCGCCTCTGGCCACGGCTTACTGAAAGGTGTCATGACTATGGCAACGCTTGCCTCGAATCTTTCGAGGCAGGGGTACGGCCCCGTGCAAGATGCTACCGGCCTCACGGGAAAATACGACATCGACCTCACTTGGGCGCCAGACCCGGCCTTCGCGCCCAGGGACCCGGCGGCTTCAGCGGCCACGCTTCCGGGCGCCGACATTCCCGCGCCTGAAGGCCCCAGCCTTTTTACCGCGCTTCGGGAGTCGCTGGGATTGAGAATGGAGCGCCGGGATGTGCGGGTCCAATTCGTGGTGATCGACCACATCGAGCGGATTCCAACTGAGAACTGAGGTCTGAGCCATCCGCTACTGTCGGCGAGGCAGACTCCGGTCTTGAGTTTCATGACATTGACCGGGCCGATTGTGGACCCCGCCGGTCACTTTACTTTTCCGGTAACGCCGTTTTTCTGCCATTATCGGAAAGCGCTATGCTGGGCGCATGCAACATCTGATCCGTGGCACCTTGGTTCTGGTCGTCGGATACATGACCGCAAGTGGCACGCTAGTGGGCCAATCCAGGGATGATCTGATGCGGAAGTACGGTCAGCCCCGGTCCGAGACATTTGTGATCCGCCCTGGTGTTGAGGTAAGGGCGACGTACGCGGAAGACGGGAGGATCACCGAATTACTGATCGCTCCGGCGACATCGGATCTCATCAAGTCGCGAGGACGCGGGTTGAGTCAAGGATCTGTAAACGCCATCATCGATGAGTTGGTGCCGCTTGCGGCGCGAGGCAAATACGTAATAGCGGGATTCATCAACGCAGTTTGCCTTCCCGCGAACGACTGCGCAGGCAGCTTCCAAACGTACGAAAAGGTAACGATCTACTACAATGCAGCCCCTGAAGGCGGCGTGTATTACGCCGTTGTCAGGTGGAACGACAAGATAATTCCTCGGCCACTGTAGGCCAAAACAAGTGCGTCGTGTTTCTGATAGATGGTCTTGAAGTGGCGTTATCGGAAAGTGACCCGGCGATCTGCCATCCACTTGGCCGTCTGACGTCCCGCCTCACCGATCTGGCGTCGCCGGCTCCGGGCGAATTGTCGACTTGCCGCTTCGGAGGATACGGGACGTTCCGCGTATCTGAAGTGAAAGGTATTAGCTGCTAGCGAGGTTCCCCCGCTGTGGTACTGTGATCGCGTATGCGGACCTTGCAGCGTGTAGCGTTGTCGATGCTGGCAGTGGCGCTTGGCGTACTTGCCCAGGAGCGCGGGAACCTGATCCTGTTTTTCCTCCAGAATCCCGTGGGCGAGGAAACTTATGAGCTGGACTCCACGCACAACCTTCATGCCGATTTCGCGTACACCGAGCGCGGCTCCCGGATTTCGCTCACCGCCGCCCTGCGCATGAAGCCCGACCTGACGCCCGAGCGATTCGAGGCGAAGGGCAAGAGCTACCGGCCGTTCAGTGTCGACGCCATGGTGGAAGCCGGCCCCGATGGGCGCACGGCGCTGGTGCGCGAAGCCGGCAAATCGCGACAGGCGGCATTGCCGGCGCGGTTCTTCACGGTGGAAGGGTACGCGCCCTTTTCCGTCCAGATGATGCTGCTTCGCTATTGGGCCAGCCACGGCAAACCGGCGCGCCTGAAGACTCTGCCGGCGGAAGCGCCCGGAACCGAAGCCACCGTTGAGGTCACGGGGCAAGACACGGTCGCCGGAATCCGCCTGACGCGCTGTTCGGTGGGCGGAGTGGTGTGGGGCCGCGAATCCCTCTGGCTGGACGATCGCGGATCGATCGCGGCCGGTGTCAGCTATGCGGGCGGATTGCCGCTGGAAGCCGTGCGTCCGGAGTTTCGCCAGGCGCTGCCGCAATTCGTACGCAGCTCCGTGGCCGACCGCATGAAGGAACTGGCTGCCGGTTCGTCGCGCATCGCCGTGCGCGCGCAGGGCACGTTCGCCATCGCCGGCGCCACCCTGATCGATGGCACGGGCGCGGCTCCCGTGGCGGATTCGGTGGTGGTCATCCAGGATGGCCGCGTCGCCGCAGCCGGAGCGCGCGGCACGGTGGCGATTCCCAAAGGAGCGGCCGTGATCGACGGGCGCGGCAGTTCGCTGCTGCCCGGACTTTGGGAAATGCACGCCCACTTCGCGCAGGTGGAATACGGCCCCGCCTACCTGGCAGCGGGCGTGACCACGGCGCGCGATTGCGGCGAAGAGTTCGAGATCATCACCGCGGCGCGCGACCTCATCGACTCCGGCCGCGGATTGGGTCCGCAACTCGTCCTGGCCGGACTGGTGGACCGCAGCGGCGAGGGCTCTTTCGGCGTCAACTACGCCGATACGCCGGAGCAGGGGCGCGCCATGGTGGCCCGTTATAAAGCCGCGGGTTTCGCACAGATGAAAATCTACAACCGCATTCAGCCCGATGTGCTGCGCGCCATCGCGGCCGAAGCCCACCGTCTCGGCATGACAGTAACCGGGCATGTCCCCGACGGCATGACCGCGCGGCAGGCGGTGGAGGCCGGCATGGACCAGATCAACCACCTGGGCGCCGTCTACCAGGAGATGCGGCGCGGCGGAGCGGAAGCCGTCCGGTTCTTCGTCGAGCATGGCACCGTGATCGATCCGACCATGTCCTGGAACGAATTGCTGGGCCGGGCCGCGAACGTCGAGATCGCCAGCTTTGAACCGGGATTCGCCAAAGCGCCCTACACTCTGACGTCGTTGATCGGCACAGCGTCCGGCCGCGGAAGCAGCAATCGCGATCAACTCGCCGCCATCCGCACGCTGTATGAGGCGGGCGTGCCGATCGTCGCCGGTACGGATAAAGCCGTGCCCGCCCACAGTCTGCACCGCGAGCTCGAATTATACGTTCAAGCGGGCATTCCGCCGATGGATGTGATCCGGCTGGCCACTTCTGGCGCGGCGCGTGTCATGGGAATGGCGGACCGCGTGGGCACGGTGGAGGCGGGCAAGCGCGCCGACCTGATTCTGGTGGACGGAAATCCGCTGAAGAATTTCGCCGACCTGCGCCGGGTGACGCGCGTGGTCAAACAAGGCCGGATGTACGATACCGGCGAATTGTGGACCATGGCGGGGTTTCACTGAACCCGCTACCAGTCGGCATAGTGGGTGCCGTCCAGCGCCGTCTTCGGGGATCCGCTGTGGACATTGCCGATGCCCGGCGCGTCCTGATCCAGGATCGCGTTGGACTCTTCCGGGGACGTTCTCCAGCTATTGCGGTCGCCTGTGATCGGATCGATCGGTATACCTTTCAGGTATCCGCCGGTCTGCAGGTCATCGAGCGTTTTGGGCGCTTTTCCCTGCTCGAACATGTAACGGTTGATGGCGATCCGGATCGCGAACAGGTTGCTCTTGAGCACGGCTTCGCGCGAGCGGGTGAGGTTCTGCACGTACATCGGGATCGCCATGGTAATCAGAATCACCACGATGGCCATCACCACCATCAGCTCGACAAATGTGAATCCGCGCCGCCGCCGCATGACCTCTTTTAATTGTGACGGATCGGCAGGCCGTTGTGTGGAGACGGTTCGGCAATCCCTGCGGGTGGATAGCATACTTTGGTTAACCAATAGTAAACCTTCGATAACCAACAGCAGTCTTGTTCGTATCCCACCCTGCTGCTAATTTTCCTTTAACGTTCCTTTCTACTACTAAGGGCCCATGCGGGAGCGACACCGGGTGGGCCCACCGGACTTTACAGAACCACCCCTTTTCCCATACTCTCGAATGGTGTCATCCACCGTAACCGCCCGGCGCGAGCGATTCCGCAGCCACCGTATCGAGAACTTCACCGAATCCGTCATCCGCGAAATGACCCGTCTGGCCATGCAGCGCGGAGCCATTAACCTGGCGCAAGGCTATCCGGATTTTCCGGCGCCCGCGGAGTTGAAACAGGCCGCCGCCGATGCCATTGCCGCCGACATCAACCAGTACGCCATCACCTGGGGAGCCAAGCCGTTCCGCGACGCCATCGCCGCCAAGTACGCGCGCACCTACGGCATGGAATTCGATCCCCAACGGGAAATCACGGTCTGCTGCGGCGCCACCGAGGGGATGGTGGCCAGCATGTTGGCCTGCCTGAACCCAGGCGACGAGGTAGTGCTGTTCGAACCTTTCTACGAGAATTACGGCCCCGATACTCAACTCTGCGGCGCCGAACGCCGCTTCGTCAAGCTGTACGCTCCCGACTGGACGTTCGACCCCGAGGAGTTGCGGCGCGCCTTCAACTCGCGCACCAGGGCCATCATTCTCAATACGCCCAACAATCCCACCGGAAAGGTCTTTACGCGGCAGGAACTGGAGATCATTGCCGGACTCTGCCAGGAATTCGACACCCTGGCCATCAGCGACGAAATCTACGAACACATCCTGTACGATGGCGCCGTCCATATCCCCATCGCGTCGCTGCCGGGAATGCGGGAACGCTCCATCCTGGTCAACAGCATGAGCAAGACTTATTCGGTGACCGGCTGGCGCGTGGGTTGGGTACTGGCGCCGCCCGACCTCTCCGATTCCATCCGCAAAGTTCATGACTTTCTGACCGTCGGCGCCGCGGCTCCCTTGCAGGCGGCGGGTGTGCTGGCGCTCGGTTGGGGCGATGAGTATTACCGGCACCTTTCCGCGGCGTATGCGGAGCGTCGAAACCACATGGTGGAGTCGCTGGAAAGCGCCGGCTTCCGCTGTCACGTGCCGCGCGGCGCGTATTACGTGATGACTGACATCTCCGCCTTCGGATTTCCTGACGACGTAGCGTTCGTCAGTCACCTGATTGAAACTGTGGGAGTTGCCGCAGTCCCTGGATCGAGCTTTTTTTCTCATTCCGGGGACGGAGTCCAAAAAGTTCGCTTTTGTTTTTGCAAAAAATATGAGACTCTGGAGTCAGCACGGCGACAATTAAATAAGTTGAAAGAGTAGCCGGATTTCTTACTCGGAGCCGGATTTCTATGTTGCCAGAGTTTTTGCTGCCAGAAACCATCGTGCGTGAGGCGGGGACCGGTCCCATGAGCGAATTGGGAACCGAGCGGGGTGGAACGCTGATTCTCACCTTAGGCATCACGCGAATCATCGAACAGGAAAGCATCGATCTGTCCATTTGGGGTTCCGTCGATGGAACAGATTGGGGCACCAAGCCGATCGTGGGATTTCCGCAAAAGTTCTATTGCGGCACATATCAGGTCCTCCTGGACTTGTCCGAGCGTTCCGAAATCAAGTACGTCCGGGCCAAATGGCAGGTCAACCGGTGGGGCAAAGGCGATCCCAAGCCGCTCTTTTGTATCTACCTGTTCGCCCAGCAAATGGAACGTCAGTTGGCCGCCGTGGGCGCATAACAGAAGGTCACGGCACCGCGCGCTTTCGCTGTTTCCGCATCCCAGATCACATCGTTGAGCGGTTTTCCCGCGCCCAGGTGTACGGCTTCTTCGGCAATCAGTCCCGGCCGTGGGAAACACTGGATGTAGAGTGGCCCGGGTGTCCTTTTGGCCAGAGCGATGAGTCGCTCGGTGGGTGCCGCTCGCTCCAGAAATTGCGCCCTTTTTCGAATCCACAGGTAGCCGGTGTTATGGACCAGCATTGCCGCGCATGCCAGCGCCGCCAGGTTTCGCCGCTGCTTCTCCACCGCGGCCATGCCAGCCCCCACAACCAGCGCCACTCCGGCGCTGGCCAGGTACAGTTGCCGGCTGGGAATGCGCGCAGAATAGAGCAGAAAGCTGTAGGGCAGCAGGCCGATTCCCGCCCATAGCAGGCCGCGCCACAAAACGCCGCGATGCCGGGTCCACGCCGCGGCGGCGCCCATCAGTCCCCACACCCAGAACAGGCGCGCGAAATTCTCCGGCCAGGTCCGCCAGAACGGCGCATGCAGCGAGAAACTGCCGTCTTGAAAGCGAAAAGAATTGTCCCGGGTGAGATAGACGGAAAGTGCGCAGGCCCCGGCCAGAATCAGCGGCGGCGCTAAAGCAGCGGCCGTCCGGGAGCGGACGGCGGTGATCGCCAGCATCGCCGCAATCACCACCGCCGATTCCTTGGAGACCAAGGCCAAGGCAAGGCCGGCCAGCACTCCGGCGTACCACCACCAGCGCCGCCGCCCGCCCTGCTGGAAGTGCAGCCAGCAGACTACCGCGCCCACGCCGAACAGAAACTGGAGCAGTTCGTTGCAGGCGGAGAACCACATCACCGCCTCCTGGTGGCCTTCGTACACCGCGAAGAACAGCGCCGCCCACGCCGAGATGCGATATCCCACGGGAGGCCACGCGCCCAACGCGTACACCAGCCATGTATTCAGCACGTGCAGCAAAATGGAGACGGCGTAGTAAGGCGCCGGGTTCATGCCGAACCGATCGTAGGCGAACTTCATCAGCCATTCGCTGGTGGCGCGCAGGCGGTACACGCTGTCCGCCAGTTGGCGCCACGCCGCGGGCGCGCCGTAGGTCTGCGCGATCGCCAGGTTCGGGTAATCGTCTTCCAGAAGCGGCTGCCGCAGCGTCGGCAGATAGGCCAGCACTGCCAGCAGGGCGAAGATGACGAGCAGCAGTGGCCTCGATCCGGGAAGCATGATTCATAGTATCTTGGAGTTAGCCCCCTGGGTTCTTCCTTATGATCACTCGCGCAGAAGCTCTCGATCTTTTCCAGTCCGACGACCTGATCGGCATCGGCATGGAGGCTGACTCGGTCCGCCGCCAGTGGCATCCGGAGAATGTGGTCTCCTACATCATCGACCGCAACATCAACTACACCAACTTTTGCACCGAATACTGCTCCTTCTGCGCCTTCTACCGGCCCATGGGCCACGCCGAAGGGTACATCCTGCCCCAGGAGACCATCTTCGAAAAAATCCAGGAGACCATCGACCTGGGCGGTACCGGCGTGCTGATGCAGGGCGGGCTGCATCCCGATCTCAAAATCGAGTGGTACGAGGACCTCTTCCGCGGCATCAAGCAGCGTTTCCGCATCCACCTGCACTGCCTCTCGGCGCCGGAAGTCACCAACATCGCCGACGTCAGCGGACTGAGCCTGCGCGACACCATCAAGCGCCTCATGGATTCGGGGCTCGATTCCATTCCGGGCGGCGGCGCCGAAATCCTGGACGATGCCGTGCGCCACCGCATCAGCCGTCTGAAGTGCGGCACCCAGGATTGGATGGACGTCCACCGCACCGCCCACCAGCTTGGCATGCGCACCACCGCGACCATGATGTTCGGCTGCGGCGAAACGCTGGAACAGCGCATGAACCATCTCGAACTGGTGCGTAATCTACAGGAAGAAACCGGTGGATTCACCGCATTCATTCCGTGGACCTTCCAGCGCGAGAATACCTCGCTGGGCCATTTTGTTAAAGAAGAAGCGACGGCGGTGGAGTACCTGCAAACCCTGGCCATTTCGCGCATCTATCTCGACAATTTCGAAAACGTGCAAAGTTCCTGGGTGACCCAGGGACTGAAGACCTGCCAACTCGGTCTGCGCTTCGGCGGGAATGACGTAGGCAGCATCATGATTGAAGAGAACGTGGTCTCCGCCGCCGGCGCCCACCACCACGCCAGCGAAGAGGAACTGCGCCGCATCATCCGCGACGCCGGCTTCGTCCCCAAGCAGCGCGATACGCTCTACCGCACCTATTTTCTCAATTAGCCTGCGAGTAAATGATCCCCCGGCAGAGCCGGGGGCTTTTATTAACCTTGGGCCGCTCAAAGCGGCTTACGGGGTCGCTAACGCGGCCCCGATGACCGGTGAGCCGCTCAAGCGGCTATTGCGGGGTCGCTGACGCGGCCCCGATCATCATGGCCAC
>JARLGM010000066.1 GCA_031292755.1 Candidatus Sulfopaludibacter sp.
AAATCCAATGCCTTGCGTTGCCGGGTTAATCCGTCCCCAAGGGTGAACATCCGTTTCAGCACGGCTCCCCGGAGGAGTATATGATTATGCTGACTTGCGATCACCCGGCTCCTTCACCAAGGCACTGAGCCTGTTCACGGGGGCCGAATCTCAGCCTGCGGGACTCCGCATATTCCTGGACTCCGCATACCACCTGATATGCAGAGCACCGCATATCAGGTGGGTCAGTTCTGGCGCGTGCCGAAGCCTCAAACCGACAAGCGTCTGCCCATCAGCAGATGCATCGGCGTAAAATCGATATACAAACACTGTGGATCGACAGCCGATTCTAATCTCGACACCACCATTGGCGTTCAGCCTGCTAAAGCGGGAGAACATCCCACTTTGAGCGATCCGGTCCTGGTGATCGGAAGCATTACCCTAATGGGACCTGCAGGCCTTCGATGTCGCCGATCCACAGTCATTCGCTCGGCCGCCAGGAAACCGAAAACGGCGGCAGAAGATGAGTGTTGTCTGAATTCGAAACTTGACACTTTCAGAAAGAAATCACTTACGGCAAACGGCTAGAGGGTGCTGTCGTGTGGTGGCCCGGGCCGCCGAAGGGCTCCGCCGACATCCTCTCGGTGGTGCCGGATGAATGGCAGATCAACCTGCGGTTCGCGTCGCCGGCTCCGTCCCAGAGAGGCGGACAATTGAAAATCTATCGCCCTCAATACCTGGAGAAGCTGGAATCATTATGGAGTGACCCGGGGTGGTCCGCCAGTTGTCTTAATGTGCTGAACTCGCTCGGCGGTGACAGGAGAGCATCGCGCGGCGCCGGCTTGAGTCCGAGCAGATTCCCGCAGTTGCGCCAGGCGCAGCAGGATGCCTTCCGTCTCACCCAGTATGAACCCGGGTTTCTCTGGGGGCCGCCGGGCACAGGAAAAACAACAACGCTCGGGATGATGCTGGCATCGTGTCTGATCCAGTTTCCGGCAACCCACATTCTCCTGTTGTCCACGACCAACGTAGCGGCCGACGAGGCCTTGATTGCGGTGGATGCGGCCCTGGCCGAGATCCCATCCAGCCAAGCGCTGCGCAACAAATGCCAGCGGATTGGGAACCACTTCATCGTCGGCAAGTATGAAAAGAGGAGGCACCTGCTTCCGGTAGCGGATGAGGCCGCCCTGAAAAGGCTCGTCCAACTGGAAGCGGGCCGTCCGGATCCGGCCCACGTGCAGGCATACGATCGGCGGAAGCGTGAAGTAGAGGCCGCGCGAAAAGCCCTGGGGTTGTGGCTTGGGAGCAAACCGGGAGCGCCGCACTGAGGGCCAGCAAGGTCCTGAATGCAGAGCGCCCCCGTAGGGCCTTACGCAGCCATGTCCTCCACTGCGGGAGGCGCAGCGCAGGCCAGATTGCGGCGGCAGTTTTCGAGGGTGTTGCCGTTCAGATGGCAAACTTTCGCACCGCGGGACGCGCGGGTCAGGAGCCGGTGCAAGTAAACGGTCCGGTGACCGAGGGCGGTGTCCGAGGCGGGAACGTTGGCCCGGACGAAGGGCCGCCCGTTGGTCTCGCTAATGCTCCACTTCACGTTCATGCCCGAGAGCAGGGGCACGTCGACGAAGTCGATCGCGGTCGCGAGCAACTGGCCCTTGTGGTGGATGAAAAGGTAGGCAATGTCATCGTCGAGAACGGTTGGGTTCTTCATAGATATAATCGGGGTAAAACCCCTTCATATCCTGAACAGTATGCGTTTCCAGTGAATACGTGGAACGGTTTTGGAAAACTTTCTTGCCAGGCTTTCGATTTTCTATCCAGCGTGATGAACACCGGTGCGAGGAGATCCCCTCTCCCTGAGTTGGGGGGCGCGTCGGCGCGGCGCGGCACATACCTATTTGGCGGCAGCACCCATGAGGAGTCGTGACACGGTGGCAGGGTGGACTTTGAAGAGCCTCGCTGCATCGGCGGCCGTTTTGGCGCCTTCGGATACCATCCGTCGGATCTCGGTCTGCTGCTGAGGCGATAGCTTTGGACGACGACCGCCAATACGTCCCTCCTGACGGGCAGCATCCAGCCCCGCCCTGGTCCGCTCTTTGAGCATGGCACGTTCAAATTCCGCGAACGCCCCGACCATCTGCATCATCATTCGCCCTGCTGGGGTGGTGGTGTCGATCGCCTCCGTCAGGCTCCGGAATCCTGCCTTGGCTTCCGCCAGCCGGTCCATGATGGTCAGAACGTCGCGGAGGGAGCGGGAGAGCCGGTCCAGTTTCCAGACGACAAGTACATCGGGCTTGCGGAGTTGGGCCAGGAGCCGGTGAAGTTCCGGCCGGTCCCAGCGCCCTCCGGACGCCTTCTCGCGGAAGATGCGCTCGCAGCCGGCGGCCTTGAGCGCCTTCACCTGGACGGCAGTGTCCTGATCCTCGGTGGAGACTCTGGCATATCCGATGAGCATTGCTCAAATGTATCGCCATTCCCTCCGATAATGCAATACCTTTTTGCAACACGTGAGCCCAGCAGATCGACCCGCAGCGGCCTCGTTGCGGAACCGCTCCTTTGCGCAACATACCCGTACACTTTGGTGAGCGCCATTCCCGGCAACGCGGACGGGGGTATATGTACGAGTAGCCGTTGGTGGACTTCGACCCGGGTGGGCTCGAAACGGACAGATCGAGCTCCCCACCTCATCACCCGGTCGGGCCGTAATTTCCAGCAAAATGGTCCTCGCGGCCGAGGTGGTGGTGCATGGCGTCAGTGCCAATAAGGCGCAAAATCGAGGCACCCCCTGAGCCACGGATTCCGCGACCGGCCGAGAAATGTACACTGTTCAGTCTTTGAGTTTGAGGAGGGCGCTAACGCCCTAACCGACCTCTCTATGACCGGGTCCATCCACCACCTCTTGACTGATTCCCCAGCAGTTCCTGCAATGGAAACAACTGCGCACGCGGCGTTAGCCGCAACGAATTCCGCCGTTACCCCTGGCCAGCATGAGTTTTGCGCAGCTTCGTATGGGACGGGACCTCGCCGAACTCCTGGACACTTTGGCCCTAGTCTCGAAGGAGGAGTTCGACGCTCTTCGCAAACTGCTGGCCCAGCAGCTCGAACTCCGCCAGCGGTTGGCGCTGGCACTAAAGTGTTGGAAGGGTGCCGCCCCAGCCGCCCTGAAAAGTGGACCCGACCTGACTCTGAAACTGAAGACGAAACTGGTCTCCATGATGCGGAACGAGTTCCGGAATGACTTTCCCGACCCGGCATGACCATCCAGTACTGGGTCCAGGATTCGATCCGCGCCTTGGTCGTCGTGGGCTTTGGCAAGGTTTCTATCGCCGCGGCTCCCCTCCTTTGGACGACGGGCGACCTCGAAATCAAGGCCTGACACGAAATGGAAGCCGTACAAAACGGCCACCGCCCCGTAGATCCGCCTATACACCGGTCCACCAAATTCACTGACCACAACTCTGGACCGTACGACGGCCGTTTTCCATGGCGCGCGGCGGGAGAATCTCCAATGCCCGCCGTACACGACAACCAATCCGGCGTACGCACGCCGCTATCCAGCACCCGGTCAGACGTGTGGAACTCACAGCCCAGCCGATCCTCATACACCGCGCCGGAAATGAATTTACAGAGACTCGGGTGCAGCCTCCAGGTGCGGGGCAGAAAGATCCCGAAGTCCGATGGGATTGTCGCGTGGTCTTGCAGCAGGTACTCCAGCGTCGATCGTCCGCTTTCCCCGGGATGCGACCCTTGGATGGGCTGTCCCAACTGCATCTGGTCTCCAAGCAGGACTATGTTCTTTGCTATGGGTGCCATCGCGGCCAGTTTGGCAATGGACACCTGGCCGGCTTCATCGACAAACAGGTAGTCCAGCGCACCTTCCGCGGCTTCGTCGAGGAAGGCGAAAGCCGTTCCGGCAATCAGGCGAGGCAACGGGTTGGCCTGGTATAACGCGCGCCCATTTGAGACGTTGGGGCAATCGGCCGGAAGACCCGCCATATCCTCCTCGTCCCTGCACACCTTCACCGCATCGGGGCGCAATCCCGCGTCGCAGGCAGCCTGCCAGCTCTCCGCCAGCAGGACGTTGATAGCCCGATGACTGTTCGAGGTGATCCCGACCCGTTTGCCCGCGCGGAGCAGAGCCGCAATCACTCGCGCGCCCGTATACGTCTTGCCGGAGCCGGGAGGCCCCTGGATACACAGCGTCGTTCCGCGCATCTGGAGAACCGCGTCGATCGCCCCCTGAAGCAGGTCGGTATCTCCGGGGATGATGGGGCCTTCCAGGTTTCGCAGAAGTCTGGGCCTCCGACGATATAGGAAATCATCCAGCGTACCGGGTAAGGCGCCCGTGTCACGCCACCGATTGACGAGCCTCTCGACAGCCGGAGCAACCACCTTGCCGAGCATTAACTCCTCTGGCGCAAGGTTCGGCCGGTCCGGTGGTACACCCTGCTGAATGCTCACCTTCATTACGGCACGGCCGGTATCCAGATCCAATTCAGTTACGGTGGCATGCTTCGACCAGTCATGGGTGAACACGCACTTGGCATCCAACCGCACCTTCGTTTCCTGACGGGGATCGAATGTGTACTCGTACTCAAAGGACCGATTCACCGGCTGCGGCTGCCGTGCCGTGCGCTGCAATCCGCCGAGACATTCGGGATCGTCGATCAGTTCGTTCTCCTGCATTTCTATGCGGTCGCACCGCCGCCACCATATGGGCTTCTCTTCGCGCCGGTGAAACTCCAGCAGATGCGCCAGCAGTTCTTTGACACGAGCCTGTTCCCCCGCCTCGCCGGCCGGCCGATCCTCGGGAATCTCCGCCAGGATGGCCGTCGCCAGCGCGTGGCGCCTCTCATTTTCGCTATGCGCCTCTGCTGCCCCATTCGGAACTTCCGAAATCCCCACCACGGGTCCAATGGCAGCTTCCCGCTTTCTCTGCCACAGCCAACCTGCCAGTTCCGCCGTGGACTGGCAGTCCTGTTCGTTGTAATCGCGGATCTGCTTCAGAATCGGCGAGACCTCCGGGGTATCGCCGTCTGTGCAATCAACCACCGCTGGTAGAACACCATCGACTCACCAGCCGATGCGACATCGCCTTCCCGCCGGCCGCGGTACAAATGTTCGACGTACTTCAGCGAGTAGGACGGCTCGCCGATCATCACCGCCTGGCGCACGACGCGATAGAGGTCCACAAACACCTGTCCGTGGAGAAGATCAGCCACCTCCTGCTCGCACACGCCGTACTTTCCCATGAGCCGCCGGAGAGCCGTCACTTCGCAATGATTATAGTGATAGATGTGAAGGGTACGGTCTTGCTGCCAGCGGGCGTGCACCCAACGTACGAGTGCTTCGAACGCGCGCTTCTCCGCGCCGGGACTGTGCGCCCACCAGTCGCCGAAGCGCAACTGGCCGCCCTCGTAATAACAGGCGCCGAAAAGGTACTCCCTGCCGTCGTCGATCAGCGGGAATCCTTCCATGTCAAAGAACACGTCGGATTCCGAGCGAGCAGGCAACAGCGACAGGCCGCGTGGTCCATCGGTCTGGTCCGGCTTCAGTAACTCATAGCTGGGGACCGCCGCGCCGCGCGACGCGACTTGCAGAGCTGCCTGGCGCTTGAGTTTCTGGAATGTCGCATCGTTCAGGTGAGGTACGTGGACGGCAGCCGGCGCCGCGGCAAGGGCTGTCACGGAGTTAATTCCAGCGGCCTGGAGTTTCTCAATCTGGGCGTGCCGGATGTCCGCGACCAGGGCCAGGTCATCGCGGGCAGTCAGTTCGCGTTCGGCATAGCCGGACCAGCGGCCGACATCTTCCAGAGAGGGGATTTCGGGTTGGCGCCGGCCATCGAACGTGCGCTGCTGATCGAGGAAAGCCTCTTTCAGAGCACGGTAGTAATAGTAGAAATGATCGGTACGGAAGGCCGCAGGCTCTGCGCCGGCGACGCCCAGAACAACCCGCAGGTAACGCGGCCGCACGCCCTGGGCGCGCTCCAGCATCTCGGCATAACAACAGAGCTGCACCAGGAAGTACGGCTTGGTATGGCGGGACAGTTTTGGGTCCCAGGGCTCGTACGACCACGCGCCCAGATTCGAGGGCGACTCCACGCGCACCAGAAAATCGGGGTAACCGGCAAAGTCGTCACAGGCCAGATAGGCCTGGTAGATAATCTCTTCGCCGCGGCGCATAGCGGCCAGCGTAGATTCCAGGTGCTCCCGGCCGCCGCTCAAGTCGCATACCCGGCGGCCCTGCTCAGCCAGCCGGCCCAGGAAGGCGTGCTCGTGCTCCACGCCCTTGAACTGGACGATCTTGTCCTCCTCGCTGACCGGGTCCGGTTCGATTGTGCCGGGACATTCCCTCTCGAACCGGTCCATCCATGTGACAAACTGCGAGCCCATGAAGTTGATGAGGTCGCTCGGGGAGAAGATCAGCCGCTGCGCGTCTTTCCTCACGCCTTTGCCTCTGTCGGTACCGCCGCGGCCATCAGTTCCTCCATGGACTTCGTCACAGCATTGGGAAGTTCCAGGTAGCGCCCCGGATGGCATGTCAGAATCACAAATTGCAGCCGGCTGGATTTCTCGGCGATCAGTTCCAGAACGCGCGCCAGCCTCTCGGTGTCGGTGTTCACCAGAGGATCGTCGAGCACCACCACCTGCCGCTCCTTTTCCGCCAGAACTTCTGCCAGCGCCAGGCGGGTGGCAAAATAAATCTGCTCCTGCTCGCCCGCCGACATCTGGTCTACCGCTCCGGAGTCATCAGACCCTTCGGGCTGAACGGACTCGAGCGCCATGCCATCGCCCAGATGAACACGGGCCAGCGGGCGTCCGGAGATCCTTTCCAGGAGAACCGCGGCTCGCGCCTCAACCGGCGCGGCGATACCCGCGAGAGCCTTCACCTTAGCCTCGTCCACCACCTGTTTGAGCCGCTGGATGCTCTCCAACCGGCGAGTCTCCATGGCCGTATCGTGTTCCAACTGCCGCACCCGTTCCTCTGCCGATGCCAGACAGGTGTACGGTCCCTGAAGCAGTATGACGCGCGCGGCTGCTTCACACTGCTGGTAAGCTTCCCGCGCCGTTTGAATCGCAGACCCCAGTGCTTCGATCTGCTGCCGCAACAAGGATGCACGTTCGGGAGCATCGGCCGGTAGTTGCTGGAGCGACTTATCGATGCCCCGGACCTCGTCCTCGGCACTTTCACATTCGCGCCGCCGTGCTGCAAGGTTTTCATTCCGGTCGGATAGCGCGAGCCCGTCCGCCTCCAATTGCGCCAGCACCCGCTTTGCCTCCGCCAGCGTGCTTTCGTTGGCGGAGCGCACTTCGGCAGCTTTGGCGGCCAGAGATTCGGCCCCCACGCAAAGGCGCTCGGCCTTCTGCCACCCGGAGCGCGCAAGGTTCTGCGCGATGTCCGCCTTCTGCTTGAGGACGGCGGCCTCAGCCCGAAGGGCTACCACGTCCGGCCGTATGTCTGTCCACGAAGGTTCGACACTGAGCAGTTCCTGTCGCCTGCGCGCAACCTCGCTGTGACGCCCTTCCAAATCCTCGAAGCGTTCTGTCCCCAGTGCCGCGGCATACTCCGCGCTGGCACCGATCAGGTCCATCTCAATCTGGTCCCGTTGCCGCACCTGTTTTTCCAGGTCCTGCCAGCGCGATATGCCGAACGGCGCCAGCAGCTCGTGCAATCGCGAGGCTGCGGCCTGCTGCCTGACGCGCCAGATGGCGGCATCGCCGGAAGGCCCTGTTACGCGGAAAGTTGCGAGCCCCGGCAGGGCAACGGTTACGGCGCCGTCGCCGCGTGCCGCGAAGGTCTGGCCCGCTGCAATGTGGACCCTCCCGGTGGGTTCGCCGGCGATTACGTCCGCCGCGATTTCGGTTTCCGCCGCAATTTCGAACCGCAGAGCCAGAGCCTCCACGTGGACGGCGGCCTGATCCAGATCGTGACCCGCGGCCTGGATAATATTCCAGTCCGACCGGGCAGGGGCGTTCACCGCAGCAATCTCACGCTCCAGATCCTGCCGGCGCTTCGCTGCTTCCCGGGCGCGCTCCAGCCTCGCGCCGGTCGCCTCCAATTCGCCCGCCAGTTGCAGGAACGCCGCGGCTCGCTCGATCCTCTGTTCGATCTGCTGAATCTGCGGGCTTGCCTGGGAGGCCGCCTCCCACGCATCCCGGGCGGCCGCCGCCTGCTGTACGCGTGCGTCCCGCGCTGCCTTTGCTTCGGCCTCGGCCTTTTCCAGTATGGGCGCCTGGTCCTCACAAGAGTGCTTGCAGTTCTGCGAATCGATAATGCGGTCGATCTCGGCACGCAACTGGTTGTATCGCGCGGTGGCGGCATCCACCCGGCTCGCGGCGGGAAGACGCCGGGCCCGCAATGCGAGCACCTCTTGCGCCACGGCGTCGATCGCATCGTGTTCCGTCTGGAGCACCAGCATGCGTTCCTGGGTATGCTGCGACTGCGCACGCTGCTCCCGGGCAGAAGATTGCAACCCGGCAACCTGCTTCATCAGGGCGACGCATTGTGCCCGGTCCTCTCGCGCACTGTCGAGAGATTGCTGAGCCTCCGTAAGCTTACCCTTCTTCGGGTTACCGCCAGGCGTCCACACCGAAAGATACTTCTTAGTGATGAGCCGCTCGAACGCAGCGCCGGCCGCTCCCGAGACCTGTGCGCCGAGCATCCCGCGAATGTCGGCCAGAGCGTCGCCGCTCAACGCAGGCAGGTCCTGCTTTCCCTGCGGACTGCACATGACGGAAAAGAGGCCCATCCGGTCGCCCGCCTTGTCCCTGGCTTTCGTGGGCTGGCTGTGCAGCATCTTGCGGACGTGCTCGTCCGCGGTTTTCCCATTCGCAATGGTGTCGTAGCCTCCGTCGGCTCGCCGGCGCTCCAAGGTCGCTTTCGGCGCATCGAGAAAAGTTTTGACAATGCGGTACCGATCGTCGCCGTGACTGAATTCAACGGCAATCGCGGGGGCCAGAGCCGTGCCCCGCGGGCGCATCTCTTCCGCACTGGCGCCCGACGTATTATGGCTCTCCACGAGACATCGTTCGATAGCTTGCACGAGAGTCGATTTGCCTACCCCATTGGGGCCCTCCAGCAGGTTGGGCGACTGCGGGTCGAACTCCACCGCCAGCGGACCGCGAATCCCTTTGTAGTTTTCGATGTAAACCGAATGAAGTACCATCAGATCGCCTCCCTCCACAGCCGCGCAAACTCCATGAGTGCCGCCGATGCCACCGCATCCGGCGGATTTCCGCCCGCCTGCGCCAGTAACTCCTGCGCGGCGTCCCGCAAATACCCATTGGGCAGATGTTTGAACCAATCGGGGCCGCCCTGATCCGGCACCAGCCGCTCCATCTCTGCGCGTCCGAACAGGAACCGCCCCTCGACGATCTCCATCACCTTGCCCAATGCCTCGTGATCGCTGCCAAACAGCGTTCCTTCCAGAACGCATTTCAGAAGCGTGTGCTCCGGCGCCGAAAGTCCGTCCAGTTCCACGGCGAGTCTTCCCATCTCGCCAGGCTGCTCGATCTTTCGCCGGTACGACAACCACTCCAGGCTTCGCGTGCGAAGCGTCTGGATTTGTGGCGCCGCCCCGTGGTTCGGGATTTCGACAACCAACACATTGCCGCTGTCATGCTCGCTGAAGTCCGTCGGCTCGTGGGTGCCTGAATAGGCCATCCGAAATGCACCGCCAGCATCGCCGTAGAGAGTTTTGGAATGGAAGTGGCCCAGGGCCAGATAGTCCAGCCCGCGCAGAGCAGCGGCGTTGTGGGCAATCGGCATTACCTGTTCGTACCCGGCGTTTTCCACGCTGCCATGGGCGATTCCGATGGCGATTTTCTCCGGACCGGCATGGATCCAGGCAGTGGGGTCTTCCTTGGAATCGCCGGCGGCCACCGGGCAGGGATACAACACCGCGCCCGCAATTTCCACGGGGACCGATTCCTTCAGGATGTGCAAGTTGGCGAACTCGCCCCACGACGCATCTTCCCAGACGGAACCCGGCGTCATCGGGTCATGGTTGCCGGGGATCAGATACACCGGGCAGCCGGCGCCGCCCAGAATTTTGGCGACTTCCCGAACTTTCAGGCGATCCACGCCGTTGTCTTCAAACGTGTCGCCGGCCACCACTACAAGGTCCACCTTCTCGCGGCGCGCCTCGTCAATCACGCGACGGCCCGATTCCAACCGGGCAAGGCGGACCCTTTCGCCTTTATCGCCCAGATGCGCGGCGCGCATCCCAACCTGCCAGTCGGCGGTGTGCAATATCCTCATTTGTCGATCTCCAAATAGCAAGTTTCCAGCACGTGGTAGCTCACCGAAGGAGCCTGGCACCAGAAATTTGCAGAGCGTATCGAACGGGGTGCGGCTTAACGGGCGCGCGCCGTGCGGGTACCTGTGGTCGTCCTGGCGGACGCTACTGAGCGTTTGGCGAGAATATACTTCTCCGCCGCCTGTCTATGGGCATCCGCTACCGCGTTTCGGAGGGACGCAGGCCGGACCACTTCAACATGTGGGCCGTGCCTCAAGATATCCATCATAATCTCTCGCGGTTCGCTGTACGGAACTTCCAGTCGAACTCCGCCGTCGGGGAGCGGCCGCACTTTTTGATGCGGATGCCACTCCTCCTCGCCGACCCAGCGCGCGGCTTCGGCGTCGAACACCAGCGTGGCAACATGCTCGGCCGGACCCGCGAAGATACCGTAGCCCTGCTGCTCACTGCCATCCGTTTTAGCCTCGATCGCTGGTTCCTCCAGGACTGCCACCTCTCGCACCGCGTCAATGGCGAAACGGCGGATGGCCAGTTTCTCGTGACACCAGGCGTCCAGGTACCAATTGCCCCGGTAGTACACCATCCGCTGCGGGGACACGACGCGGTCCGTTTCGGCATCGCGATAGCGGGCATAGTAGTGCATCCGAAGCCGCTTCCGGCGGAGCGTGCCATCGCAGATTGTCTGAAAGTGCCGAGGGTTGGCCCGGCGCTGCGGAGCGGGCGTTACTCGCATCCGCTCCAGGATGCTGTCCGCTCCACGCTTCGGTTTGCCCAGGAGCGCCCGCAGTTTGTCTTCGAACGGTTCCAGTTGCTCCCGCACCAATCCGGCTTGCAGTCGATCCAGCAGCGCATGCATCAAAAGCATCGAATACACTTCGGATTCAGAGAACCACAAGCCCGGCAGGTTGAAATCTCCCGAGGCGTACCGGTAGCCTCCGCTTGCGGAATCGAAGGTAATCGATGCGCCCAGTCGCTCACGCATGAAATCCAGGTCGCGCTTGAACTGTGCCGGCGAGATTTCAAAATCCCGCAGGATCTCACGCTTCGTCGGCGGTTGCTTCCGCCGCAGCAGGCGATCGAATTTGTAGATCCGCTCCAACTGGCTCATAGGCAGATTCAGTTCAATGCTAACCTTTTTCGCGCTCCGCGCGCCTGCGCCTGGGACGACTGATCCGCGTCTGGAGCCCGGCCGGAGAGCCGTTCCCGTCCGTCGTGAACGCGCACAGATGAATGTACCTCTGCTCCGCCCAAAGGGCCGCGCCGGAAATGCCGCCTCCGGTTAATCGGACGTCCTTCCCCATCCCAATAGCGGGCTGGGTCATTGGCGTGGCGCCGCCAACGTGCGCCAGAAATGCCGTCGCTTCCGACATGCCGAGCGGCGCTGAACGTGGAGTCTCCACGGCGTCGAGCGCATAGCTGCGCAAAAACTTCGGGAAGGCCTTCCGCATCGTCTCGGGCCGGTCCAGCAGATCCACGCCCAGAGCCTGTGGGCCAACCGCAAAAAGCACACCGGCCTGGTGCTCCGCCCAGGTGAACGCGTGCAGGTAGGCGTCAATGGAAACGGCATGACTGTCGTACATCGCCGCCATCGCTTGCGTCGGTGAGGCAGTCCCCATACGCTCGGACTTCGCCGCGATTTCGTCCCAGACTGCCCCCTGGTTCGACTGGCGTGCCCCGCTTGTCGCTATCGAGAAGGTTACCTGTTCGGCGCGTTCGGCCCGTGCACGCGAGTACATGATATGGCAAGCCGGCCGAAATTCCTCGCTTTCCGCGCGCCAGCGGCCGGCTTCCACACAGGACACCGGGATCACGATTGACTGCTTCGGCGGCGCCAGGATGGTCAGGTTGACGGTCCGGTTCTGTTTGGCGCCGATCAGTTCTTCGCCGTCGAACAGCAGCACCGGCTTCTCGCCAAGGTTCTCAAATCGCAACTCGGGTACCGAGCCGCCGATACCCAGTTCCGTGACGCGCGCCGTTCCGAGCGCGATGGCTTCTTCGAGCAGCATATAGTCCGGTTCGTCTCCGGCGCCGCCCGCTCTCAGTAGCGGGAAGATTGTCAGGCTTCCGAAGTGCGCCGGAGCGCCTACCGTGATTCCTTCCAGTTCATTTGCAATGGTTCGCATCTGCTTGCCTCCGCGTGTAAGTAATGCACGCGAAGGCCAAAATAGCCGAACAGCGTTTTCAGCAAGATGCGTGGACACCCCGTCAATCGGGCTTGTCGCAGCGTCAACGACGGTTGTCGGCTATAAACCTACTGACGGCCTGCTTGGAGATCCCCAACATAGCCGCGGCCGATGTCTGGTTTCCTCCGGCTTTCTCCAGTGCGCGCAGAATCAGATGTGCGCGAGCCTGGTCCAGAAAATGCTCCAGGCTGAAACCTGGGCCGGGCTCCGGCAAGGTCCGGAACGGATCGGTCGTGGGCGAAGAGCTGTCGATCAGGATATCTTCCGGACGAAGCACAGGTCCCGAAGCGAAAGCCACTGATCGCCGGAGCGCCGCATCGAGTTCCCGGACATTGCCAGGCCACTCGTATAATTCCAGGCGTCGCAGACCCTCTTTCGAAATCTGGCGCGGCTGCTGCCGCCGGGCATTGATGTCCTTCAGAATGGCGAGCGCCAGTTCGGGAATCTCACCGGACCGCTCCCGGAGAGGCGGTATCTCCAGCCCCAGGATGTTGAGTCTCTGGTAGAGGTCGTTTCGGAACGCGCCCTTCGCGATTTCCTTCTTGAGATTGCGATGGGTAGCCGCGATCACCCGGACATTCACACGAACCGTTTTCGCCGAGCCCACCTTCTCGAACTCGCCGAACTGCACGGCGCGCAAAATCTTCGCCTGGCAAGCCAGCGTCAATTCGCCAATCTCGTCCAGGAACAGCGTGCTGCCATGCGCCGCCTCAAAGACTCCTTCTCGATCGGTGACCGCGCCAGTGAAACCGCCGCGAACATGGCCGAACAGTTGGCTTTCCGCAAGTTCCTGCGGAATCGCACCACAGTTCACCGTGACCATCTTATGGGTGTGGCGCGGGCTAAGCCGATGCACCAGTTTCGCCACCAGTTCCTTCCCTGTGCCCGTTTCGCCGTGGATGAGCGTCGCCTCGTCGCACTCTGCCACGATCGCCGCCCTCTGTGCCAGGAGCCTCATCTTGGGCGAATGGATATGAAAGCTGAGTTCGCTCAGGGCTGCATCCAACTCCGGATGCGGTGCTGCCTCGGGCTCCGGTGCGGCTGCGGGTGGTGGCGCGCAGGGGATCACCCGTGAGAACAACGGCCTTTCAAGGTCTCCGCGTTTATCAGGTATTCTGCTTTGAAGCGGTGCGGCTCCGTCCGGCACCGATGTCGTGAAATAGTCGATCGGCATCACCAGGTCGCGGAGCACGCTCCAGTCGCCTCCCTCGAGTGAGACCTCCTTCACACCGGCGGCGCCGAACAAGGGCGCGGCGGGGGAACCGACCTGCAAGAGGCGAGCCGGAAGAACATTGGCCGCCCGCAAAAGAAACCAGGCGGCGCGCATTTCCGCCGTGCCGCTGGACACACAGACCGACAACTCAGCACCTCGGTGCCCGGCCAGGATGCCGCGCACCTGCCTCCCCAATGAGCCCATGATGGCCGAATAGTCCTTGGGGTCTGAAACCGGCAGGGGACGCACTTCGACACGGCAACCCGGATGCCGGCCCGCAATCTCATCTAAGGTAGCCTCCGCATTTTCCCGCGTCTGGGGTGTGTGGAAGAGGAACGCGTCCGTGAACGCACGCGCAGAAAGGATGGACAGCAAGGGGCCGGGCGACGGCTCGCCGGCTATCTCGCCGGCGGTGAACGGGTCCTTGGGATCGACGAACGCGAAGAGCAGCGAACTTTGCATTGTGGGTGCCGACTAATATCTCTCACGGCACCCTGAAGCACAAGCTCGGCTGCATCGTGTGTCAAGGCTGCATCGTGCTTCCTCACCCTCGGTGCTCCCGCAGCAGTATCAAGACCGTGTGGACCTTCTGCCCCGGCCCGAACAGTCTTCGCTGTCAGCGAAGTCCTGGTGACGAGGCGTGGGCGACGAGAACTCGAACACCAGGCTTGCGATCGGGCGGTACTGGCGACGTTGCAAAAGGAAATCGACAAAGACCCTCAGGCCCGGCGCTCGTTTTTTGCCTGGCAGCTCTTCAGCGGTGCGTGCGGATGGAGGCATCGAGATAGGTTCAGGAAGGAAACCGGCGGCACAGTGGCGCACTCCGCTCTACTTGGCTGCGCCATCGGTCCGTGTGCTACTTCTGGTGCTATGCTGCGTCCATTTGTGACGATATCGGCATCAGCCCGGTGGTTGGCAAGGCTGTTCTTGCGGCCTCCTGATACGCCCGGTCTTTCTGCGCCTTTGTGGAACTGCTCCTCTTCAAGTTGGCGTAGCGGAATCTCGATAGGTGTGCCGGGGATGCGCAGGGTGGCATCGGGCAACGCCAACCGGCCCTGCGCCGTATGCAGGATGCTCTCCAGCGTCTCCGGGTCTACCACCCAGACAAATCCGACATCGACCGGCATCCAGTCCGCGATGGTCTGATAAGCGGAGCGGGCGATCCTCCGGGGGAGGACGATGTCCCTGAAGACGGCGGCCACTACCGCGGTCAAGGCTTCCCTGGGCGAGGCTGCCGTAGCCAGGGTGTAGGAGGGCTGCGGCGGGTTCACCAAGCACTACGCCGACCCCGTGGCTATCCCGGCCAAGCCCATGGCCGACCTGGGCCCCGGCGCATCACCAAATCCAATGAAGTCCAGGGTACCCCTGAACATCCTCGTCCTTCGTCACAATAACAAGATCCTCCACCAGAGCCTGCGCGATCAGCACCCGGTCGAACGTATCGCTGTGCAGCACGGGCAAGCCGTACAACGCCAACACGTGTTTCGCCTCAAGTGGCAGCATCCGGGCGCCCAACCGCTCGGCCCACAACGGCAGAGTGGTTCCCACAGCGGGAATGTCCAGCTTGCCCGCCTCACACTTGGCGATCAGTTCCCAAAAGGAAACAGGGCTCAGGATAAGAGGCTTCGTCGGAGACTCGCAGATCCGGCGCGCCTTGCGTGACAGCTTTTCCGGCGCCTGAAGTGCCCACAAAAACGTGTGAGTGTCGAGCAGATAGCCTCGGGTCAAGCGATCCCCAGGAAGCGGTCCGCTTCCTCTTTAGTCATCGCCTTCTCCCACCCGGGCGTCTCCCGCACTTGCCCTCTGGCAAAGCCGAGTTCCCTCTTCTTTTGCTTAGGCGGCCGGCAGCGAACCAGCTTCGCCACAGGATCGCCGTCCCGCATGATGACGACCTCTTCCCCCTCTTCAACCCGCTTCAGCAGCTGCGAGAGCTGGTTCTTGGCTTCATGCACGTTGTAATTGGGCATCGGAACTGTCCTTAGCCCACCTTGATGGGCCAACTCGATTATCCCACGCTCACAGCCGCGAATGCGGCCCGCTCGTGGGCAATATAAACTTGGGTCACTCCCTTTACACAGTCGGGAAGCGACAGATCCCCCGGGCATCCCATGACGGCGCACCGCCAATCCGGCGACACGTACCCCCGCGCACTCGCCATCCAACGGGGAGTTGTCTCCTTCAGCTCTACCTGGTACCGCGCAATGCAGCGCCACTCCTGATGAAGAGACCCAGGCACAACCGCCGAGGGGTCCTTACGCTTCCTGCTCATAGTGTCCAAGTCCCTCGCTTTCCGCCAGAACTTCCGCACCGGCAAACTACCCAAAGCCGATCTCCCCGGCGCTGGCGGGCAGCGCCGACGCCCGTGTGGCGTCCCTCGAAAAACGCCTTCCACCACACGCGGTATAGTTCCGATCGGTTCACAACGTCCATATCCCTCATGGCTTTCAGAATCCCGCACTTCCCCGTTGTATCCGCGTTGTAATCGCTTTGGCCGTAGCGGCCCGACCCCTACTCGGACCTCACAGTCGAGAGGGGCGCGTCTTTCCCACCCTTGCGGCTCGTACTGTGAGACGCGACGATGCTGGCCGGCGGCTTGCCCTCCTCGACCCATCGGTTGAGGGTTCCGATCTGTGAGAAACGTTGGGCCCGTCTCCACCGCCGCAATGCCCCATTCCCGGCACCATAAACAGCCATACGCTGCCGTCCGTCTTCTCGACGCCAAGTGTGTCCCATGTTGCGGAAGGATCGCACCGTCTCGTAGGGCGACACGTGCGCCAGTCCCAGTCGGCGTCCTTATACTCCACGTAATACACCACGTACCTGGCCTGATCGAGAATGGGCGCATAAGGCTCGGGCCCTCCGCCCATGAGGGGCCAGCCCATTTCGCCGCCCGGCGCGAGCGTCCCGAAAAGTTCCTTCCGGTACGCGGATTCCTGCCGGGACCGTAGACCCTGCGCGCAGCATCCACCTGCACCACAGTCAGACAATCGGCGCGGTCGCCTTCCTTGCACAACAACTCGCCCGGATCGAACCTGCAGCGGGTGGGGTCAGAGATCAGCCCATGTTTGAGGCCGTCAGCCGCATCGCAGGCCTGTGGGCGGTTTTGGGCGGAAATCTCAGCGGTTTCGCCCGGCTTTCGCCTCTGCGTGCACAGGTTTTTTGCCCTGCTCCTCGATCTTCGTCTTCATCTGCTTGACGCTTGCGGGGATCACCTTTCCCTAATAGAGTGACATCCGGGCATCGGTGTGCCGCATCTGGCCCTGAACATCTTTCGGCGATGCGCCCGAATCCAGCGCCATGGTGGAGAACGACCGGCGCAGCATCTGATGGGTAAACTCCGGGCGCGGCAGTTCCCGTGATCCCGACCGTGGGAACGGCGCCGAGCGCGCCAGTGACTGTCGCGGTCAATTGGAGCCGAGGCCGTGAGACAGGGGATCTTCACAGAGATGGAGAGATGCTGGTCGCAACTCGCCGAGAATAGCTACGTTTTGCGAAATCCCTTACCACCACCAAACGCTCCCGTAGCCCGCGCGGCGGCGCAATCGGATAGCGCCAGGCGCCGCGGAGTTTTCGATTCAGGGCAACGGTTCCATAACCAATTGGTCGCCGGCCCGCGTACCGGTCCGCTCCGCGGTGCCCGCTGGAAGTTCCAGGATCGATCGCGCCGACAGGCACATCGAAAGCCGCCACGCCGGCACCGCATGCCGCACCTTGCGAACTTTCTTGTGCTTGTCCAGATACACCAGGTCGATGGGAAACTTCATGAAGAACGTATGGACCGATTCGCACGGGGTGATCCATAGTCCCTGTCCGGCGTCCAGGCGGTCGTGTTTCAGCAGGCCGGTCCGCCGCGTCGAACTGGTATCCGCCACGTCCACGGCATCGCCTAAAACGGCGTCGCGAGTCTGATTCCGAACCAATACTTTCAATTTGATTTGAAAACTATAACACGCTGGAGGGGCGGCCGGTTGCGGAACAGTCGAAACGCCGGTCACACGCGTTCCGGCATATTCTGGCAAGCCGCAAAGCATTGGTTCTCTTCATGTTTTTGATTTTTCGAATTCCCGTCCGCGCCGGAATCGTGCAACCGGCCGGTTACACTGAGGGCGTTGGAAGAGTTCGTCTCTCTCCCGCGCCCGTCCGGGTGCGGACTCACTTTCCGGAGGTAATATGTTTTCCCGTTTCTGGTTCGCAGCCGTGTTGGCGTCGTCCGCGCTCGCTGCCGGTCCGGCGTTGACCACGATTCAAGACGTGCTTTACAAGGCCGATGGTACCCGCTTCAACGGTTCGGTGACGATCAGTTGGAACAGTTTTCAGGCTGCTGATAACTCCAGCATCGTCACCCAATCCACCACCGTGAAAGTGGTGGACGGAGTGCTCCGTGTCCAACTGGCGCCCACAACCACCGCCACCCCCCAAGTCAATTACTCCGTCATCTACACCAGCGATGGCCGTGTACAGTTCCAGGAAACCTGGTCCGTGCCGTCCAGCGGACAGCCGCTGCATGTCCGCGATGTGCGGATTGCTGCCGCGACCGCCCCGTCGTCATCGGGCTCCAGCGCCGGCGATACTGGCGCCACCCCGATACCCGAGTCCTCGGTAATCGGACTGATTGCCGACCTTGGTTCCCGCCCGCTGAAAGGCATGTCCTATGCCGCCGGGTCCGTGGCCATCGTGGATCCGACCGGCATGTTGGCCTCGGTCAACGGCTCGCCATCGGATTGCGTCCATGTGGACGGATCTTCCGGCCCATGCGGCGGCCCGCAGGCGTCGTTTATTGACAGTGAGGCGCTGTCCGGCATCGTGGACGGGGCCAACAGACTGTTCGGGATCTCGGCCGTGCCGGACCCCGCCACCAGCCTGGCCATCTACCGCAATGGCATTCTCCAGAAGGCCGGTCAGGATTTCAGTTTGACGGGCAACTCGGTCCAGTTCCTGACTGGGGCGACGCCGCAGCCTGGCGATACCCTCCTCGCCAGCTACCGTCTGGACAGCCCGGACCCCGGCGACGCGCAGCCCTTCACTGGCCCGCAGGTACTCTGTAACGGCGCCGGTGGCGCCACCAGCAGCCTGACTCTCGAGAACATCGGCAATTGTGCCATTCCGTCCGGCGTCCTACAGCCGGGCGACCGCCTGGAAATCCGCTTCGACGTGTCTCACCCGGGAACCGCGGCGGGCTTTTCGGTGGAAGTGGACTGGGGAGGCACGGTGCTGGTTCATCGCGATGCCGCCGCTCTAGATGCGCTAGTGACCGGCAGCGCCGGCGCGGCCATCCAAGCCGCCGGAGCGCAGTTGAGCTCCCTAACCTGGGGCAGCGTTCTGCCATTCGCCGCGACAGTCGGAACCGCCACCGGCGACTACACCGCCGGCTTGACTATTTCGTTCCAGGGCAAGGTGGCTCAGACCGGCGATAGCGTAACCATGAGCAACTTCACCGTGGTGCGCATCCCGTAGTTCCTTCGAAGAATACATGAAGGAGCCTCCCGATGGAAAACGGTCACGAACCGGCCACGAAAGCAGACTTCTTGCAGCTACGTTCCGAGTTCCAACACGGCTTTGACGATCTCAAAGAAACCCTGCGTGACGTGCAGACCGAACTGTTAAAGGCATTCTACAGCTTCGCCCAAAGCATCGAGACGAAGCTCAAGGAATCCGGACTCGGCGACTTCATGCTCCGACAGCGGCTCACCGCTGTCGAAGCCCGGCTCCTCGAAGTTGAAAAACGCCTCAGCTTCCCCACTCAGCCATCTCAGTAGCGCGCGATCAGCGCCCGAAACGGGGACGGACGCATTTCTTCTACCCTACATACCGCGCGTACAAACTCCGTGCGACTCCCGCATCGGCCGTGCCTTTCACAATGGCGCGGCCGTCCGGGAATATCGTCATCTCATAAGGTGGAATGAAGAATCGCACAGCATATTCGTTGGCGCGGACCTCACCCAGCGGTCTCAGCCGCTCCGCCAGTTCCCACAGATCGATGCACCTTTCGCGATCGCGGACCTGCACCGCGTTGCGCCCGCATAAACTCACCGGCGGCAGCGCGGTCCGTTCCAGATACCGGAATTCCCGCCGCCCGCAGGCCGGACATTCGGGATCGCGCGAGGGGCCGCCGATCTGGCGGATGCCGCCCTCCCAAACATCCACAGTCGTGATGCGCGGGCGCACCAGATGCGCATTGCCCGAAAGAATCTTCAGCGCGTCAGCCACCTGCAAGGAAGCCACCACCGATACGATTACATTCAGCACGCCGGCTGTCTCGCAGGTCGGTTGGACTCCCGCGGGCTGCTCCGGATAAACGCACCGCAGGCAGGCCGTCACTTCCGGAATTACCGGCATCACCAGGCCGTAGCTGCCGACCGCTGCACCGTAGATCCAGGGAACTCTCCGGCTCACGGCGTAATCGTTGATCAGGTAGCGCGTGTCGAAATTGTCGGTCCCGTCCAGGATCAGGCCCGCTTCGTTCAGTAAATCTTCCACGCTCGATGCCGTCAGATCTGCTACCCTGGCCCGAACTTGAATGCTGGAATTGATGGCGGCGATTCGTTTTTCCGCCGCCACCGCCTTGGGCAGGGACTCGGCCGCGTCCGATTCTTCGAACAGCCACTGCCGCTGCAAATTGCTGGACTCGACGTAGTCGCGATCCACGATCGTCAGCCGGCCCACTCCGGCGCGCGCCAGCGCTGCCGCATGGAAGCTCCCCAGGGCCCCGCAGCCTACAATCGCCGCGTGCGCCCGCAGCAACGCCTCCTGCCCCGCTTCTCCAATTCCTGGGAAAAGAATCTGCCGCGAATATCGATCGCGCTCGGCCGGGTCCATCGAAGGTCATGGTAAC
Source organism: Candidatus Sulfopaludibacter sp. (assembly GCA_031292755.1). Lineage (GTDB taxonomy): Bacteria > Acidobacteriota > Terriglobia > Bryobacterales > Bryobacteraceae > Sulfopaludibacter. Next base: position 20,463 of record JARLGM010000066.1, read on the forward strand.
AAAGTTGCTATGAAGCACCTACGCTATCATGAGGATCGTGTGCCGGCAGTTTGCCTTGATTCTTCGCGTGCTCCTGCTGCTCGCCGTGGCCGGGCCGCGGATTGGCCGGGCTCAGTATCAGAAGTACGAAGGCCAGCCGATAAAGAACATTCAGTTCAGTCCCGCCACTCAGCCTCTCGAACCCGATGAACTGTTTCAGATCCTGCCCATGAAACGCGGCCAGCCGCTGCACATGACGGTTGTCCGGGCCAGCATCGAACGCCTGTTCGCCACCGGACGGTATGCCGACATCCAGGTGGAGGCCGATCCTTACGAAGACGGAGTCATCATCCGATTCCTCACTACCAATAGCTGGTTCATCGGCTCGGTCACGGTGCACGGCTCCGTTTCCAACCCGCCCAGCACCGCACAACTGGAAAACGCCACCCAACTCAATCTGGGCGAGCCTTACACCGAATCGAAACTCACGGCAGCCCAGGCGAACCAACAACGCCTGCTCGAGGCTAACGGACTCTACCGCGCCACCGTGCGTCCGTCATTTGACTGGGAGACCGGAAGAGACTACCAACAGGTGAACATCAGCATGGAGGTGGACAGCGGCCAGCGTGCCCGTTTCACCACACCTGTGCTGGTTGGCGATGCCAGGATGGATCCGGACCGGCTTCTGCGCGCCACCAAGTTCCGCCGGTGGCTCATTCATACCTGGAAGCCCATGACCCAAACGCGCGTGCGCCAGGCGCTGGATGGAGTCCGCGCCCTTTACCAGAAGGCCAACCATCTCGAGGCCGAAGTTTCGCTCGAGAACATGAAATTCGATGCCGAGGAAAACGTGGCGGTGCCCACCCTGCGCATCGAGGCCGGACCGCGCATTGTTGTGAACACCATCGGAGCCAAGGTCTCCGAGGGCAAACTCCGCCGCTATATCCCGATTTACGAAGAGCACGCGGTGGATCACGATCTGCTCACCGAAGGCGCCCATAACCTGCAGGACTATTTCCAATCCGCCGGCTATTACGACGCCGAGGTGGAATTCAAGCAGCAGAACGTGGTCAATGACCGGGCCGCGATCGACTACCTGATTAATACCGGCAAGCGGCACAAACTGGTCTCCATCCAGATCGGCGGGAATCATTATTTCAACACCGGGATGCTGACCGATCGCATGTTCCTGCGCACCGCGTCGTTTCTTCAGTTCCCCCACGGCCGCTACAGCGAGAACCTGGTAGCGCGCGACGAGGACACCATTCGCAACCTGTACCAGTCCAACGGATTTCACGACGTGGAAGTGACCCATCGCTCGCAGGACGACTACCAGGGAAAGCCGGGTGAAATCGCCGTCTTCTTCACCATCAAGGAAGGACCGCAGTATTTCATCGATAACCTGCAAGTGAGCGGTATCGAGAAGATGGACCGGAAACAGGTGCTCTCCCAGATCAGTTCCATTCAGGGTCAGCCCTTCAGCGAATTCAACGTGGCCGTGGACCGCGACACGATCCTCGCGAAATACTTCGAGAAAGGCTTCCCCGGCGCCACTTTCGAATGGAGCTCCAAACCGTCATCGCAGCCTTACCGCGTGGAGTTGAGTTACGTGATTCACGAAGGCAACCAGCAATTCGTGCGGCAAGTGATCTACACCGGCAACAAGACTACCAAGGACCGGATCATCAACCGGCTCCTGGAACTGAATCCCGGCGATCCGCTGTCCCTCGCGGCCATCACCGATACCCAGAGGCGCCTCTACGACCTGGGAGTATTTGCGCGCGTGGACGCCGCCATCCAGGACCCGGACGGCGAGTCCGACCGCAAGTACGTACTCTACGAACTGGACGAAGCGCGGCGCTTCTCAACCGCATTCGGCTTCGGCGCCGAGATTGCCCGTATCGGAGGGTGCAGCACCTGCCTCGACGCTCCCGCCGGCACTACCGGATTTTCCCCGCGCGTCTCCTTCGACATCACACGCAACAATCTCTGGGGCGAAACCCACAGCATCAGCCTGCGCACCCGCGTTTCCACCCTGGAACAACAGGCCCTGCTCACTTACAACTGGCCGCGTTTCGGCGGCAACAACAACCTGAGTTTCTCGATCAACGGCCTGTACGACAACTCCACCGATGTGCGGACGTTTTCTTCCAGACGCGAAGAGATCTCGCTGCAAATCTCCCAACACCTGACCAAAGCCACCACCCTCTTCTATCGCTACTCGTATCGCCGTGTGAGCATCGATCAGGCCACTCTGAAGATCTCTCCGTTTCTGATCCCCCTGCTGGCGCAGCCGGTTCGCCTGGGCGAAGTCTCGATGTCCCTGATCCAGGACCATCGCGACGACCCCGTGGAACCGCACAAAGGCTACTACAACACAATCGATATGGGGCTGCCGGAACATATCTTCGGATCGCAGCGCAATTATGTGCACTTTCTCGGCCGCAATGCCACCTACTATCAGCTCACCAAGCACCTCGTGTTGGCGCGCAGCACGCAATTCGGCGTGATTCACGTGTTCAACTACAATGGCAATCCGCTGGATGCCATCCCGCTGGCCGAGCGCTTCTTCGGCGGCGGCGGCACCTCCCACCGCGGATTCGGCGAAAATCAGGCCGGTCCGCGCGATCTCGAGACCGGATTTCCGATCGGCGGCACGGCCCAGTTTTTCAACCAGACCGAATTGCGCTTTCCGCTCTTCGGCGAAAACATCGGCGGGGTGCTGTTTCACGATATGGGGAACACCTACTCCAGCATCGACAACATTTCCTTCCGGGTGAAGCAGCATGACTTGCAGGACTTCGATTACATGGTGCACGCGGTCGGCTTCGGTCTCCGCTACCGCACGCCCATCGGTCCGGTGCGCGTGGATCTGGCGTACAGCCTCAATCCACCGCGCTTCTTCGGCTGGAACGGTACCGAGCAGGAGCTGATCAATGCCGGCGTCAATCCCTGCGCCAACGGCAATACCCTGTGCACCGTCACGAACACAGGCCATTTTCAATTTTTCTTTTCCATAGGACAAACCTTTTGACGGGCATCGGGACATGGCAATGGCGGATGGCCGCGGCTTTGGCGGTAGCGGTGTTCCTGCGCGCCGATATCATCGACCGCATTGCCGTTTCGGTCGGCAGTCGCGTGATTACCACCAGCGACCTGGACCGCGAGATCCGCGTCACGGCATTTCTCAACGGAGTCAAACCCGATTTCACCACCGCCGGGAAACGCGCCACGGTCGAACGCATGGTGGAACAAAAGCTGATTCACAACGAACTGGAGAACGCCCGCTATCCCGTCCCCGCGGCCGCCGAAGTGGAACCCGAACTGGCGCAATTCAAAGCCAGGTACTTCACAGACGATGCTGCATACCAACAGGGGCTGGCTGCTGCCGGGATTACTGAACAGGACGTGAAGGACGAACTGCTGTGGCAGCGCACTTTGCTCCTGTTTATCGATATTCGCTTCCGGCCTGGCGTTCAGGTGAGCGATCAGGAAATCCAGGACTATTTTGACAAAACCGTGGCACCCGCGGCGCGGCTGGCCCGTCCAAATGAAACGCCCAAACTGGAAGACTACCGCGGCCAGATCGAACAGACTCTGATCGGGCAAAAGGTGGACCATGATATGGATGCCTGGCTGCAGGCTGCGCGCAGACGAACGCAGATCGTCTATCACCAGGAGTCGATTCAGTGAGCCGCAAACGCAAAGTATGGATTCTGTGCAGCTCTCTGGCGGGAGTCGGCCTTTTCCTGGCAGGCGCCCTGGTGATGACGCTCCAGAGTGCCTGGCTGTACAACAAAGTGCGGGAACGCATCGTCACCGAAGTGGAAAAGGCCACCGGCGGCCGCGTCGAACTCGCCTCCTTCCGTTTCGATTGGCGGCGGATGCGCGCGGAAGCCGGCGGGTTGACGGTACATGGCAAGGAACCCGCGGATAGGCCGCCGCTGCTTCACGCTTCCTCCGTGGTCATCGGACTCAAAATGGTGTCGCTCCTCCGGCGCGATGTGAATATTCAATCCGTGGACATCGCCGAACCGCGCGTCTTTCTCATCGTCAATCCCGATGGCAGCACTAATCTCCCCGAGCCGAAGACCCCCAGGAACTTCGGCTCGCGCCCGCTCGATCCGCTATTCCAACTGGCTGCCGGCCGGTTCCAACTGCGGCACGGAATTTTCGAAGTGGAATCGCGCAGCCGCACGCCGTTCGATGCGCGCGGCCAGAATCTGGAACTGGCGCTCTTTTTCGATGGCTCCGGCCCGCGGTATCGCGGCACCCTATCCATGCGGCCGCTGGAGGTGCGGGCGCCCGGCGTCGCGGCCACCCCGCTGGATGTCACCATGGCGCTGGCGGTGGAGCGGAATCGCATTGGCATCACCAGCGCCAACATCGCCACCGGACACTCCAGGCTGCAACTCTCCGGCGAACTGGCCGACCTGCAATCGCCCCGCGGCGCCGTCCACTACCAGGTGCACGCCTCCGTCGCCGATGCGTCACGTATTTTCGGAATCAAGCTGCTGGATCGCGGCGAAGTGCAATCCCAAGGCACCGTGACATGGCCGGGCGGCGCCGCCTACACCGTCACCGGCGACCTGCACGCCTCCGGCGTGGACTACCGCGGCGCATACGTACAGTTGCGTAACTCCCGCGCCGAGGGAGCCATCTCTGTGAACCCGCAGCAGCTCGAACTGACCGGCCTGCGCTTTTCCACCAGCGTGGCCGGATCAGGCACATGCAAGGGCTCTGTGTGGCCCTGCGCGACTCCACTCGCGGGCCATATCGCCGCGGCCGAAGTGCGGGGGAAGAATCTGGAACTGCGCGGCCTCGCCGTCGCCCTGTTGGGCGGCCAGTTCCAGGGACAGGCGCGCTTGCTGGATCTGGACCGCTTCACGGTGGATGGGGAAATCAGCGGCGTGGATGCGCGGCGGGCCGTGGCGGTTTACAGCCCCGCGCCGCTCCCCTGGAACGGCCTGGTGTCCGGCCAGACCAGCGTGGAGGGCCGGTTGCAGCGCTCCGGCGAACTGCGCGCCCAGGTGGACCTGAGTCTCACGCCGTCGCCGGAAGGAGCGCCCGTCCACGGCCAGTTGACCGCCACCTACGATACGCGCGGTAACCGCATCGACGTGGACCACTCCACCCTGGCTTTGCCCTCATCCCGCGCGGAAATGTCCGGGGTGGTCGGCTCGCGCCTGCTGGTCCATCTGGAAACGCACGACCTGAACGATTTTCTTCCAGTCCTCGGACAAAGCGCAGCGTCGATTCCGGTGAAGTTGCAGAACGGCTCGGCCGTTTTCGATGGCGCCGTCACCGGCACCCTGGACCGCCCGCAGTTGAGCGGTCACCTTCAGGCCGCCAACGCCGTCTATTCGGGCCAAACCCTCGACGCATTTCAGTCGGACGTGGACGCAACCCAGGACAATCTTCGCCTGCGCAACGCATCGCTGGCGCGCGGTTCGTTGCGCGGGCAGTTTCAACTGGCCGTAGCGCTGCAACAGTGGAAGCCCCAGGACAGCAGCCTCATCGATGGCAGCGGCTCCGTCCGCGGCGCGGCTATAAAGGATCTGGCGGCTTTGGTGACTGCCAAACAACTTCCTGTTTCGGGCACGCTGAACGCCACCGCCCAGATGAACGGCACGATTGGCGATCCTCTGGTTACCGCCGACCTGGAAGTGACCAAGGGCGAAACCCAGGGTGAGCCCTTCGACCGTTTCACCGGCCGCCTCCGCTACACCGCGCGGCAAATCGAACTCACCGGCGGGCAAGCCACCGCCGGCTCTAAAACGGCGCAGTTGGCCGCCACGTTCGACCACGCCCCGCAAGTGCTGGACGCCGGGCGGCTGCATTTTCAGATCGGCACCAGCGCTGCGCCGTTGGATCAGATCAAGACCCTGGCCGCCCAATATCCGGGAGTGAAGGGAGCCATTCAGTTGACGGCGTCCGGTTCTGTGGATCTCGCGCCGGCTCGCAACGGGGAAATCGAATTCCGGGTGGTCGATCTGCAAGGCGAATTCTCCGGCCGCGGCTTGCAGCTTAGCGGCCAGGCGCTGGGCGATGTGCATCTCACCGTGAACTCGCAGGGGCAGGTACTGCACGCGCACCTTGAATCCGCAATGGCTAATTCCACCATCCGCGGCGACGGCGCATGGAATCTGGAAGGGGACGACCCCGGCACGGCCACCGTTACCTTTTCCCGAGTCGATTTCGCCGCCTTGCGGGATTGGCTGCTGCCGTTGCACTCCGCGGAGTCCCTGCCTTTCACGGGCTTCGCCGAAGGCCAGTTGACCGTCAGCGCTCCCCTGCTGAAACCGCAGGCAGGCCGGGCCGAACTGCGCATCCCCAACCTGGAAATCACCACGGCGCCGCTCACCAGCCCGAAACCGGCCACGGCGCCGCCCAATCTGACCCTCCGCAATTCCGGCCCCATCGTAGCCAGCCTGGTAAATTCGGTGATCACCGTGACCAGCGCCCATCTGGTAGGCCGCGATACCGATCTCACCGTCACCGGCAAGGCTTCGCTTCAGGACAAGAGCCCGCTCGACCTGCGGGTCAACGGTAAGATCGACCTTGCCATTATGCGTGAGGTCAATCGGGATTTCGTGTCCTCGGGCACGGTCTCCGCCGATGCCACCATTCGCGGCACGTTCGCTGCGCCCCAGGTCAGCGGACGCATGGCGTTTCAGAACGCCACCTTCCAGGTGAGCGACCTGCCGAACGGAATCTCCAATGCCAACGGCGCGATCCTCTTCACCGGAGACCGCGCTACCATTCAGAGCTTCAGCGGCGAGACCGGCGGCGGAAGAATCGCCCTGTCCGGTTTTGCGGCTTATAGCGGCGGCCCGTTGGCGTATCGCCTGCATGCACGCCTCGACGAGGTCCGCATCCGTTACCCCGAAGGAGTGAGTACCGTCGCCAATGCCAGTCTCAACTTCACCGGAACCACCGACCGCAGTATGCTGGCCGGCACCATCACCGTGCTGCGCACCGGCTTCAATCCGCAATCCGACTTCAGCTCGATGATCGCCTCATCCGCCGAACCGGTCCGCACGCTCTCGGCGCAGACCGGAATTCTGGGCGGCATGAATTTCGACATTCAGATTCAAACCGCGCCCGATATCCAGGTGCAGAGCACGCTTACGCAGGACATCGACCTGGAGGCCAATCTGCGCCTGCGTGGGACGTTCAGCAATCCGGCGGTGCTGGGCCGTATCAACGTCACGCAAGGCCGGCTAGTCTTCTTCGGCACAAAATACAACATCAGCCAGGGCTCCATCGCGTTCTACAACCCCGTCCGCGTCGAGCCGGTGCTGGACATCGACCTGGAAACCAAGGCACGCGGCGTCGATGTCACCCTCACCGTCTCCGGACCGCTGGCGAAACTGACCCTCACACCGCGCAGCGATCCGCCCCTGCAATTCAACGAAATCGTGGCGCTGCTGGCCACCGGGCGCGCCCCCTCCAACGATCCAGCCATGCTGGCGCAGCAGGCCACCTCGCCGCAATCCTGGCAACAAATGGGCGCCTCGGCGCTGCTGGGGCAGGCCATCGCCAGTCCCGTGACCGGGCGCCTGCAGCGCTTTTTCGGCGTGAGCAACCTGCGCATCGATCCCACGCTGCCCGGTATCGAATACAACCAGCAGGCGCGGCTCACCCTGGAACAGCAGGTGACGCAGGATATAACCTTTACCTACATCACCGACGTGACCACCAGCAACCCGCAGATTGTACAGGTGGAGTGGGCCTTTGCCAAGCAGTGGAGCGTGGTCGCCCTGCGCGAGGAAAACGGTATGTTCGGCATCGACTTCTACTTCAAGAAGCGGTTTTGACGGGGGCCGCGCAGGCGCAATAGGACTACGCTACGGGAACGCTGAGCGAGCCTACCGCTCCGGATTGCTTGTCCCGCACCACGATGCGCACCTTTCGCACTCCAGCCGGCAGCGGCCGGTCCAGCGTCAGCACGACGCCGTCGCGCAGAATCCGTGCATGCTCCGCGGCGTTGAGGTGCAGCTCCGTCGGTATTTCCTGGGATGCCTCGGGCTGCCACTCGGTGGTATAGTACGCGAACATCAGACCGAACCCACCCGAATAAGGCTCCCCGGAGCCGAGCTGCAGGTCCGCGGCGTTCACGCGAATTCGAAAGTGGATCCATCCCTTCACCTTCTCGCTGGGCGCAGCGGCAGCCCGAATTCCGACCCCTGGATCGTCCGCTCCGCCCAGGCTGGCCAGTGCCAGGCGCTCAGCCGGATCTTTCTCCCGGGGATCGCCGAAGTACCCTTCGATGGCGCGAATGCGCGTGCCTTTGGCCCCCGTGGTGACGCGCAACTTGTGAAACTTGCCATTCCATCTGTCGAGGTCCGGAGAATATCCCACTTGATACGTGGCAGGCCCTTCGCCGATGGCCTGGCGGATCGCTTTTTCAGTGGAATCGCTGGGCAGCCATTGACCCCCGGTCAGGCCGGCCAGTTGCTGCAGGGTGTCCGTGCTGTTCAATCCGGTAGTGGAGCGTTCCGCCTGGTCCACCGCGTATATCGCGATGCCGGAGCGCGCCAGGTCCGTGGCCAAGTGCATGACCGCGGGTTCGGAGTCGTGCAGGTTGCCGTCGGCTCCGCGGGCCAGAATGGGGACTCCGTGCGAGATCCACACCAGGCTCTTGCGGCCGGGTTGAGCCGAAAAATCCGAACCCACTTCGCGCAGCACCGCCAGTGTCTTCTGCACCCTCGCGTCGGCATCCGCCTGAAACTCCCAGGGCCGCAGCCGGTTGACGTCGTGCATAGCCTTATCGAGCAGCCCCTGAGCCTGCCCGATCCATGCGTTATCGTCCGGCAATACCGGGCTGTCCGCGGCCGGCATGGCGTGAATTGGGAAGACCACGCCTTCTTTGGTGAGCAGGTACAGGTACAGTTGCTCTCCCGATTCCAGCTTTCCCAGCGTGCGGGCGATTTCGTTCCACCCCATGCCGCGCTCGGCCAGGTTGGCATTCAGCAGGTCCAGAAGCACCAGCGTGGAGTGCAATTTTGCTCCGGTGGGCCGGTTGGAATATTCGCGCGCTCCCAGGGGCGCGATTTCGGGTTGTGCCGTCTCCAGCGGGCGGCAGAAGACAGCGTGCATCAATTTGCCGTCGTCATAAATGCGCAGGTCGCCCGCCTGCAAATCGCGGAGCGGCTCGCCTTTGGCGTCATACGCCACCAAGTTGAACGCAAGCAGGGGCCGCTGCGCTTCTCCCTGAGGCTGTTCCGAAGCGGCCGCGAATGCCGCGGCCAGCAGCAGCAGACAGGATCGCATGGAAAACTCCTCTTCCTGACTGCGCCGATTATATCTAAAGCGAAGGTCCTACAATAAGTTTCGTGGACCAAACGATTCCCATCGCGGCGGCAGCCGTGGCCGCGTCGGCCGGATGCATGACATGGGCGGTGCGGGGCCGCTCGTCGGCCGTGTTCGGTTCCTCGGTGTGGCGCGGACCGCGCGACCGCCGGGCCATCGCGCTCACCTTTGACGATGGACCGGGCGAAAGCACGCCGCAAATACTCGATATCCTGGCCCGCCACAACGTGCCCGCCACCTTCTTCCAGGTGGGTACAAACGTGGAGCGCCTGCCCGAGGTGGCGCGCGCGGTGGCGCAGGGCGGCCACGAGATCGGCAACCACAGCCACACTCATCCGATGTTTTGCTTCCGTTCTTCGCGCTTCATGGAAGAGGAACTGAGGCGTGCCCAGGAGACCATTGAAAGGCACGCGGGAGTACGCCCCGCATGGTTCCGGGCGCCCTACGGGGTACGCTGGTTCGGCCTGGCAAAGGCGCAGAACGTACTGCACCTGACTGGCGTCATGTGGACGACGATCGGCTATGATTGGAGTCTGGGAGCGGGTGAAATTGTGGAGCGGGTGGCCCGAGGCGTGTCAAACGGCGCTATCCTGTGTCTTCACGACGGACGGGAACTGCGTGCCAGGCCGGATGCCGGTCAGACCGTGGAAGCCGTCCGGCGCGTAGTCCCCGTGCTGCTCGACAGGGGCTACAGGTTCGAAACGGTCAGCCGACTACTATGTCCGACGATTTAGTGAAGAGAGTGCTCAAGGTGATCGCCACTTCCAAGCGGGTTCCGCCGGAAACCGTCACGATTGACAGCGAGTTTCAGCAGTTGGGAATCGATTCCATGGACGCGGTGGAGATTCTCTTCGCGTTGGAGAACGAATTCGACATCACGATCCCGGATGAGGAAGTGCGCACCGTGCGAAACGTGCGCCAGATGTGCCAGGGGGTAGAGAAGCTGGTGGCCGCGAAGTCCGCGGAGACGAAGGCCGGCCAGTAGCCGATGCGGCGAGTCGCCATCACCGGCATCGGCACGATCAGCGCGCTGGGCCGGAATACCGCGGAGTTCGCGGAAGCACTGCGGGCGGGCCGTTCCGGCATCGGCCCGATCGAATCGACGGATGTCTCTCAGGTCCGCTTTCAGAACGGCGCCGAGGTCAAGGACTACAGCCATCAGCCTTACTTTGACGACCGGCGCGCCGACTTCATGGATCGATTTGCGCAGTTCGCGGTCATCGCCGCGCGCGAAGCCGTGGAAGACGCCGCCGTAGCGTGGACTCCGGAACTGCGCGAGACCGCCGCCATCATTACCGGTTCGTGCGTGGGCGGGCAGAGCACCGAAGACATCGGCTTCCAGGAGGTGTACAAGCTGCGGCACAATCGCGTGCACCCGCTGACGATTCCGAAGACGATGGCCAACGCGGGCGCCAGCCATATGTCCATGGAGTTCGGTATCACCGGGCCCAGCTTTACCATCTCGACGGCCTGCTCCTCGTCCGGCCACGCCATCGGCCAGGCTTATTGGATGGTGCGTTCGGGAGTCACCGACCTGGCAATTACAGGCGGCAGCGAAGCGCCGTTCAGCTACGGGATTTTGAAGGCGTGGGAAGCCATGCGCGTGGTCTCGCCGGAGACCTGCCGTCCATTTTCCAGAGACCGGCGCGGCATGATTCTGGGAGAGGGCGCGGCCATGCTGGTGTTGGAACCTCTGGATGCGGCGCAGGCCCGCGGCGCGCGCATTCACGCGGAAATCGTAGGCTTCGGCATGTCCTCCGATGCCTGTCACATCACGCAGCCCTCGGTGGAGGGCGCGGTCCGCGCCATGCGTGCCGCCTTGCGCGACTCCGGTCTCGCCCCGGAAGCTTTCGGCTATATCAACGCCCACGGCACCGCCACTCCGGCGAACGATCCCACGGAAACGGCGGGGATCCGCTGCGTTTTCGGCGACCACGCCCGGCGGCTGGCCGTCAGTTCCACCAAGAGCATGCATGGGCACACTCTCGGCGCCGCCGCCGCGCTGGAATGCGCCGCCACGGCGCTGGCGCTGCGCGATGGCATTCTGCCTCCCACCGCCAACTTCAGCGAACCCGACCCGGAGTGCGACCTGGACGTGATTCCCAACGTCGCGCGGCTTGCACAGGTGGAATACGCAATGTCGAACTCCTTCGCCTTCGGCGGCCTGAACGCGGTCCTGGTGCTGCGGAAGGCGTAGAAACTCATCGCGGAGGCGCTGAGACGCTGAGGAAGACGCGGAGAAAACCAACGGGAAAATTCGGATCTGACGCTTTCTCCGCGTCCGTCCTCCGCGCCTCCGCGGCTCCGCGGTGAAGAACCCCCGTCAGGAAAACAGCGTACTCCAGGAAGGATCCAGATATTGCCAGCGCTGCGTACTGTAGCAACTGGTGGGGATTTCCGGAACGTACAGCAGTCCGTGCCCCTGCACGCAGATCAATTCCGTGCCGTACCATTCCAGGAACACGTGTGAGGGGCCGCCGATGCGCGTAGGGTTGCTGAGCACCCGCAGGCATACCGGGCACCGGCGGCGCTGATCGGCAAGGGCCCAGCGCATCGCCACGATCGTGCCCACAATGAAGCCGTGCGCCTGAAATCCCGCCCCAACTACCGAAGCGACATCGAGGGACCCAAAACAGACCACCGGCAGCAGAAGCGCAGCCTTCAACCCGAAAAAAATCCAGCGCCGGTGCCGCACCGCGCGATTCGCCGGATACTCTCCCAGCGAAAATGTGGTTGTGGCCACCAGGAACAGTACGGAAAGAAGCGTGGTCAAAAGGTAAGGGAGCAGCACGCCTCCTTTCGCCAGCGAGGCGCACTCGAAGCTTTCGAAATTCCAACGCGGCGCCGCCGGGGGCGGTGTGCCAAGGCGGGCCAGCACGTATCCTTCGGTGCCCGATGGCAGGTGAGCGATCCGCGCCTGGTCCACGAGCAGCCAGGCATCCATCCGGCCGGGAAGGTCCCACAGCCCGCCGGGGATCACGCCGGCAACCGTGGCCGTCTGTCCGCCGACATCCAGCATCCGGCCCTCGATGTGAGGGTCGCCGTGAAAATACGTGCGCCACGCCTCGCGCGTGAGCACCAGGCGCGCGCCGGAACCGGCGGCTACCGGTACTCCCAACAGCTCGAACAGATTGTCGCTAGCGAGCGCTACCGACATGTGGGCGGCCTTCACGGGCCGGTAGAACGCCATGCCGCGGAACCGGTACGGAATGCGTTGCGCCAGGGAAAGGTACTGGTCCACAGCCATGCGAGAACTCCCGCCCGAGGAGATCATCACCAGGTTGCGGGCATCCCGGTAAGGGGAGGGCAGCAGCAACGCGCGAGGCAGCGGCAGCCGGAATGCCAGTAAGACGCTGACGGCCGCCAGCGCCGCCAGAAACAGGATGCAATGCACGGGAGATTGCAAGCGGGCACTCGCCGCCGCACGATTGCGCCTCACCCACAGCGCATCGCGGAACGCGCCGGTGCAGAATGCCGCCGGGTTCCGCCGGACGTACCACAGTTCCGAGCGCCACTCCGCCAGCCACGCGGCGCGATACTCGCCGGGCACCAGGAGGGCCGCCGTGCGCAGGATGGCGAGCGGCAGCGTCATGCGTTTCCCTCCGCGACCGCAATCAGCTTGGCCAGCAGCGGATACCGCTTGTGAGATGCCCGCAGGGTCGCCTTCCCGGACCGCGTGAGCCGGTAGTATTTCCGGGGTGGCCGCAGTCCGGCGTCGGCCACGCTTTGCGATTCCCATTGCGAGCGGATCAGGTCGTCGCGCTCCAACCGGCGCAACGCCGGATAGACCGTGCCGCTGGGAAGGCCGGTCATCTCCATTACGCTGTAGCCATACACGTGGCCCGCATGAATGGATTGCAGAATCAGGGCCGCGGTATGGGATAGCTTTGGTTCCAGCGCCACGGGTGGATTGGGTGTGGATCTCATACTGGACATTGACATTCAAGGCCCGCGGACACGGTGAAA
>JARLGM010000067.1 GCA_031292755.1 Candidatus Sulfopaludibacter sp.
GTTTCTTACTTTTGATTTTTCAAATTCGCATCGGCATGACGACATACCGGTATTGATCCGTGATGCCCTCGCCGGCCGGCCGCAATTCACCGGCGCTTTTTTGATCTTTGAGTTCGAAGGAGATGTGGTCCTGAGGAATGGCGCGGAGAAAATCCAACAGATATTGCGCGTTGAACCCGATCTCCAGATCCGGACCCGTATATTCGCTGAGCACGCTCTCCTCGCTCTCGCCCATTTCCACCGAAGAGGAAAAAATGCGCACCTCCCCACTCAGAAATTGCACGCGAATAGCGTGCGAGCGCTCATCGGCAAACTGCGCTACACGCTCGATGGCCGATTTGATTTCGTCCTTCAGTAGTTTCGCCGACAAGGCGTGATCCTTAGGCAAAACCCGCTCGTAATCCGGGAAATTTCCGGTCAGTTTCCGCGTCATCAGCAGACGGTGGCCCACTTGAAAAAACAAATGGTTCTCGTCGCCGGAAAACAGCGCTTTCTCATCAGGGCCTGCATCATCCGCCAGTTTGACCAACTCGTTCATGGCCTTCTTGGGGACCAGCGCTCGAAACTGCTGATCCACGGTGCCGCTCGCCTCCGGCGTGGCCTGCACGAACGCCAGACGGTGGCCATCGGTGGCCACCATGGTCAACCCTTCGGGCCGCATCACCAGCAGCGCACCGTTCAAGGTGAAGCGCGACTCTTCCATCGAAATCGCGAACGATGTCCGCGTGATCATGGAAGCCAGGGTCTTGACGGGGATCTCCGCTATCGATTCCGGCGTGGCCGGCAGTTCCGGAAAACTCTCCCGCGACATGCCCGCAATCCTGGTGCGCGAACGGCCACACGTGATGGACGCCCAATGATTTTCCAGAAACTTCATGTTCACATCGCCTTCCGGCAGCAGGCGCACAAATTCCAGTAACTTCCTCGCCGGCACCGTGCCCGAACCTTCCTTCTTCACCCGAGCCGGACAGGAACAGCGAATGCCCAGTTCCAGATCCGTGGCGGTCAACGTCACCCGGTCTTCCGCGGCTTCCAGCAGCACGTTGGAAAGGATCGGAATCGTGGTCTTTTTTTCGACTACCCCTTGCGACAGACTCAGTTCTCTTACCAGTTCGGATTTGCTGACGGTGAATTCCATAGAGCCACAGCTCCTATCTCTTCAGGCTGTATAGATGAGTACTAAATAAGAACCGTTTTCATCGGGCCTGTGCAATTGTTGAAGGCTACCTAAATTATACTAAATTCAAGTACTTTTGACTACTCGAACTTGAGGAGAAGAGCCGCAAAAGAACCCCAAAACCTCGCCTCTTTCACTTTTCCACACGCTTTTCCTGAGGGCTCCGCAACGGTGCCTGTGGAAATTATAGCTAAGTTCATTGTAATGAATCCATTAGACTCTGCAGGAGTCTGTTCAAATCCGGATCAATGTGACGCGTTTGCTCGATTTTGTTTATGGAATGGATTACGGTGGTGTGGTGCTTTCCGCCGAAAGCCCTGCCAATCTCCGGCAGTGAGGCGTCGGTGAGTTCCTTGACCAGGTACATGGCCACCTGTCTCGGGTATACGACCTTCTTCGTATTACTCTTTTCCTTGAGCATCGCCTGCTTGATCTGGAACCGTTCGGCTACGCCCTTCTGGATGGCATCGATGGTCACCTTGCGATCCTGTACATGTACCAGGTGCTTGAGGACCTGCTGTGCCATCTGCAGATTGATCGGCGTCCCGGTGAGCGAAGAATAGGCCATCAGCTTCACCAGCGCGCCCTCGAGTTCGCGCACATTGGATTTTGTCTTCGATGCCATGAACGTCCGCACGTCGTCCGGCAGTTTGACGTTTTCCGCCTCGGCCTTTTTGTCCAGAATGGCCATCTTCGTTTCCAGGTCGGGCGGTTGAATGTCGGCCAGCAGCCCCCACTCAAAACGCGACCGGAGCCGCTCCAACAGTCCGGGAATGTCTTTGGGAGGCGAGTCGCTCGAAATCACGATCTGCTTCTGGTGGTCGTGCAGTTCGTTGAAGGTATGAAAAAACTCTTCCTGCGTGCGCTCTTTGGTGCCCAGTAACTGAATATCGTCCACCAGGAGCACATCGGCTTCGCGGTAGCGCTGGTGAAACTGGGGCATGCGCTCGGTCCGGATGCAGGCGATCATCTCGTTCATGAAACGCTCGCTGGATGTATAGATAATCCGCATGGAACCGAACGTGTCCATCAGGGAACGCCCGATGGCGTGCATCAGGTGCGTTTTCCCCATGCCCACGCCGCCGTACAGGAACAGCGGGTTGTAGCTGCGGGACGGATTCTTGGCCACCGCCGCGGCCGCCGCATGGGCGAACTGGTTGCACGCGCCCACTACGAACGAATCGAAGGTGAACTTGGGATTCAGGACACTTGCCCCACTCTCTAGATCGCCTGACGATTCCACCGCCGCCAGCGCCTGATTATGTACACCTTTAGCGGGCCGCGCCTCGTAGACGATTTTGCCGACGGGCAGTTTCAAATCGGCGACGGCATTCCGGATGAGGCCGGAGTATTCAGTTTCCAGCCATCGCTGCGTTTCCAGATCGGGTGCCGAGACCAGGAGCGTGTCGCCATGCTGCGCGGTGAAGCCGGTGCCCTCCAACCAGTTGTCGTAGCTTTCGGTGCTCACTTTCTGCCGTAAATAATTGCGGATCTGATCCCAATGATTCATCACTTTTACACACCAATCGCACACGATTTCCACAGTATTTTCCACAGCGGCGTGGGGGTTATCGGTGCTTCGCTCCCGAAGACTTGCCAGCACGGATCGCTCACCTGTGAACCGTGCCAATATCTCAGTTCAGGTCAACCGAGACAGTAGTCTAACACAGCGAACAGGGATTCTCTCAAGTTTATAACTCGTTTCATTTCAGTTATTTTCCCATAACGTTTGACACTGGTATTGTTTCTGAAGGAAAATGATATTTTCCAGTCGGGCGGGAGTAACTCAGCTGGTAGAGTGCGACCTTGCCAAGGTCGATGTCGCGGGTTCGAATCCCGTCTCCCGCTCCATAACGCCCTCCGGATCTGCCCATGATGAAGCGTCTGGCCTTACTTTCCTGCACCGCGGCCTTTGCGGCTGTTTCTCTCTTCGCCCAGGATTACAAACTGGAGTCGATTCCGACGGCTGCGCCAAACGTCCCGCCAGCCATCGCGGGCATCATGCAAACGCAAGGATATCGCGTGGTGGGCCCGAAGGGTCCATGGTGTGAGATCTGGTTCCGCAGATCGATTCCGCAAGGCCCCAAGCCCAGCGACGATTCGGTCGCCTTCTCCATCCCGCAGGGCACATTTCTAGGTGTCCTGCGTTTTCCCGCACAGGGAGCGGACCGGCGCGATCAGGTGATCAAAGCCGGAGTCTATACGCTCCGCTACAGCAACTATCCGGTGGATGGCGCGCATCAGGGTGTCGCTCCCCAAAGAGACTTTGCATTGTTGACTCCCATTGCCGCCGATACCGATCCCAGTGCCACGCCGGATTTCAAGACCCTGGTGCAGTGGAGCACCAAAGCGTCCAACACGCCGCACCCGGCTGTCCTGTCGATCGAACCGCCGGCGGGCACCGCATTCCCGGTTCTCGGGAAAGAGGGCGATAGCGACTGGGTCCTGAGTGTGAAGATCGGCGACCTTCCCTTGGCCATCATCCTGGTCGGCAAGACGCAAGCGTAGCGGCACCAATCCGAACTTTCTTCGTCTAACGTCCGTCTCCCGGATCAGGAGGGACGTATGCGCAACGTGCGGTACGGGCTGAGAATGCTCGCCCGGAATCCCGGATTCACCATTGCGGCGGTAGCCTGCCTGGCTCTCGGAATCGGCGCCACCACTGCCATCTTCAGCGTTGTCAACGCAGTGATTCTGCGCCCGCTTCCCTATGCCCAATCGCCACGGCTGGTTCGCGTTTTCACCGAGTTTCCCACGTTTCCCAACGGTGGACTGCGCCACTTCTGGGTCTCGCCGCCCGAGTACCTGGAACTGACGCGGGAAACCAAGTCGTTCGACGCCCTGGAAGGTTGGGCGAACGGAGGAGTGAACCTGGTCGGCAATGCCGAGCCGGTGCGCGCGCAGGCGACTTTTGTGACCGGCGGTCTGCTTTCGCTGCTCGGGGTGCAGCCGCTGATGGGCCGCCCGATCTCGCAGGCCGACGACGCTCCCAACGCGCCCATTACCGCCGTTCTCTCTTACGCGCTCTGGCAGCGTGCCTACGGCGGTGACCGCGGAATCCTGGGACGCGACATCCGCCTGAATGGCGCAGCCTGTACCGTGGTCGGCGTCATGCCGCGAGGCTTCGCGTTTCCTCCGGGAGAGACCATCGCCTCCGAACTGTGGGTGCCCCTGCAAATCGATCCGGCCAAGCCCGGCGGACGTGGCAGCCATTTTCTTTCCCTGCTCGGGCGGCTTCGCTCCGGGGTGAGTTTCGTCCAGGCCGTGAGCGAAATGCAGGGCTATGTGCAGCATCCGGTAGTGCGCAACGGCCAGGATTCTCACGGGTTCGATCCCAAGTTCCACACCATCGTCCTGGCGGGCTTTCAGGACGAGATTGTCAAGAGCATTCGACCCGCCATGCTGGTGCTGTCGGGCGCTGTGGGTTTTGTGCTTCTGATTGCGTGCGTCAACGTGGCCAATCTGCTGTTGGCGCGCGCCGAAGCGCGGCGTCGCGAGATTGCCGTGCGCGCCGCCATCGGCGCCGGATTGGGCAAGCTTCTTCAGCAATTCATCGTTGAGGGAGTGTTGCTCTCCCTGACCGGCGCTGTCTTCGGGATGCTGCTGGCGTATGGCGGACTTCGCCTCCTCGTTGCCACCAACGCCGGCAGCATTCCGCGGGTGGACGAGATCGGCATCGACTGGCGCGTTCTGGCATTCGCGCTCCTGCTTTCGGTGGCTACCGGCGTTATCTTCGGGCTCGCCCCGGTGATGCACATGCGCCTGGGCAGGTTGCACGATACCTTGAAGACCGCCGCCGGGCGAACCACTGCGGCAGCGGCCGCCAATCGATTCCGCAGTGTGCTGGTCACCGTGGAACTCGCCCTGGCCCTGGTGCTGCTGATCGGCTCCGGCCTCATGGTCAAGGCGTTCTGGAGGTTGCAGCAGGTCAATGCGGGATTCAACCCGGACCGTGTCCTCACCATGCGGATCGCCCTGCCGCGAAGATCGTACGCTACCGCCGCCGCCGCTAACGGCTTCTGGAACTCCATTCTGGCTCGCGCCAATGCGCTGCCGGGCGTGACGTCCGCGGCGATGGCCACCGAACTTCCGCCCCAGCGCCAGATCGATGCCAACGATACCGGCATCGAAGGCTTCGTACCGGTCCCCAACGGGCCTATGCAGAATGTGGACTACTGGAACTTCGTCAGCCCGGAATACTTCGACGCGATTGGAGCGCGTTTGATCGAGGGCCGGTTCCTGACCCGTAACGACGGTGTGGGTGCGCCGCCTGTGGTCGCTATCAACCAGTCGATGGCGCGCACGTTCTGGCCGAAGGAGAGCGCCCTCGGTCACCGCCTCCGCATGGAAGGCGGGCAAGGCGCGTGGCGCACCGTAGTAGGCGTAGTGGCCGATATCAAGAACGCGGGACTGGACCGGCCCACCGGAACCGAGCTGTTCGTGCCAGTGCAGCAGCGCAATACGATTCCCGCCAATGTCAACAATTTCGTTGCTACGGCCTACCTGGTAATCCGCACCAAGGGCGATCCCATGGCGATCGCCGGCGCTGTGCGCGCACAGGTCCTCTCCCTGGATAGCGCGCTTCCCGTCTCCAACGTGGCATCGATGGACGACCTGATGTCCGCCAACCGCGCCCGCCCCCGTTTCCTGACACTGCTGCTCACGCTCTTCTCGGCGGTCTCTCTTTCGCTGGCGGCCCTGGGGATTTACGGTGTGATCTCCTACCTGGTGGCGCAGCGGACCAACGAAATCGGCATCCGCATGGCCTTAGGCGCGCAGGCGGACGATGTGGTGCGATTGATCGGCGCCACGGGCCTGCGGCTGGCGGTTGCGGGCACGGCGATCGGCGCTGGGGGCGCACTCCTGCTGACGCGGTTTCTGAGCGGCCTGTTGTTCGGCGTCAGCTCCATGGACCCGCTGACCTTCGTCGCCATGGCTGCCGCTCTCGGCGCGGTTACCCTGCTGGCCTGCTATGTCCCGGCCCGCCGGGCCAGCAGGGTAGATCCGCTGGTTGCGCTGAGGTATGAATAGGCGGGAGTGAACCCGTCAGCGGCACCGCGCGGCACGAAATCGCGATCCGGTTCCAACTGTTGATAACCGCCACCGCCATGGTCAGATTCACTATCTCCGTTTCGCTGAAGCTGAAGTGTTGACTGACCCGTTCGTAGAGCTCGTCCGGCACGTGATTCTGCGAGACCAGGGTGAGAGCTTCGGTCCACTCCAGCGCCGCGCGTCTCGCGACCGGTGAAGAACGGCGTCTCGCGCCACGCATTGCCTACGCTGCACCCGCCGGCGCGGCTGGCGTTGGATCATCTTCGCTCGGCGCGCGTCAGGCGCGAAGCGTATCCCGGCGTCTGGCTCCCGGAGCCGGTGGTGGAAGCGCCCTCGGCGGAGACTTCCATTCTGGTGAAAAGTGAGCTTACGCTTGCCTTTCTTTTTCTGTTGGAACGCCTCGGAGCAGAGGAGCGCGCCGCGTTCGTGCTGCGCGAGGTGTTCGACCATTCCTATCGCGAAATCGGCGAGGTGCTGGGGAAAACGGAAGCGGCGTGCCGCCAGTTGGTGAAGCGGGGCAGGGAAAAGGTCCGTGAGGGGCGGTCCGCGCCGGTCGCGGTCAGGTGAATGGAACTCCGGCCCTATTGGTGCTGCGCAACGGCGCGATACACGCAGTGTCGTGCTATGACGTGGCCGCGGGCCGTCTCCCGCGGATCTTTCATATTCTGAATCCCGAGAAGATTACGCGGCTACCTTCTCAATACACTCCGGACCGCGGATCTGCGCATCAGTGCGCAATCAGGTACAAAGCGCCAAAGTAAACCACCGCGACCCCAAGCATGGCGAAGCTCAGAATCAGGAACATGTGCGGGAACGGGCGCGCCGCGTCCGCTTGCTGCCATCGGTTCGGTTCGTTGTTACGAGCCAGGATACCCATCGTTTCTACCTCCTGCCGGATTGTGGTAAGTCTTTCCGCCTATCTCATCTGCCTGCCAGTTGATCTCCCCTGGTTCGCGCCTGCCGCTCAAGATCGCTTACCTGCAAGTGGAAAGCGGCCAGTCTGATCCGGTACCAGGTGCGCGGGTCAGACCTCACATCCCCCAGTTGAAACATACGCTGGACGAACGGCCGGGCACTTTCCGGGTCGACAGAGTACTGCATCGCGCACTCTATCAGTTGGTCCAGCGTTCCAAGCTTCATCATCTTGGCCGTCACGATGGAGCGTACTTCGTTCTCCGCGCCCCGTGCCTGAGGCCCGGCGCCGGAAGGGAATACGCCAACTCCCGCTCGCAGTACCAGCAGCAGTTCTTTCCCGTTCGACGCCGTCTGAGCCATTCGCAGGATCACTTTCTGCTGTGCCGGGGATTGTGGAGCGGCCCCGCTGGCGGCCATGTAGAGTTCCTTCATGACCGCGCTGACCTTTTGCTGAGCCTCGGGTACAGGTGCCGCGGCATTGCTCGCGGCAGTGTTGCAGGAAGCCAGGCTCCAGGCAGCCATCATGACAACTGCTAGTCCAAGAAATCGCTTCCACATATTGGGAGCGTACATCCAAATTGGATTTCTGAACAGAGTTTTTTCACAGCTTGACGCAGATGTCAACACGATATAGGATTGAGTCGTCCTAATATCCGATTCTGTGGCTTCGAAGCGGCCACTGTGTTGAGAAATTCGGCACCATGACGGCTGGGAAGCTACTCCGGCTCGCTGCTATTGCGACTCTGCTGACCGCCGGCCTCCAAGGCCAGCAGCCGGCGCAACTTCATTCCGAGGACTGTGCCGGTTGCCATGATTCCGGTCCCCGTATCGGAAAACGACAGGCCGGAGTGCCCCCGGGCTTTAATGCGGCCGCCCTGAAAGCGTCCCCCCATTCCACCCTGGATTGCGTGGCCTGTCACAGCGATATCAAAGAGGTTCCACATCCGGAAAAGTTGACGCGCGTCGATTGCGGCCTGTGCCACAGCGAAGAGCAGAGCCAGTATAGCGGCAGTGTCCACGGAAAGAAGGCGGCACAGAACGACCCGTATGCCCCCAACTGCAAGCTGTGCCACGGCACGCATGACATCCTGCCCCCGTCCAACCTGAAGTCGCCGGTGGCCACCGTGAATGTTCCTCGCCTGTGCGGCGGCTGTCACAGCGAAGACTCCGACGTCAGCAAGACGCGCGCCATTTCGCAGACTAACATCACCGAAAACTACAAGGACAGCATTCATGGTATCGGTCTCTTCCAGCAAGGCCTCACCGTAACTGCCGTCTGCAGCAGTTGCCACACCGCGCACAACGTCCTGCCCCACACCGATCCCCGCTCTTCGATTGCCAAACAGAACATCGCCAGGACCTGCACCAAGTGCCACGCTAAGATCGAGGACGTACACCGCCAGGTGATCCGCGGCGAGTTGTGGGAGAAGCAACCGCACCTGATCCCGGCGTGCGTGGATTGCCATGAGCCTCACAAAGTCCGCAAGGTTTACTACACGGACGGAATGTCCAACGGCGATTGCCTGAGCTGCCACTCCAACCCCACCCTGAAGGGGACGATGGCCGCAAAACCGGGTTCGCTGTATGTCAGCGCCGATGAGTTGGCCCGCTCCCGCCACGCCCGCATCGCTTGCGTGCAATGCCATACCGGCGGGACGCCCTCCGACGTGAGATCCTGCAGCACCATCAAGGACAAGGTGGACTGCTCCATCTGTCACGAAAAGATCGTGGGCCAGTACCGCGAGAGCACCCACGGCACCTTGGCCGCGCAGGGTAGTCCCGACGCGCCTCTTTGCCAGGACTGCCATGGCACACATGGTGTGTTGGGTAAGCTGGATTCCACCTCGCCCACGTTTTCCCGAAACGTCCCGGCGTTGTGCGCCAAATGCCACCAGGCGGGGGAGAAGGCCGCGATCCGCTATTCGGGCAAGCAGGATCATATCGTGGATCACTACCGCGAGAGCATTCACGGTACGGGGCTTCTGCAAGCCGGTCTGACGGTCACGGCCAATTGCGCCGACTGCCACACCTCGCACCACGAACTGCCCGGGAAAGATCCGCGCTCCAGCGTGAACAGCGCCAACATCGCTGAAACCTGCGCAAAATGCCACCGCGGCATCTACGAGTTGTTCACCGCCAGCGTCCACAGCCCCACTGTCACCCACTCCGGGAAGCCGCTGCCGGTATGCGCGGATTGCCACTCCGCCCACAGTATCGAGCGCACCGACCTCAGCGATTTTCGCCTCAATATCATGGACCAGTGCGGCCGCTGTCATCAGCAGATCACGGCGTCGTATTTCGAGACGTTCCACGGCAAGGTCTCCAAACTGGGTTACCTGAAGACCGCCAAATGTTACGACTGTCACGGGGCGCATGACATTCTGCCGGTCAACGATCCGCGCTCGCACCTGAGCCGGACTAACATCGTCGCCACCTGCGGCAAGTGCCATACCGGTTCTCACCGCCAGTTTGCCGGCTATCTGACGCACGCCACCCACCACGATCCGAAGAAGTATCCTTTCCTGTTCGTCACCTTCTGGGGCATGACCACCCTGCTGATCGGCACGCTGGTGGTCTCCGGCGCGCACACCGTGCTGTGGCTGCCGCGGTCGTTCGAATACCGCAAGCAGATTAAGAACGGACAGACGGAAGGTGGCCTGTATGTGCGCCGCTTCCGGCGATTCCATCGCAACCTTCACCTGATGATCGTCTCGAGCTTCCTGGGGCTTGCGCTGACCGGGATGATTCTGAAGTTCTCTTACGCCGGCTGGGCCAGGCTGCTGGCTCGACTGCTGGGCGGTTTTGAAGCGGCGGGCCTGGTGCACCGGTTCTGTGCCGGACTTACCTTCACCTACTTCGGACTGCACCTGTACGATCTGGTGAAGCAGCGCCGCGCCAGCGGCAAAAGCTGGCGGCAATTCCTGCTCGGCGAAGAGAGCGTGGTCTTCAACCGGCGCGACTGGCGCGAACTGAAGGGCTCCCTCAAATGGTTTTTCAACCGCGGACCTCGTCCCGAATATGGCCGCTGGACCTATTGGGAGAAATTCGACTATTTCGCAGTTTTCTGGGGCGTAGCGGTGATTGGCGGCACAGGCCTTCTGCTTTGGTTTCCCGAGATCTTCACGCGCGTACTGCCCGGCTGGGCGGTGAACGTCGCCACGACCATCCATAGCGATGAAGCTCTGCTGGCCGTGAGTTTCATCTTCGTAGTGCATTTCTTCAACACGCACTTCCGTCCCGAAAAGTTCCCCATCGACACCGTGATCTTTACGGAAGGTATGCCGTTGGAGGAGTTCCAGCGCGATCGCCCGCGGGAATACCGTCAGCTTTCCGAGAGCGGCGAGTTGGACGAAATGATGATGCCGGCCCCCGCGCCCCGCGACGTAAGATTCTGGCGCCGCCTCGGTTTTACCGCTCTGACTATCGGCCTGATCCTGATCGGCCTGATTGTTTACGCCATGATCTTTGCGTATCGCTGAAGCCGCCCCGCTGGTGCTTCTATTTTTTGGATGGCGGCAATAAGAGGCTTAACTTCTTCTCCAACTCCTCCGCCGTCCGGAAGCCAAACCAGTTGTCCATCACCGTCCCATCCGCGCTGACTAACACACTGACGGGGATCGCGATGGCGCCGAAATACGTGACTACATGGGAAGCCGTCTCGGGCAGTTCGGGATCGGTGAGGAATGTGAAATCGAACTGCGGGTGTTCCTTCACCCAGGAGCGGACGTTGAGACGCGAGTCCTGCACGGCAATCGCCAGCACGTGCAACTTTCCCCGGTAGGCGGGTTCGAGTTTGGCCAGCGCTTCCATCTCCTCTATACAGGCAAAACACCAGGGCGCCCAAAACGTGATCAGTCGGGGCGTCCCCACAAGATCCGAAAGCTTCAGAGATTTGTACTCAGCGTCTTTGACTTCCAGGTCCGGCAGACGCGTGCCTCGCAGGTCCCGCGCCGACGCCACGCGCGTGCTCGTCGCCGCCGGTGTGGAATCGGCCGCCGATGGCCTGTAGGTGAACAGATTGGGCGGAATCCGGAAATTCGTGCGAACGATCGAGATGACCGCCCGGTCTACCAGGCGGGTGGTGCCCCTTCTAAGAGTCACCCGCTGCGCGGCGCGCGGCATTCCGGTCTTCTCGGAAATCCAGTACCAGTCTACGTTGCTCCCCGAGTCTTCGCCCACCCGGACGTAAAGCACGATCCGGCAGAGTTCTCCGTCTATGTCGTCTTTGCCTGCGTAGACGATGTTGCCGCTGTCGATCGCGGTATTGATGTAATCGCGATCCAGAAGCACATGCCACGTCGCCGCTACGTCCACCGCGGCCCGATTGGGCACCACCTGTCCCACGGCGAAGAACGTCCGGGGGATTTCGCCTGACACTCCATCGGCGCTGTACCGGGTGACGTCGCCATCCAGAACGGCCATATCGCGAGCCCCCGAGTCTTCGTCCTGGAAACGAGCCTGAAAACCGAATGGGGAACGCGCCGCAACAATCGTGGACCACGACCGGTGCACTTCTCCGTCCGGACCCTTGGATTCCCGGCGAACTTCGTACTCAATGGTGTCTACCTTTTCGGTGGCCCGCAGAGCGGAACGCAGAATGCTCGCCGGGGACTCGGCTCCCTGTGCCCATAAATGCACCGGCGCCAGAACCGCAAGCAGGAGTCTCGGAAAATGCCGCATACGTTCTTCCTCAATCTCGGGCGTCTGTTCTATTCCGGATAGTAACCATCCCGCGCGCGCACCTTTCGCCCTTTGGGATCTTTCAAGACCACTTCGACCGGCCGCCAGTCGTGGCCTTCCGCTTCAGCCGGCTGGAAAGCCAGCACATAGCCGTGCATCAGGTCCTGAAATACTTTTTCAAATACGTTCCCAATCTCGGAGGAAGCGTGCAGCGTAAATGACGTGCCGCCGGTGGATTGCGAGATAGCCGCCAATTCCCCCAGGGTTTTCTCGTGCAGATCTGTGCCCCTGGCGATCGTGTAAATGGGGACGCCGGTGGCCTTGGCCCGCAGAATCGCCGTTTCCGCCGGCAAAGTGCTGATGTTGTCGTCGCCATCGGTAAATACTACGATGGCTTTCTTCCCCGTGCGGCCCGCAATGTCGCGGGCCACGCGTACCAATCCGTCGTAAAGAGCCGTCAATCCGCCCGGCTCAGTTTTCAACACCGAACGGGCCGCCGCATCCTTATCGGTGGTAAACGGCTGTAGTTCCGTGAGGCCTCCGCTCAACGCGTAGACCGCTACCGAATCGCTGGAGCGCAGGCTGCCGATGATCTTCAGGGCTGCGCGTTTCAGCGCGGGGAGCGAGGCTTGCATACTCTCGGTGGTGTCCAACAGCAACGCCAGGGAAAGGTCGGATGTTTCGCTTTCAAAGGCTGTAACCGGCGTCACTTTGCCGTTGTCGAAGAGGGTGAACTGCTCGCGGGTCAACCCATCCACATAACGTCCCTTGCTATCGGTAATCGTAGCGAAGACCTGCACCAAACGCGCGGTGGTTCGAAAAACGGCCTCGGTGGGAGTTGCTTCGCCGCCTCGCGACGAGTCGCCCGGTTGATTCACGCGGCGTCCCGGGGCCGGCACGAAGTTCGCCGAACGGCCTCCAGAAATCAGATTGCGCGCGAGCCCATCGAAATGCATGAAGCCGCCGATCACACGCGTCCCGGCGGGGGCCGCCGAGGCGAGCAGCTTGGCGGACGAGAACAGCGGCATCTTCTCGGGACTGGAGGATGTGCAGGTTCCGCACGTATTCGGAACGTATTGGTGTTTGTTCATCAGCGCTGGATCTTCACTGATCAGCAGGCTATCCGGATTCACCACGGCTCCATACACCAGCCCGGCCAGCGCTCCCAATGTTGCTTCCGGCGAGGGCGATCCACCCAGGTCGTCGAGCCGCGGAGCGCCTTGCAACTCGCGAACGCGCTCGAAAGCCGACCGCTCCGGGCCGCCAAGACGCAGCAAACCGTCCGCGACCGCATCATCCAGATCTGAAGACCGGCCGGAGATCTCCCGTAACACGTCCAGGGCTTTCGCCGAATAGTCGCGCACCAGCAGGCCTTCGCAGGTGTGGCGAAAGGCTCGTACGGCCGTGGCGTCATCCAGCGAACCCGCTTTGCGTCCCAGCACGATCAACGCCATCAGCGAATGCCACTCGCCCGCCACGAGGTTCTGAACCGGCCTCCGGTACCCGGCGACGGTTTTCGAAAAAGTCTCCAGCGCTTCGAACTCGGCGCGGCCCAGCCCCGGAAGTACCTCGAAATAAGGAAACAGGGGGTGCCATTCAGTGAAATGCCGAACGAGGAGTCTGGCGGAAGCATCGTCGAAGCGCGCGCCGCGCTTCTCCTCAAGCTCTGCGATCGCCAGCAGCGCCTCCGGTGAGCTGAGATGCAAGAGAGCGTCTTCGTCCGTGGCCGAAGGATTCGTCCACTCCGCTTTCCCACCGGGAAACCGGACTTTGCCGTCGCCGTCAAGCGGCAGCTTCTGAAAAAAGTCCGGGCGCCAACTCCGCGCGGGCCGGGCAATCCCGTCCCGCAATTCATCGGAATCCCGGTACCAGGCATAAAATCGTTGTGCCCGCGCCGAACTTTTCAGGAAGAACTGTTGGTGCGCGGAATCGGCGTGCGCGAGCGCGGAATAAAAAGCCGCCACCCTGCCGCGGTCCGATGCCAGAACGGCCCTCAAGAAGGCCGGGGGGTTGTGGGGATTCGCTCCCGCCAGCTTCGCCCAGACCTTTTCCGCCTCCACGCCGCCCGGGACCGCAACCGCTCCGCTGGCCACGCTGAACGTGTCGGAATAGAGCCACAGGCGGTCGGAATACACGGCCGCCAGGTCCCGCAATCCTATGGACGCCACCAGCGCCTTGGCTGCATCGGCCGGCATCGCGGCCAACGCCGCATAGGTCTTGGCCAGCCTTGGATCGCGCTCGAAAGCTTCAGCCAGTTCTCCTGGAAAGGCGGAAAATCCCTGGACCAATGTGCCCCACCACGCCACTCCGCCAATCAGGCTGGCGTTTTCCGAAGGGATCTCAAAGCGGAAGCTCTTGCCCGATTCCAGGTCCCGCTGCATGGCCAATTCGTCGATGCCCAGCGCCGCGGGGATCTGCTGCCGCGGCTCGTCCGCGCTCTGATCGCCGGGCTCGGCGCGGGCTGTTCCATCTGCCTCCACCACTCTCCATCCGAGCAGCGGCAGAACCTGGCGTGTTTTACGGACCCGGGCCGAGTCCGCTAGTGAAAGCGTAACTACGGCCTTGTCCCCGCGCTGTTCCCCCAGCCGCGTGAGTTCGGCCACGGCTGCCATATAGGCCTCCAGGTTGGCCGAATACCCCGGCGTGCGCGCTTCATTGGTCTTCGAGGTTTCGATGGCGATCGCGCGGCAGTACTCGAGAAAGAAATTCCCGCGCGATGGTGCAACTTTTAAGCGCGCCATGGCCGACAGGGCCTTCAGCCCCCCCGGAACCCAGGCGTCGCCGACGGCCGGCAGATTCGGATCGGCCGCCGAAGGAAGCAACTCCTTTTGCGCGGGCAGTGGAAGCGGCGCTGCGTTGGCCTTGTCGAGGTCGTCCAGATAGGCTCTGACCGCGGGCGCGTCATCGGCTCTCGGCGCCAGCGCCAGATACTTCCTCAGGTGTTCGGCGCCGCGTTCCGGATCGCCTTTTGCGCCCAGCACCGCTCCCATGAAATATTCCAGCCGCGGCAGTTCTTGTTTCTTGTCCAGCGGGAGCGCGGCGGCCAGGGTAGCTTCCGCGCCATCCAGATCGTGTAACGCGTAACGGGCGATCACGTCGTCGAGGTACGCTTCCAAATACACGTGGCCTTTGTCCGCCTGTATCAGGGCGCCCGCCGTCTTCATTGCCTCGGGCCAATGCTGTGAGGCGATCTCCAGCCGCGTCAAATTGACGTGTGCCGAAAGCAGGCCCGGATCCACAGTGATCGCCTGCCGATAAGACTCGCGCGCGTTTTCCGTTTTCTGCTGGTATTGGCAGGCGGCCCCCAGCGCATTCCAGGCCGGCGCAAAAGCCGGAGCCGCCTGGACCGTCCTCCGGAGCAGGATTTCGGCCTCTGCCCACTTTTTCGCGGTCAATGCCTTCATGCCCAGGTCCCACGGTTTCGCCGCCGCCCGCGGCAGCTTGGGGCCGCTCTCCGCTTCATCCCCAGGCTTTGCGGGATGCAGAACCAGCGTAGGAAGTACCGGGCTGAAGTAGAGCGAGTACTCCGAAGTGTCGATGGTGTTCGATTCATACCCGGCGAGTACCGCCTTCAACACGCAAACAACTTCCAGATTGTCGATGACGCTCCACAAATAGTATCCGCGCTTATCCGTCCATCCTTCCGTGAGCGGGCTGGCGCCGGGACAGACACGCTGGATCAAAACCCGGGCCGGTGGAGACGACCCGTCTTCCATCCTCACCTTGCCTTTCATGAATGCCGCCGCGGTCACGGAGTGGCAAGACATGTAGAGTGTAATCGCGATCGATGCGAAAACACCGAGAGTCCGCATGACGCACGCAACGGAAAGCCGCGGAGGTCTTAGTGGCACGTTTGGGCGCCATTATATCAACCCGGCAGGCGATGAAGGGGAACCCGTTCAAGCCGATGGGCTTCGGCCACCCACGACGCCGTAGCCGGAAGCAGCCCCGGACGGCAGATTACCCGGCCACATTCTCAATACACTCCGGACCGCAGATCTGCTCCACCTGAGCTTTGAATTCGCGATCCGGCCGGACCTTCGCCGGCACGTCCAGCAGAATCGAAAAATCGCGCGGCGCTTCCAGGCGCAGGCGCACCTGCGTGTCGCCTGGCTTGCGCTTGAAGATTTCCTCCAGCGCCTGCGCCTTATCGGCGGTGCCGTTGCGGCCCAGCCAGACGCGGATGGAAATCACCGACGGCATATCGATGCGCGCATTATCCAGAGCCACGATGTCCTGCACGGAGACTTTAGGCGCGGTGTTTTCTTCCGGCAACACCAGCCCGCGAATCATCACCGCCTGGTCTTCCACCACCTGTGACGCCAGGCGTTCATAGCTGGTCGCAAAACAAAGAGCTTCCAGGGAGCCTTTGGTGTCTTCGATGGTCATGGTGGCCCATGGCTTGCCCTCTTTATTGCGCTTGCGAGTGACGCCGATGAGCACGCCGCACAGGGTCACCTCGACACCTTTGGCGAGGCCTTCCAGGCTGGATGTATCGTGAGTGGCCAATTCGGCAACTTTCTCCGCGTAGCGATCCAGCGGATGGCCCGTGACCCAGAAGCCGAGCAACTCTTTTTCACCGGCGAGCTTTTCCTTGTCGGCCCATTCAGGAAGGTTCTGCAGAGGCATTTCGTGCGGCTCTTCCGCCATGACGTCGCCGAACAATCCCACCTGCCCGCTTTCTTTGTCGCGCCACGCGCGCTGCCCGGCCTCCATGGCGCCTTCCACGGCAGCGAATTTCTGGGCGCGATTGCCCTGCAGAGAATCCATCGCGCCGGCGCGGATCAAGCTCTCGATCATCCGCCGGTTGACTGCCCCCAATCCGACCTTTTCGCAAAACTGGTGCAGCGACTGGAACCGGCCCACCTCTTCGCGCGCGACACCGATGGCCTCCACCGCCGATTGACCGACATTTTTGACCGCGCCCAGGCCGAAGCGGATCGCCTCCCCATCCGGCGTGAAGCTCCACTCGCTGTGGTTCACGTCGGGCGGCAAAATCTTAATGCCCATTTCACGGCACTCATTGATGTACTTCACCACCTTCAGCGTGTTTCCCGTTTCCGAGGTGAGCAGCGCCGCCATGAAATCGATGGGGTAATGCGCCTTGAGATACGCAGTGACGAAGGCCAGGTAGGCGTAGGCCGCCGAGTGCGATTTGTTGAAACCGTATCCGGCGAATTGCTCCATCAGGTCGAAAATCTTTTCGACCTTCTTCTGATTGAAGCCGCGTTCCAGCGCTCCGTTGACGAAACGTTCGCGCTGTTTGACCATCTCCTCGAGCTTCTTCTTGCCCATGGCCCGGCGCAGCAGATCGGCATCGCCCAGCGAGTATCCGGCTATGCGGTTGGAGATCTGCATCACCTGTTCCTGGTACACAATCACGCCGTAGGTTTCTTCCAGCAGTTCTTTGAGCTCGGGCAGATCGTACTGCACGGCGCGGCGTCCCCACTTGCGCTCGATAAAATCGTCGACCATGCCGCCCTGAATGGGGCCGGGGCGATACAGCGCGTTGAGCGCGGTCAGGTCTTCCAGCCGGCTGGGCTGATAGCGGCGTAGAATGTCGCGCATGCCGCTGGATTCGAACTGGAATACGCCGCTGGTAAAACCTTTGCAAAAGACTTCGTAAGTGGGCTTATCGTCGAGCGGCAGATCTTCGGGGATGAGGTCTACGCCGTGACGTTTTCCGATGAGCCGCTGGGCATCCTGAATGAGCGTGAGGGTGGTGAGGCCCAGGAAGTCCATCTTGAGAAGCGAGAGCTTTTCCAGGCCGCTCATATCGAACTGCGTCACAATTTCGTCGCGGTTGGTCTTGTACAAAGGGACCAGTTCCTTCAGCGGGTGAGGCGAAATCACCACGCCGGCGGCGTGGACCGAGCAGTTGCGGGAGAGGCCTTCCAGGCGCAGCGCCACCTTGAGCACGTCATCGATGCGCACGTCTTTCTTGGCCGCTTCGTTGAAGCCGGGTTCCTGGTCGATGGCCTCTTGCAGGGAAATATTGAGAACGCCGGGGACCAGCTTGGTGAGCCGCTCCACGTCGGCGAAGGGTACTTCCAGCACGCGGCCCACATCCTTGATGGCGGCGCGCGCGCCCAGAGTGTTGAAGGTGATGATCTGCGCCACCTGCTCGCGGCCGTACTTCTCCGTGACGTATTGGATCACTTCGCCGCGGCGGTTCATGCAGAAATCCACGTCGACGTCGGGGAAGCTGACGCGCTCGGGATTCAGGAAGCGCTCGAAGAGCAAGCCGTACTGTAGCGGATCGATATCGGTGATCGCCATGGCATAGCTCACCAGGCTGCCTGCGGCCGAGCCTCGGCCCGGTCCGACGGGGATGTGGTGATCCTTGGCGTAGCGGATGAAGTCCCAGACCACCAGAAAGTAGCCCGAGAACTTCATATTCTGAATCATCTTGATCTCACGGTCCAGCCGCTCGGCATATTCCGCGAGATCGTGTTTCAGAGCGCTCTTGGCCCGCATCGCTTCCAGGCGCCCGCGCCGCTTTTCAAAGCCCTGGCGCGCCACGTACTCGAAATAGGTATCGGTGCTGTGCTCCGCGGGAACGTCAAACTTGGGGAACGGATCTTTGATCTTCTCCAGAGTTACGTTGCAGCGTTGCGCAATCTCCCACGTCCGGTCGAGCGAGTCTTCCAGCTCGCCGAACAACTGCATCATCTCTTCGCGCGATTTCAGATAGAAATCGGGCGTGTTCCAACGCATGCGGTTCGGATCGTTGAAGGCTTTGCCGGTCTGGATGCAGAGCAGGATTTCGTGGGCTCGCGCATCGTCTTTGCGCAGGTAATGCGAATCGTTGGTGGCCACCAGGGGCAGGCCGGTTTCATGCGATAGGCGGTTCAACTGCGGCGTGAGCCGCTTGTCCTGTTCCAGGTGGTGATCCTGAATCTCCAGAAAGAAGTTGTTCTTGCCGAAGATGTCGGCGTAGGTATGGGCAAGCCGGCGCGCCTCGTCATACTTGTCATTCAGAATGGTCTCGGGGATGTGGCCGCGCAGGCAGGCGGACATGCCAATGAGACCCTTGGAATGTTGGGCGAGCAGGTCCATATCCACGCGCGGCTTGTAATAGAAGCCGTCGAGGTAGGCGGTGGAGACCAGGTTGATGAGGTTGCGGTAGCCTTCCTGGTTTTCGCAGAGCAGCACCAGGTGGTTATACCGGTCGCTCTCTGACCGCGTCTTGTGGCTCTGCTGCGCTACGTACATCTCGCAGCCGATCACGGGATGAATCCCGGAGGCCCTGGCGGCATTGTAGAACTTGACCGCGCCAAAGAGATTGCCGTGATCGGTCATGGCCACGGCCGGCATTTTCTGTTCGACCATGATCTTCATCAACTGGTCGATATCGCAGGCGCCGTCGAGCAGCGAATAATCTGTATGGCAGTGAAGATGGACAAAGGACATCGGTTCGGCTCGCCGGGGGAGGCAAAACTGGGTACCTTCTATCTTAACGCCGCAGGGTCGCGAAGATCACCGAGGAGGCGAGAAACCCAGCGGCAACAACCCACCACCACGAGAGCACCGGCCGGGTGGGAAGCTGTCCGTCGCCGGTGAGAATGAATGCGGCGCCGGCGGGCCCGCTGGCGCGTCTGGCGGCGCGCAGGGCCTCTGCTTTGTTTTTTCCGCTGGACAATTCCGCGTAGAAGCGCCGCAGGAACCCGGCGGTCTGCGCCACGGGAACGGGCCAGAGCGTGGTGAGGCTGGAGCGGGCTCCGGCCGCGAGAAAGGCCCGGCTGAATACTTGCGCGGTATCGGCGGTGGGGAGCACGACCAGGTCGGTTCGGGCGAGCGGCAGCGATTGAATTTCTCCGCGGTACAGCGAGTCAGTGGGCGATAGAACGATGTGGGAACGATCGGGATCTTCCGGGTCACTGGTGGCGGGGCTGTGGAAGGCTACGATTGGCGCATCACTATTATTATAGAGGTCGTACTTCGTTGTGACTGCCAGGCGCCGGGTTCGCCACGGCATCAGCGGGCTGCGCCACGGCTCGTCGCGCAACAGGAAAGAAGCGTAGGGCAGATAGCTGGTGGCATAGCGAGCCATAGACGTCTCGGGCGCGCCATCGGGGACGATCAACAGTTGAGAAATGCCCGCGAGCGGGAAGTCTGTCCCGATGCCCGCGCGCTCTTTGGTGGCCCAGAGAGCCGTATTCTGGCCGTCACCACTCCAGTATTCGACGAGCATGGAACCGGGCGCCAGTCGGGCCTGCACGGCTTGCAGGGGCGGCGGATCGGCCGGGCTGTCGTGCGCGCGCTCGAAGAGTTCGAAGAGCCGTTGGGGGTCGGGGTTGCCGGCGTGGAGGATCCGGCTGATGGCGTCGTCGTAGAGGTTCCGCCTGGCGGGAAAGAAGCCTGGTCGCAAAGGCGTATCGCGCACCGCCAGAGCTTTGGTCAGGTCACCGAGGCGGTAGAGTGCCAGCCAGGTGTCGCCCGCCGCGCGGAAATCGTCCGCGGCTGCATCGGGCCGGTGCATGCGATAGAGTGCTTCTCCGCGGAAGAGATGAGCGAGGGCCTCATCGTGCGGCGGCGCCAGTTTCACCGCGTCACTGAACGAGGCTACCGCGGCGTTGAGGTCGTGCAGATCCATCGCCTGAGTGACGCCGATGGCCTCCAGGGTGCGGACCTCCGAGCTGTTGCGGTGCTCTTTCGCGTAGAGAGCCCGCGCAGTGCGATAGCTCTCAAGGGCCTTCGCTGGTTCGCCCAGGCGTCGGTACAGCGTGCCGGCGTTGCTGAGCAGATCGGCGCTCGGTCCCAGGGCGAGAGCTTGCTGGTAGTAATCCAGCGCCTTTTGGTTCTCGCCCAGTTGCTGGTATAGAGTGGCGAGATTGGTGAAGACCAGTTGTCCGCCGCCGCGGCGCAATGCCTGCTGGTACTCCGCCAGGGCTTCAGAATAGCGCCCGCGATAGAAATAGACGCTGCCGATATTGGCCAGGCGGGTGATCTCTCCCCCGGTATCGTGCTGCTGCCGGTCGATTTGGAGCGCTGTCCGGTAGCGCTCCAGGGCGAGGTCGTAATCGCCGCGGTAGAGGTACGCCGAGCCCGCGGCATCCGCAGCGAGCTTTTCGCCGGACAGGTCGTGACGCGAATGAAAGGCAGACGCGGCCTGTTCCGCCTGTTCGACTGCCCGTGCATAATCGCCGCCGGCGAGCGCCGCCTGCGCGGCTTCCAATGCGGATTGAGCATTATCGGCGGCCGGTGCCAGGGTTCCGGCGATGCAGAGGACCGCGCACAGGCGGATCATTCCCCTCATTGTATGCGGCGAAAGTACCAACAGATCACGTGAAGCGCTCCGATGGCCGCCGGGATTTGGAGAGACGGCATGTGGAGATGGCTGCGACTGATGAAACCCAGCGGCGAATTGCGCGCCAGGCCGCTCTCTTCCACCACGGTATCTGGCCACAGCAGTACATGCGGCGTTTCCACCACCTTCGGAACCAGCGGCACGTCGTAGCGGAAGGGTCCGAACGCATAGGACATTCGGTGTGGTAGGCACGGGCAGATTCGAACTGCCGACCTGTCGCTTAGGAGGCGACCGCTCTATCCATCTGAGCTACGTGCCCACGGTGCTTCCATTGTACCGTTGGAGGCCCTTGCGGCCAATGTCCCGGCGGTAGTGCATGCCTTCGAACCGGATTTCCCGCACCCCGGCATAGGCGCGGTCGATGGCTTCGGCGAGATTGCTGCCTGACGCGGTCACCCCCAACACGCGCCCACCGGACGTTTCCAGACCCTCCGGTCCGAACCGGGTCCCGGCATGAAACACTTTGGCGCCGGTGGCTTCGGCGGCTTCGACGCCGTGAATCGTGCGTCCTGTCGGATACGACCCCGGATAGCCTGGCGATGCCATGACCACGCAGACGCTGGGTCCGGTGCGCCATTCCAGCTTGACGGAAGCCAGATTGCCCTCGGCGGCGGCCATCAGGGCCGGCACGAAGTCCGATGCCATGCGATGCATCAAGGGCTGCGTTTCCGGGTCGCCCAAGCGGACGTTGAACTCGAGCACCTTGGGTCCGCCGGCGGTCATCATCAGGCCGGCGTACAGGAATCCGGTAAAGCGCATGGCTTCCACCGTGGGATAGATGACCCGGTTGAGTACCTCACGCGTCTGCACCTCGCTGAGGATCGAGGAATCGCAGTAAGCGCCCATGCCGCCTGTGTTGGGGCCCTTGTCATCATCGAAGACGGCCTTGTGATCCTGCGTAGGAGCGAGCGGCACCACATCTTTGCCATCGCAGAGCGCGATGAAGCTGACCTCTTCGCCGCTCAGGAATTCCTCGATGACGAGGCGCCCCTGCAAGGTAGCGAGAGCGGCTTCCGCCTGGGAGCTATCCTGGGCCACGAACACGCCCTTTCCGGCTGCGAGGCCATCCGCTTTCAGCACCACCGGGAAGCCGAAGCGCTCTATCGCCCGGCGTGCATCGGCCGGGTTGTCTACGGTGACGAAGGCGGCGGTGGGGATGTTCCTTTGCTCAAAAAAGTACTTTGCATAGATCTTGCTGCCTTCGAGTTGCGCCGCGTTGCGGTCCGGTCCAACGATTCGCTTCCCACGGGCACGGAACTCGTCCACCACGCCGGCGACCAGCGGAGCTTCCGGACCAACTACGGTCAAGTCGGCGCCGACGGCCTCTGCGATTTCCAGGTAGGAACCCGCTGGCGGGACGCATTTGCCCAAGGCCTGCATTCCCGGATTGCCCGGACAGGAGAAGAGCTCCACGCCCGGAGACTGCGCCAGTTTCCACACCAGCGCATGCTCGCGCCCTCCGCTGCCAAGGACCAGAATTCTCATTATCGCTACAATGATAACAATGCACGAGAGGTATGCGGTTGTCGTGATTGGCGCTGGGCACGCTGGGTGTGAGGCTGCACGGGCCTGTGCCCGCATGGGGTTGCGCACCGCCATGGTCACCATGAATCTGGACCTGATCGCGCAGATGTCATGCAACCCCGCGATCGGAGGTATTGCCAAGGGGCACCTGGTCCGTGAGATTGATGCATTGGGCGGAGTGATGGGAGAAGTCGCCGACGCCGTGGGCATTCAATTCCGCCTGCTCAACACCAGCCGCGGGCCGGCCGTTTGGTCGCCGCGCGCTCAGATGGATAAGAAGATGTATCGCGTGCGCATGCGCGAGGTCCTGGAGCGGGAGCCGAACCTTCGGATCAAGCAGGCCGAAGTGGCATCGCTGCGGATCGAGGGCGGCCGTGTGACCGGCGTCAATCTGAGGGATGGGCGCACCATAGAAGCCGGTGCCGTTGTTGTGACCACCGGGACTTTCCTCAACGGCCTGGCGCACGTCGGCGAGATGAAATATAGCTGCGGGCGCAATGGCGAGGCCCCTTCGCAGTTGCTGGGCGATCAATTCCGGTCGTTGGGCCTCGGTTGGACCCGCCTGAAGACGGGTACACCGCCGCGGTTGGACGGGCGGACCATCGATTGGAGCCAGTTCGAACCGCAACCGGGCGATGTCGAGCCCACGCCGTTCTCGTTCCTTACGGGAAAGATCCAGCGGGAACAGATTCATTGCCACATCGGATACACCAATGAGCAGACCCGACGGATCCTCCAGGAGGCGATCCCGCGGTCGCCTTTGTACAGCGGCCAGATCGAGGGCGTCGGCCCGCGGTATTGTCCTTCCATCGAAGACAAGATTGTGAAGTTCCCTGATAAGGGCCGCCATCAGATCTTCCTGGAGCCGGAGGGATTGGACACCAATGAAGTCTATCTGAACGGCATGTCCACAAGCATGCCGATTGACGTGCAGGCTCGCATGGTGGCCTCCATCCCGGGCCTCGAAGATGCCGAGATGATTCGCCCCGGCTATGCGATTGAATACGACGCGATCGATCCGAGGGAGTTGGCCCACACGCTGGAAGTGAAGTCGATCCCAGGCTTGTACCTGGCTGGCCAGATCAACGGTACCTCGGGGTACGAGGAAGCCGGTTGCCAGGGGCTGATTGCGGGCATCAACGCGGCATGCCGTTTACAGGACAAGGAAGAAGTCGTGGTGGGGCGGACCGAGGGATACACCGGAATTCTGATTGACGATCTGATCACGAAGGGTGCCGATGAGCCCTATCGGATGTTCACCTCTCGCGCGGAGTTTCGCCTGCATTTGCGGATCGACAATGCAGACGCGCGGTTGACTCCGCTGGGACGAAGGGTCGGCCTGGTTACGGATGGACGGTGGGCTACGTTTCTCGCCAAGCAGGAACAGAAGGAGAAATTGATTCCCGCCCTGGAAGAGCATCGGAACGGGCAGTGGCTGAAGCGGCCCGAGGCTTCCATTGCGGAGATTTCGGCTTGGGTGCGCGAGGTGCTCGGTCAGGATCCGGTGAGCGGCGTGTTGAGTACAGTTGAAACGGAGATCAAGTACAGCGGATACATTTCACAGCAGGAACGGCAGATGCGACACCTGAAAGACGCGGAACGTCGCCCTATTCCTGCCGATTTCGGGTTTCAGGGGATTCCCGGCCTTTCTCGCGAGATTCAAGATAAGTTGTCCCGGGTCCGCCCGGCGACGCTCGGTCAAGCCGGGCGGATTCCCGGTGTGACGCCGGCAGCCATAGCGATTCTGGATGTCTATTTGAGCGTCGGCCGTGTTTCGTGAACTACTGCAGGAAAAACTGGAAGGGATCGTGGTGCTC
This sequence comes from Candidatus Sulfopaludibacter sp., assembly GCA_031292755.1. Taxonomy (GTDB): domain Bacteria; phylum Acidobacteriota; class Terriglobia; order Bryobacterales; family Bryobacteraceae; genus Sulfopaludibacter. Next base: position 24,476 of record JARLGM010000067.1, read on the forward strand.
TCCAGGGATCAAGTGTCGCTGCTCGAGGCGCACTATGAGTTGTTGAAGCGGTGGAACCAAACGCTGAACTTGACGCGGATTGAGAACGCGGGAGAAGCGGTGGAGCGGCACTACTGCGAATCACTCTTTCTGGGTGCCCATTTACCTTCAGGTTCGCTGGGAGTGGCGGATTTGGGATCCGGCGGTGGTTTTCCCGGATTCCCGGTGGCAGTGCTGCGCCCTGACTGTTTCGTGACTCTCGTCGAATCGCACCAACGCAAAGCGGTATTTCTGAAGGAAGTGGCGCGTTCGGTGCCGAACGTTCGTGTGGTGGCGAAGCGTGGGGAAGAGGTGCCGGAACGGTTCGATCACGTTATTTCTCGGGCTGTAAGCTATGGGGATCTTACTCGGGTGCTAAAGGTATTGGGCGCGAATGCCGATCTATTGACTGGGAGTGGAGAGCCTCCGGCAAAGTTGGGCTTCATCTGGCAGGCTGCGATTCCCGTGCCTTGGGGAAAGCAGAGATTCTTGAGGATAGGGCAAGCGCTGTCGTAATCGCGGTAGGAATCGTTATACTCCCGGCAGGTTGTTTGTGTTGGATGGGTCCGCCGGAACGAGTGCAGCCTTCAGGAGCTGAGCCGGGAAGTAGTTTTGTCCTTGGTAATCTGATGTTTCACGTGAAACACGTATCTGGATGTTGAAGAGTCCAAGCAGTTTCACGTGAAACAGGCGTCTTTGCCGCTTACCGACGCCCCAAGTGCCTCCATCGCAAGTCCTGGTGGACACCCAAAGCACCTCCCGCGCTTTCGTGCTAGCATGACCCCTTGAGCAGAGTTTTCGCCATAGCTAACCAAAAAGGCGGAGTGGGAAAAACGACCACCGCCATCAACTTGGCCGCATCCCTGGCCGCCAATGATCTCAAGGTACTCGTCATCGACTCAGACCCCCAAGGAAATGCCACGACCGGCCTGGGCGTGGCCAAAGACCCAGAGCGCCCCAGCCTCTACCACGTCATTCTCGGCGATTCACCGGTGCGCGATGCCATAGTCAACACCGACTTCGATGGCCTCCAACTCATATCCGCAGACAAAAACCTGGTCGGAGCCAACCTCGAACTCGTCGGTACCGAAGATCGAGAATTCCGCCTCCGAGAACGCATTGCAGAGATCCGCGACGACTATCACTTCATCCTGATCGACTGTCCCCCGGCCCTCGACCTTCTAACCCTCAACGCCCTCCTGGCTGCCGATGCAGTCCTGGTGCCGATACAGTGCGAGTTCTTCGCCCTGGAAGGCATCTCCGAACTCATGGACACCATCGATCGCATTAAGGAATCCTTCCACCACCCTCTAAAGATAGAGGGCATTCTCCTCACCATGTTCGACGATCGCACCAACCTGACCCGTCAGGTGGCAAACGATCTCCGCGAGTTCTTCAAGGACGAGGTGTTCCGCACCGTCATCCCCCGCAGCATCCGCCTCGCCGAGGCTCCCAGTTTCGGCAAACCAATCCTCGCGTACGACCCGCGCTCCCGCGGCGCCGAAAGTTACATCAAACTCGCCAAAGAAATACTCGACCATGAACAAAACGGAAAACCCGCGTAAGGCCTTGGGAAAGGGACTAGGTGCCTTACTACCCACCCGGACCCCGGTCGCCATCGCCCCCCCCCAGACCCACGAAGACATCGCCCAGACTATATCCGTGGATGCCATCGAGCCCAATCCACACCAGCCCCGCCGTGTCTTCCAGAACGAAAAGCTCTCCGAACTCGCCCAATCTATCCGAGCCAACGGGATCATCCAGCCGATTGTCGTCCGGCGGATCGGCGACAAGTTCCAACTGGTCGCCGGGGAGCGCCGCTGGCGCGCCTCCAAGCTCGCAGGCCTCACCCAAGTCCCCGTCGTCATCCAAGAAATCCCCGACGATCGCCTCCTGGAAATCACCCTCATCGAAAACATTCAGCGCGAGGACCTCAACCCCATTGAAACGGCCCAAGCCTTCTCTCAGATGGCGAGCGAGCTGGCGCTCAACGCCGAGCAGATCGGCCAGCGCACCGGGAAAGACCGCACCACCATCACCAATTTCATGCGGCTCCTCGGTTTGCCCGCGGACCTCCAACAGATGATCGCCGAGCGCCGCCTTTCCGCCGGACATGCCCGTTGCCTTCTCGCTCTTCCTGGACCCGACCTGCAACGGGAAGCGGCCGAAAAGTCCGTCGCTCAGGGCTGGTCCGTCCGCCAGTTGGAGCGCACCACGCAGCGCATGATGGAGAGCCGCAAACCCAAGCACGTCGATGAGGTCGAAACCGATCCCAATGTCAAAGCGGCCATTCAGGAAATGGAGCGCGTCCTCGGCACGAAGGTAAGAATCGTCGAGAAGGCCAAGCAGAAAGGCAAAATCGAAATCGAATATTACTCGTCGGAGGACCTTGACCGTATCTATTCGGCGATTGTCGGCGAGTCCTGAGCCTACTTGAACATCTTCAGGATTTCGGCGATTGTCGGCGAGTCCTGAGCCTACTTGAACATCTTCAGGATTTCCGCCAGCTCTCTGCGGATTTCAGGTAACGGATCCTCGCTGAAAAGTTCCTGTTGTGCGTGCTTGGCGGCTTTCACCTTCGGGGCCTTCGCTTCGGCATGCAAACTCTGCCGCGCGCCTTCGATCGTGAACCGCTTCTCGTAAAGCAAGTGCTTGATGCGCAGCAAAAGCTCCACGTCCTTGCGCCGGTACAGCCGATGCCCCGTGCCGGATTTCTTGGGGGAGAGAACCGCAAATTCCCCTTCCCAATATCGCAACACGTACGGCTCGACTCCGAGCAATTCGCTCACTTCGCCGATCTTGAAATACAGCTTATCCGGGATCTCCGGAGACCCGGGCTGTAACGCGACATCCGTCATCCGCCATCCGACATCCTAACTCACTGGATGGCCAATGTCACCACATGCTGGCCCCGCGGCAACAAAATTGTCGTCGGACCGGCAAAGTGAGGCGTCTCGGCCACGCCGTCAATCTCCATCCGTCGCGGCGCCGCGTCCAGAACGGCAATCGCCCGCGCGGAACTTTCGTAGGAGAACTCAATCCTTCCCTCGCCGGCATGCGAAGCCTTCAAATCGCCGTTGAGCCACACCAGGTGCAACAACAAAGCAGCCCCGGCGGCTTCTACGCTGTGCGCTCCTGCCGGCAGCCATACAGTATCCGGATCTGCGGCCGGCCACGCCTCACCGTCGACCAAAGCCGGGCCCTTCCATGGAATCCCCACGCCCGCCGCCGAGTCCACCACCGTCTTGGTCCCCATCCTCTCCATCCGCGTTACGGCCGCCGCCGCGGACGGGAGCAACGGAATGTCCGGCGGCAATAGCGAGTTTTCGAAATACAAAGCCACCCGCGAGAAGTTCGCCGCCGCGCTATGCACCAACTGGAATAATTCCACGCCGGTCTGCTGCTTGGTAGGGTAAACATTTTGATAGCGATCGACGATATTCAGATCGATGGCCAGTTTCTCGCGATGCGTCGTCAATTTCCGGTACCGCTCCGCAATCGTCTGGTATCGTTGCGGCCCAAGATGCCAGACGGTCGCCGGATCTTCCACTAGAAACGTGAATGAGTGTTTGTCCAAAAGGGGTAGAACCCGCGAAGCGTCGGCGCCTATCGCCTCCCGCATTCCCGTGTCGAACCGATCGTCTACATGCGTCAAAACCAGATCCAGGTGCGGCTTGTTTTTCCGCGCACCTTCCAACTTCGCCAGCCACTCCTCCTGCATCCGTCGCGTCAGGTCGCTGCGGAAATCGAGGAACAACTTCTTCGATGCCCCATCCTTGCGCTTCCCGAACAATTCGATCGGATCGAACCCCCCGTGCGCCCGGAACTCCCCTCGGACGTCATCGTTCATCGGAGTGAACCGAGCCGGGTTCGCCATCCCTTCCAGCGATTCGAAGTACAACTCCGCCAGATTCACGCCATCCCAGTCGAAGCGGGCAATCAACTGATCCACTCCAGCCGACACCGCACGGAAGCAGTCGCGATTCCTGAGATTCATCAACTTCCGCCAGTCCAACTGTGCGTCCTGCAGCACCGCGGTCTTCTCCCGCCATTCGGGGTGCTGCTCCCAGAATTGATCGCTCACATGCGGCAGTTCCAACCAGGCATACACCAGGATGCCTTCCCGATGGCACGCTTCAATCAGTTGCACCAGGTACCGGTCCTGCTTCGGATCGCTTTCAAAGAAGTGCCACGCAGCCACATGCAGGGCGGAAATACCGGCCTTTCGCCACCGGGAGGCGAAATAATCCAGGTCTACCCGCGACCGGTAGGCCGAGTCGAAGAAGGCCCACAGCCGCGATGTGCGAAACGGCGGCTCAAGACCCAAATCGCTCAATGCCGAGAGTAAATACGGAAAGCGTTCGCATCCACGCTCACCCGGAGGCGCCGCCACCCACAGGACCGCCCCTGCCTTCATCCGCATTCCCGCCATCAGCGGTCCGCCGTTCCAGCGCTCTTTGGCGAACACTTGAGCCCCCGCTGGCAGCCCATAAACCGGCAGTTCCAGACCTTTTTCCCAAACGATGGAAAGTTCCGGACGGTGTATATCCGACAGACTGGTTACCTTCATCTGTTCCCTGGTGGGCCGGAATCCGAACATTTCGGCCAGCGCCGATTCACCTTCCAGAATCAACAGATCACCCTGCTCCACCCGCCCCTTCCACTCGGCCGACGCCGCAGCGCCTGTTCGTGCCACAAAGACGCGTGACACCCCAGCCGGTTGCCGTTGCAGGCCAATCGACGAGAGGATTGCCGGCCATGCGCCTGCATCTTCCGAAAGCACATTGAAATAAGGTAGTCCGGCCGCCGGCAGCATCGTCGCCACTGCCGCAAGCAGAGCCACGCTAGTAACTGAACGCATACCAGACCCCCGCGCGTAAATCGTTGAAATTGGTCCCCCACGGATTCCCCGAAGTAATCAGGTATCGCCCCCGCAGCATATTCACCGTCAGGAACATGGACGCCGGCATAAATGCCCCGTGAACCCGGATACCAGGGCCTGTTTCTATGAAATTGGCCCAATATTGCGAGCGGACATCCAGCGTCAGGTTCCCATTCCAATAGAGTTGTCCCCGAAAGCTCTTCGGTCCGAGGGTGAATCCAGCTCGTGCCTGGTTATACACCATAAAATCGTCGCCGAAGCGGCTGAAGAAAACGCCGTCTATCGTAGCGTCGGCGAACCAGCCGCCCTGCTCCGCCGCCGCGGAATGGCCCACGCCCCGCGCCGCGGCTACACCGCCACGATAGTCCGGCAGCACATGCCCGGTCAGATAATTGGCCCCCCAGCCTGCCTCTCCCCACAAGGTGATGCCGCGCCAGGGTCTGGTCCGCAAGCCCGCAGCGGCAATAAACGAGCTTTCCGAGAGGTACGGCGCCATCTGGTAGCCGGTAGTCTGACGCGTATCGCCCACGAACCGCACACTCGCGTAAGGAATCACGCGCGAACTCGTTTGCATTTCGGTCTTAATTTGGCTGTAGCCGAACACGTCCCGCCAGCGGCTCGAGTACATCGGATAAAACCATGCAGTCGTGCGAAACCGCTGCAATTCCGCACGTAAATTCCGCCACGCCCGCTGGCCCTCGGATGCGATCAGGGTGTCCGGACTCTTTCGCGCCAGGTCAAACCATCGGGCGGCCATCTGATCCTGGTGCAGAATGTTGTAGGTCCAGCCCAGTTTCAGCATCACCTGGAAGTCCGCCGGGTCGGCTTCATGAGCCAGTTGCAGATACTTCAGCGCATCCTTCATGTATCCCGCTTTGATACTGCGCTCCGCCATCAGTTTGGCGTCGATAGACACCGGCTGATCGGCCGCCCGCCGCAACCTCACCTGCGGCATGCGCAGCACCGCCCGCACGCGATTCGCCAGGTCTTCATCGTTCCCGGCCAGCACGCGTTCGAACAGCCGCATCGCCTCGGCCTGATCCCCGCGCGCGTAGAGCAGGAATCCCAGTTGTGTCGCCGATAGCAGATCGGCCGGATCGATCTGCGTAATGGCGCGAAACTCCGCCTCCGCATCGCTCTTCCGGTCCATGCGCAGCAACAGGTATGCCAGCTCCCGCCGCAGTTCCACATTGCTGGGATCCAGGTCCAGCGCGGCGCGAAACTCAACCACATAGGGATACCGGTCGGGCAGCAGTTCCCGCGCCCTTTCGGCCGCTCGCGGTTCCCCGCTCCGCGAAGCCGCCAGCAGAGCCGCAACCGCGTTCTTGTCCTGCTTCATGGCCCTCCAGACACGGCCCAAATCCACTAGAACGTTCCGCCGGTCCGGCAGCGTACGCCAGGCTTTCTGATACTGCTCGGCCGCCAGTTCCAGCTCGTCCCTCTGTTCGGCCAGGGTGGCTAATTCGTAGTGCGAGCTGAACGTGTTGCTGCCCAGCTCAATGGCCTTGCGCCAGCGGTCGATTCCCGCCGCCAGTGGTTTGTCGATATTCTGGAAAGCTTGCTCCGCCGTGGCGTTGCCCGTCTTCCGGATCCGGTCGAAGATCCGTCGCGCCTGAGCCTGTTCCTTCGCCTCATAACAAAGGAAGGCGTATTCCATGGCCACCTGAACGTCGTTCGGTTCCAGCTCCATGGCTATGCGGAACTGCTCCCGCGCCGGTTCGTTCTCTCCAATCTTGAGATAGGTGTAGCCTAAGTCTTTGCGGACGGACGCGCGCTGTGGAGCGGCCTCGATCCCTTTTTGAAACGCCGGAATCGCAGCATCGTAATCCTTCGCACGCAACGCTTCATAAGCCCGGAAGAGCATGGTGTAGGCCAAGTCCGTCGACTGGGCAAACGCCAGCCCGCCGGCCAGGAAAAGTACGGCAAGACGCATATAACCTTAGGGATATAGTGCGGGCAGCAACCGGATTCTCGCAGAATTAAATGGTGGCCCCCAAACGCACCTCCGGAATCCTCTTACATCCAACTTCCCTGCCCGGTCCGAACGGCATCGGCGAACTCGGCCCGGCTGCCTTCCGCTTTGCCGATTGGCTGTACGACGCCGGGCAAACTCTCTGGCAGGTGCTGCCCCTGGGCCCCACCGGATATGGCGAGTCTCCCTACCAGCTTTTCTCCGCCTTTGCCGGCAATCCCCTGCTGATCAGCCTCGATCCGCCGGACCCGCGCGAATTCCCCGCGGACCGGGTCGATTTCGAGCGCGCGATTCCCTGCAAGCAGTCGCTCCTCCGCCACGCTTTCGAGCGGTTCATTCCTACCCCCGAATTCCACGCCTTTACCACTCAGGAAGCCGCCTGGCTCGAACCGTACGCCCAATTCATGGCCCTCAAGGACCTGCACGGCGGCGTTGCCTGGACCGAATGGGATCCCAAAGCCCGCGCCGGCCCGCGCCAGGTCCAGTATCACCGGTTCCTTCAGTTTGAGTTCTTCCGCCAGTGGAACGCCCTGCGCCGTTATTGCGCCGCCCGGGGCATCCGCATCATGGGCGATATTCCCATCTACGTCGCCCACGATAGCGCCGACGTCTGGGCCAACCGCGAGCTGTTCCAACTCGACTCCGCCGGCCACCCCACCGCTGTCGCCGGCGTTCCCCCCGACTATTTCAGCGCCACCGGCCAGCTCTGGGGCAATCCCGTCTACCGCTGGGATCGCATCGCCACCGGCGCCTACCGCTGGTGGATCGATCGCCTGCGCGCCGCCCTCCGCATGTTCGATCTCGTCCGCATGGACCATTTCCGCGGCTTCGAGGCGTATTGGGAAGTCCCCGCCTCCGAATCCACCGCGGTCAACGGCCGCTGGGTCAAAGGTCCCGGATCCGCTCTCTTCCGCGCCCTGGAATCCGCCCTCGGCACGCTCCCCATCGTGGCCGAAAATCTCGGCGTCATCACCCCGGAAGTCGAAGCCATCCGGCAGGAGTTCCGCCTCCCCGGCATGGCCGTCCTGCAATTCGCCTTCGGCAAGGATCCCCAAGCACCCACCTTCCAGCCCCACAACTACCCCCGCGACGTCGTGGCCTACACCGGCACTCACGACAACGACACTGTCCTCGGATGGTGGCATAGCCATGGCGGTGACAGTATACGGACCGAGGAGGACGTTCGCGACGAGAAAGCGCACGCCCGCGCCTACCTGAATGCCGATGGCCCCGAAATGAATTGGACCTTCATCCGTGCCCTCATGGCTTCCGTCGCCGATACCGTCATCTTCCCCGCGCAAGACGTGCTCGGTCTCGGCGCTGAAGCTCGCATGAACACCCCCGCCATCCCGAACGGCAACTGGCGCTGGCGCTTACCTGAAGGATCGCTGACGCCCGCCATGGCTGCGCGCCTCCGCGAAATGGCCCAGCTTTACGGCCGCGGCTTGACATCCCTTGCCGGACCGGTGCACACTTCTATAGGCTGACTATGGGAAAAGAGGAAGTATCGTTCCGTCCGGAAATACCGCCTGGCACTCTGTATATGCTGATTCTGACTACCCTCTCGCGGCTCGGGCCGATGCACGGGTACGGTATCGCGCAGCACATCCAGCAGTTGTCGGAGATCCTGCAAGTGGAAGAGGGTTCGCTATATCCGGCGTTACAGCGTATGCTCATTAAAGGATGGGTCACGGCCGAGTGGGGCCAATCGGACAACAACCGCCGTGCCCGCTACTACAAACTGACCGCCGCCGGCCGAAAGCAGCTCAGCACGGAAATCAGCGAGTTCGAACGCGTGATGCAAGCCATCACGAGGGTGATCCAGCCGGCATGATGGATCGGTAAAGGAGCATATGGCACGCAAAAAAGAGACTGAGAACGAAGGCGGTACGGCAGACAAGGTCGCCAAGGCGAGTGCGCCCCCGACTCCACCGGCAAAGCCGAAGCGCGCGAAGCTCCCGCCCAAAAACAAGCACCGCCTGCCCCGCAAACTGAAAAAGGCGCAGAAAAAGGCCGCGGCCACCCTCTGACCTGTTCCTGAGACTTCCTACCCACCCCCTTGACGTGGTGCCTGCGCGGAATTATCATTCAGGCTATACAGACTACCTGAAGGTCTGATACTCCGAAAAGGGGCAGCCATGTTAGCTTCTCTGGTAGAGGAAAAAAACGCATACGAAGTCGCACTGGAAAACTTCGATCTGGCGGCAAACGCGCTGGATCTCGATGAGAACGTGCGAGCCATGATCAAATACCCGGAACGCATCCTGTCGGTCAGCGTCCCGGTCCGCATGGACAGCGGCAAAGTCGTCCGGTTTGAAGGGTATCGCGTGCAGCACAGC
>JARLGM010000068.1 GCA_031292755.1 Candidatus Sulfopaludibacter sp.
TGGCCGATTATGTGCACTCCAAGGGATTGAAGATCGGCATTTACTCGGGCCCCGGACCTACCACGTGCGCGGGGTACGAAGCCAGCTACGGCCACGAAGACCAGGATGCAAAAACGTTCGCTTCGTGGGGAATTGATTATCTGAAGTACGACTGGTGCAGCGCCGGCACGATCTATAGCGATGAGGAGATGCAGGCCGTCTACCAGAAGATGGGCGACGCGCTCATCAAATCCGGCCGCCCCATCCTGTACAGCCTGTGCCAGTATGGCCGCGCCAAAGTCTGGGAGTGGGGCGCGAAAGTGGGCGGCAACGCCTGGCGCACTACCGGCGACATCAACGATAGCTGGCAATCGCTGGACCGCATCGGGTTCGGGACGGCCGTTCCCGGCGGCATTCGCAAACAGGGCGAGCCGGCGCCCGCGGGTCTGACGCAGTTCGACATCGCCAAGGGCGCCACCGTGGGCCACTGGAACGACCCCGATATGCTGGAAATCGGCAACGGCCACATGACTACGGACGAATACCGCACGCACTTTTCCCTGTGGTGCCTGCTGCGCTCTCCGCTGCTTGCCGGCAACGATGTGCGCGATATGACCGAAGACACGAAATCCATCCTGCTGAATACCGATGTGATCGCTATCGATCAGGACCCGGCCGGTTTGCCGCTGAACCGGGTGAAAGAGGAAGGAACCACCGTGATTTATTCGCGCCCGCTGAAGGGCGGCGATCTCGCGGTGGCCATGTTCAATCGCGGCGAGCAGGCCGCCGACATGAGCGTGACTTGGGATTCGCTGGGCGTCGCCGGTAAAAAATTGCAGGTGCGCGACCTCTGGAAGCACGCGGCCGTCACCGTTTCGAGCGACAAGTATACCGCCAGCGTCCCGACCCACGGAGTGGTCCTGCTGCGGGTCACAGCGAAGTAGAAACGGGCCTATCCAATGCGTAGCAGCGCCATCGGCGTCTGCCGTGCGGCGCGGCGGCCGGGAAACACCGAAGCCGCCAGCGCCACCGCACATAAACTGCCCGCGACGGCGGCGATGCTCACCGGATCGAACGCGGCAACGCCGTAGAGTTGACTCCGCAGCACGGGAGCGGCGAAAAGAAACGCAGCCAGCCCCAGCCCCAATCCGCAGGCCGTCAGGCGCATTCCGTGCCACAGCACCAGCGCCCGTACCTGGCTTCCCGTCGCCCCGAGCGCCATCCGGATGGCCATCTCGCGCGACCGCTCCGCCGCGCGGAACGCTACCATCGCATAGACTCCCACCGCGGTCAGCACCAGCGCCAGCAATGCAAACGTGCCCACCAGTTCGATGGCCGCCTTCCGGTTGCCCAGGCTGCGCTCCACCAACAGGGTCATCGGAGTGACCGAGACGCGCTCGATCCGCGGGTCCTGACCGGCCACGGCCGCAGCTACAGCCCGGACGAGACCCGCATCGTCGCGCCGCGTGCGGACTACATAGCCGGCACCGTCACAGGGCACCTGGCTCATGGAGAGGAAGACCTCCGGCACGGCCTCGCGATCCAGACCTGCCTGATGCGTATCGCCGGCCACGCCCACAACTTCCCAGGTGGAACCGGGCGGATTCCAATCGCTGATCCAGCGGATATCGAGCAACGTGCCCAAGGCTCGCCGGCCCTTTAGATAAGCACGCGCGAAGGATTGATTCACTATCGCCACGCGGTGAAGACCGGGCCGGTCGTCGCGCCAGGAGAATTCGCGTCCCGCCAGCAGCGGGATACCCATCGCGGCCAGGTAACCGGGGCTGGCCACGTTCGTCCACGCATGCGGCCGCTCCGTGACCGGCAGATTGGACCCGGCGATCTGGAACGTGCTTCCCGCGCCGGGCGCGCCGCCCCGCAACGGAGAGCGTGCCGCGGCCCCGGCGATAGTGACACCCGGGATGGCGTTCAATCTCTCCAGCAACCGGCGATGAAAGTCCGCCAGTTTCCGGTCCGTGTCATAGCGCTTCTCCGGCAGGCCGATTCCGAACCGCAGCGCGTGGGCGGTCTCAAACCCGGGACTGGCACCCAACAGGTGGAAGAAACTTCGCAGCAGCAGCCCGGCGCTTAGCAGCAGCACCACGCTGAGAGCCATTTGCGCCACCACCAGCGCCGGCCGGGAATAACTCCGCGAGCCGGAAGTACCGGCGCGCCCGCCTGCGTTGATCAGCGCGTTCAGGTCTGCGCGTCGCAGGACGGCCAGGGGCGCGCAGCCCAGCAAGACGGTGACGAGCGAGGCGAGCGCCAGGGCAAAGCCGAACGCCGCGGCGTCCAGCGTCAGCGGTCCCGCATTGCCCGCGCCCGCGATGAAGCGAGGAATCACACGAAGCACGCCCTGCGCCGCCACCAGCCCGCAAGCCCCTCCGCACAGCGCCAGGACGAGCGATTCGGCGAGGAACGGTTGCGCCATTTGCCAAAAGCGCGCACCCAAAGACGCGCGGATGGCCGCCTCGTGAGCGCGCGCCAACCCGCGCGCCATCGCCAATCCCGCCACGTTGGCGCAGGCGATCAGCAGCAGCAGCGATGCCGCCGCCATCAGCAGCAGCAAAGGCTCGCGGCGGGCGGCTGTCTGCGTGTTCGCCAGCGGCGAAAGTCCCGCACCGCGGCCGCGATTGGTGGCGGGGTACTCGGCGGCTAGCTGCGCGGCGATGGCTGCCAATTCCGCGCGCGCGGCCGCCAGCTTCACGCCAGGCTTCAGCCGCCCGATCGCCGCCAGCGACCCCAGCCGTGCGCAGCAATAATCGCGCCGGCTCATCGGAAGGAACGCTTCGGGAAGCACGAGGTCCATCGGATAGTCGAAACCCGCGGGCATGACTCCGATCACCGTAAATGGCTCCTCGTTGAGAAACACTTTGCGTCCCACCGCGGCCGGATCGCCGCCGAATTGAGCGCGCCACAGCCGGTCGGTCAGCACCAGCAGGTGCGCATCCTCCGCCTCCTCTTCGGGCGTGAAGACGCGGCCCAGCGCGGGCGCGATTCGCAACGTGGGGAAGAAGCCCGCCGTCACCATCCCGGTCTGGATCACCGTCACCGCATCCTGCTCGCCGTGCGTCAGACCGAAGGAGCGCGGCCGGAACGCCGCCATCGCTGCGAATAGCGTGGAGCGTTTCCGCCAATCCATCAGGTTGGCTTCGGCGACGTCACCCGGCTTGCGGTCCGCCGTGGTCTCGTAGAGCGTGACCAGGCGGTCCGGGCCGGGGTAAGGAAGCGGCTTGAGCAGCAGCGTATGCAGGGCGGAGAACGCTCCCGTATTCGCACCCACGCCAAGCGCCACGGTGAGAATGGTGGAAGCGGCGAATCCGGGCGATCCGCGCAGCGTGCGGAGGCTCTTCAGCATGGCGGTTATTTTATCTTCTCACCGCAGACTAAGATTTTTATCGTTGACAAACGATTTTGATAGTTGTACGCTCCGTGCAGATGCCCATACGCGGAAGCAGCCCCAATTCCCCGATGCCCACGGCGGCGGAAGTCGATATCCTGGCCGTGCTCTGGCGTCTGGGACCGGCCACGGTGCGCGAGGTACACGAAGCCCTGGGCAAAGACTGCGGCTACAATACGACGCTCACGCAGATGCGCCTGATGACCGATAAGGGTCTGCTGGTCCGCACCGAGCGCTTTCGCTCCCACGTCTACGAACCCGGCGTGCCCCAGGAGCAGATGCAGAAGCGGATCGCGGGAGATCTGCTGAAGCGGGTTTTTGGGGGATCGGCGAAGGGACTGATCATGGGCGCACTGGGAGCGCAGTCCGCGTCCGACGAAGAACTGGCCGATATTCGCCGGATGATTGACTCGCTGGGCAAGAAGAAACGAGGGGTGAAATGAACGCAATCCACCTTTTTGCGGCCCAGCCGTGGGTCGCGCGTCTCGGCTCTACGCTGCTGCATTTCCTTTGGCAGGGCGTCCTGATCGCTGCTGCCTATGCCGCCGCGCGAAAATGGATGGCGCGCGCTGCCGGCGCGAACGTTCGCTATCTACTGGCTTGCGCGGCGCTAGCGGCGATGGCCGCCGCGCCCCTACTGACCTGGAGCCTGCTGCGGCCTCCGGCACGGGACTTCGCCGCCGCTCCTCCCTTCACGGCGCCGATGTCTCCCGCCGGCGCCGCGGCTGTCCGAAATGTCCCCGCACCCTTCTCCGGCGGCGCGGATCTCGCGGAACCATCGCCATTTCTGCCTTGGGTGGTTACCGTCTGGCTCGCGGGTGCGATGGCCTTCTGGCTGCGGCTGGTCGGCGGCTGGATCCTCGCGGAACGTTTGCGCTCCAGGCTGGTTCGCCCGGCGCCCCGCGCATGGCAACAGGCCCTCGACCGGCTCAAGACCAGCATTCGCGTCTTCCGGCCGGTCCGCTTGCTGGTCTCGGCGCTGATCGAGGCGCCGGCGGTGGTGGGCTGGCTTCGTCCTGCGCTGCTGGTCCCGGTGGGTGCGCTTGCCGGGTTGCCGCCCGAACAGATGGAAGCGCTGCTCCTGCACGAACTGGCGCACATCCGCCGGCACGATTATCTGGTGAACGGCCTGCAGAGCATTGTCGAGGCTCTACTTTTCTACCATCCCGCAGTGTGGTGGATATCCGGTCACATCCGAACCGAGCGCGAACTTTGTTGCGACGATATGGCGGTGTCTATCACTGGCGACGCCGTCACCTACGCGCGCGCCCTGGCAGAGTTGGAAGCGGCGAGCCCGATCCATCTCACGGCGGTCATGGCCGCCGGCGGCGGTCTGCTGGCGCACCGCATCGCCAGATTGCTGGGCCAGTCTCGTCCCACGCCCCGTCCCCTTGCCGGACCGGGAATGGCCGCCGCCGCATTGCTGGCTGCGATTGCGGCGTTTGCCGTTTTCGGCCAGCCCGCGGCCAGGCTCCAGTTTGCGGTAGCCTCCATCAAACCGTCAGTGGAACGGACGTTGATGACGGTGCGCCCGCTGCCGGGCCGGCTGATGGCCGATGCGTCGGTGCGCTTGCTCATGCAAAATGCGTACACCGCACAGCCCTATCAAATTGTGGGCGGACCGGAGTGGATGGCGTCCGAGCGCTACCAGATTGAGGCCAAAGCAGGGGGCAATGCCAGTCGCGCGCAATTGTTCCTCATGCTCCAGTCGCTCCTGGAGGAGCGCTTCCAATTGAAGACTCATCGTGAAAGCAGGGAGCTACCGGTTTATGCGCTGGCGCCCGCCAGGAGCGGCCTCAAGCTGGCGCGCCCGAAAGAAGGAGGCTGCGTGGAACCTGCCCCGGACGCGCCTTCCGATTGGGCCGGAGGCAGAATGGCGCCCCCCGGGGAGGGCCGGTTGCCGGTGGCGACATGCGGCAGGGTAAGCGTCATATTGCAGGCCGGGGGCGCGCGGATGCAAGGTGGCAAGATCCTCATGCCGGAGCTTGTCCGGGAACTCTCCCTGGTACTCGGGCGCACGGTGATCGATAAGACCGGCTTCCCGGGTCTCTTCGATGTGGGCCTGGATTTCCAGCCGGACGAAACCACTCCCGCATTGCCGCCTCCGCCGCCTAATCCGGGCGCGTCGTTCGATTCCGGGAGTCCGTCCCTGGTGAACGCGATCCAGCAGCTCGGCTTGCGGCTGGAATCAACCAGGGGGCCTGTCGAAGTCATCGTTGTGGACCACGTCGAAAGGCCAACCGCCAATTAGCACGCGCCGGTTGCTACCATGAGCGCGTGGTTCGGCTCCTGTTGCTGCTTGCCGGCCTGGTCACCGCCTCCGCGCAGCCACGCATGATCGAAAGCATCGTACCTGCCCTGGAATATGGCCGGTCCTGCACGTCCTCCATCGAATTGCGTAATCTGAGTGAGCGCAGTGTGCGCCTCGAAGTGGAAGCCCACCGCGCCATGGGCGGCCTTGTACCCCTGAGCGGACGCCCGGGCGCGAACGTCGAACTCGCGCCGTACGAGCATGTCGCTCTGCGGTTGGAGGTGGAAGGCGAAAGCGGCGCCGGCTGGGTCAAAGTTCGCGAACCCGTGCCACCCGGCGCGTCACCCGCGGTCGCCGTTGAGGGCGTCACCGAATGCGTGGCCGGCGATCGGCTTCGCCGGGAAGTTCGCGACGTCGCATTCGCCACACGCGGACCCTGGTTCTCGGGCGATGTGGGCGAGCTTGAAGGCAGCGAATTGTCGCTCATCAACACTTCGGATTCCGCCGTCACGGCGAGCGGCTGCTACTCCTCGGGCTCGCTATTCTCCAACCCCGGAGGCAGTGCCGGCGGCGAACTGCAGCCCGTCTGTTCGGCATCCTTCCATGTGCAGGTTCCACCGTTCGGCACGCGGCGGTTCCCGGTTCGGCGGGAAAACAGCTCGCACTTTTCGGTCAGGACCCAGGGCGCTGCTATCGTGCTCCAGATGCTCCGCCCGGTGGATGCCTCGGTGCGCCTCTACAAGGTGGATTCCAGCATTCAATTCGGCAATGAAGTAACGCCTGTAAAATAAAGAATCGCCGCGGAAGCCGCAAGCATCTGCCGCTCATATGCGTAAACTCATTCTCACCGGCGTTGCCTTTGCGGCGTCGCTATTCGGAGCTTCCAACGTGATGGACTTCACCCTAAATTCGATCGACGGCCAGCCCGCCCCGCTCTCGCAGTACAAAGGCAAGGTGGTGATGATTGTCAATGTGGCCAGCAAGTGCGGCTACACGCCGCAATACGCGGGACTGGAAGCGCTGTATGAGAAGTACAAGAGCCAGGGGTTCGTCATTCTGGGATTCCCGGCTAACAATTTTGGCGCGCAGGAGCCGGGTACCAACGAAGAAATCAAGACTTTCTGCTCCCGCACCTACAACGTGAGCTTCCCCATGTACGCCAAAATCTCCGTAAAAGGCGAGGATCAGCACCCGCTGTACCAGTTCCTGACCGATAAGCAGGTGAACCCGGCCACGGGCGGCGAAATCAAATGGAATTTCACGAAGTTCCTCGTGGGCAAGGATGGCAAAACGATCGCGCGCTTCGAGTCCGCGGTTACTCCCGAATCGCCGGAGGTCGCGACCGCCATCGAGAAGGCCCTCCGCTAAGTTCCTGATCTTCTCAGGTTGACTCGTCCTTTATAATACGCTTATCGAAATCGTATCCGAAAGGACGGCAGTTTGATCGACTGCCCCGAGTGCAACATCGGTTTGCCCGACGGCGCGCGGCGATGTCCCATGTGCCAGCGCTTGCTGATTGTGTCGCCTTGGGCGCGTAAACTGAGCTTGTACGTCCTGATCATGATGCCCGTGCTGATTGTGATCACGGTGGCCGTGGTGTCGCGAAGCCTCGAATCCCGGCTGTTTTGGAATCGGACCTCCCCGTCTGACGCCTACCGCGCGGCGTTGGCCTTCTTGAAAAGCGCGCCCGATGTGCATGGCGCGGTGAGCTTCAGTAAGCCCGGCGAAAGCGTCATCGAGCGCTGGGGTCCGGCGCGGTTCCGCGTTTCCGGCTACGTGGACTGGCAGCCGAACCCCGGCTCCGCCCGCCGCGATTCCTATTCCTGCGTCCTTCGCTACGACGGTGGAGACCGCTGGCAGGTGGAAGACATCCACATCGAACGCATGCAATAAAGCGGTCTTCTCTGGACAATCGACAGAAGCCGGTGTATTCTTTCTGTAGATTGCCTGGAGGAGGGTGTAAATTCATGCCGAAAAACAAAAGCGACCTGTTGCAGGGCACACTCGACCTGCTCATTCTCAAGACGCTCGAACTGCAACCGATGCACGGATGGGGCATCTCCCAGCGCATCCAGCAGATCTCCGAAGACGTGTTGCAAGTCAACCAGGGCTCGCTCTACCCGGCGCTCCATCGCCTGGAAGAGCAGGGTTGGATTTCCGCGGATTGGAAAACTTCGGAGAACAACCGCCAAGCCAGGTATTACGCACTCACCGGCCGGGGACGCCGCCAGTTGGCGGCGGAAAAAGAGAACTGGATTCGCCTGTCGGCTGCCGTCGCGCGAATCGTAGGGGCGTAAAGGAGAGACCATGGGACGCAAGATTCTGGCTATCTTCCGTTTTCTCGCTCGCCGCGCGAAAGAGGAGCGCGAACTGGATCGCGAACTGCAATACCACGTGGACCGCCAGACCGAAATCAACCGGGGCCGCGGTATGGACCCGGACGAGGCGCGCCGCCAGGCGGTGCTTAGCGTGGGCGGCATCGAACCCCTAAAGGAAGAGTGCCGCGATGCCCGCGCCGGCCGGCCTGTGGAGGCGCTGCTGCAGGACGTCCGCTATGGCGCACGCGTGTTGTTCAAGAATCCCGGATTTTCGGCCGCTGCCATTGTTACCCTGGCTCTTGGAATCGGTGCGAACACAGCCATTTTCAGCGTGGTCTACGGCGTACTGCTTCGCCCCCTTCCGTACCGCGATGGCGGCCGGCTGGTGGTGCTCCACCAGCAACTCCTCCAGGCGCACATCGACGACATGCCATTCTCCGTGAAGGAACTGAATGACTACTGCGACCGCAATCATACGCTGAGCGGCATGGTCGAACACCACACCATGAGCTTCCTCCTCATCGGCAACGACACGGCCGAGCGCGTGGAAACAGCCGTGGTATCGCCGAATTTTTTCGACGTCCTGGGCGTCAAGCCGCTGCTGGGCCGCACATTTGTAGCCGCCGACGACCGTAAAGACGCGCCCGCCGTCCTGATTCTCAGCCACAAATACTGGCAGAGCCACCAGAGCGGTGACCCGAACATCGTGGGCAAGATCTTCAAGATGAACAACCGGCCGCACACCGTTCTGGGGGTGCTGCCGCCCATTCCGCAATATCCTTCCGAAGCCGATGTCTACATGCCCACCTCGCAATGCCCCACCCGCAGCAGCGCGCAGTTTATCGGCAGCCGCGGCGCCCGCATGATGACCGTTTTTGGCCGCGTCAAAAACGGCGTTTCGCTGGCAAAGGCGCAGGCGGATTTCTCCGTGGCGGCAAGCCAGGTGGGGAACGCATACCCCAACGACTATCCACCCAAGTATGGCTATACCCTGAAGGTTGCGCCGCTGGAAACCGAATTGACGCAACGGGGGCGCGCCGCCTTCCTGGTGCTACTGGCCGGCGCCGGCTTCGTGCTGCTTATCGCGTGCGCCAATGTGGCTAACCTGCTCCTGGCCCGCGTGCTGAAACTCGAACGCGAATTCGCCGTACGGGCGGCTCTCGGCGCCAGCCGCGGCCGCCTGATCCGCCAGTTGCTCACCGAAAGCGTGATGCTCTCGCTCGCTGGAGGTTCCCTCGGCCTTCTGCTGGCGCCCGCCGCGCTCGCCGTTCTGGTGAAATTCGCCGAGCGCTTCACCACGCGCGCGGCCGAGGTGCACATCGACCTGCCGGTTCTGCTCTTCACGATGCTGGTCTCGCTCGCCACGGGAGTGCTGTTCGGCCTGGCGCCCGCGGCCTCCACCTGCCAGTGGGTCAGCGACGCCTTTAAACAGGCCGGCGGCCGTATTACTTCCAGCCGATCGCGCCACCGGCTGCGCGGTATCCTGGTGATCGCCCAGGTAGCGGTTTCGTTCGTCCTGCTCATCGGCGCCGGGCTGATGATCCGCAGCTTCGGCAAGCTCCAGCAGGTGAACCCAGGCTTCCGCCCCGACCACCTGGTGACTCTTCGGTACAGTCCCGGATTCCCGCCTTACTCGATGGCCACGCTGCCCGCCCTGATGGACAATGTGCTGCGCAAAATCGATGCCCTCGGCGGCGTGGAGTCCGCCGCCATCGCTTCCAGTTTTCCGCTCAATCCGGCCGGACTGGTCAGCGGACCGCAGCCCAATGAATTCGAAATCGAAGGGCATCCCGTGCCCAAAGACGAGCCCAAGCCGCAAACCGCCTTGCGCATTGTTTCGCCCGCTTATTTCGATACCATTCGCCAACCGCTGGTGAAGGGCCGTGCCTTCACGGATCATGACGACGAGAAGGCTGTCCCGGTAGCGATCATCAACCAGGCCATGGCGCGTCACCGCTGGTCCGGCGCGGACCCCATCGGCCAGCGCATCCGCGTGGGTCGCAACGAGCAGTGGTTCCTGATCGTCGGCATTGTGGCCGACGTGAAGGACTACGGCCTGGACCGCGCCGCCGCCGACCAGGTGTATGAATCCACCAAGCAAGCCGGCTTCTCCAATCGCCTGGTGGTGCGCACGTCGCTGGATCCCATCGCCGAGGCGCCGCTGCTGCGTGCCGCCTTCCACCAGATCGATCCCCACATCGCCGTCGATCAGGTGGAGACCATGGAACGGCTGGAGTACGATTCCATGACGTCTCCCCGCGTCATGACACTACTCATGGCCATCTTTGCGGGCCTCGCCCTACTCATCAGTTCCAGTGGAATCGCCGCGGTCATGGCGTTATCGGTCACGCAGCGAGCGCATGAACTGGGCATCCGTATGGCGCTCGGCGCGGCACGCGGCGCGATTATCGGCATGGTGGTGAGACAGGGACTCGTCCACGCCTTCGTAGGGACGGTCATCGGCATCGGGGGCGCGGCGCTCCTGGCCCGCACACTTTCCACGATGCTATACGACACGCGACCCACCGACCTGCTCACGTTCCTTGCCGTCTCGCTGCTCTTCCTGACCGTGGCTGCCGTAGCCTGCTTTGTTCCGGCCCGCCAGGTGACCGGGATCGATCCGCTCGACGCACTGCGCCAGGAATGATCCGCATCCCGCGAGCCATCGCCGATCCCTACACAGGGCCAAGCGCTCGCTTTTAGCGGAATCGCTTTCATTCTGGCAGCGCGGTTCGCAGTATCATAAATCTGAGTGTTTGGTAGTCTATGCGCCTTGCCGAGTTGAAGGGCCGCAATCCCCGGGAAATCTCCCGGAGCCGCCGCGATTTTCTCCGCGCTGTTACGGGTGCGGGGCCGGCTGCCGTGCTCTTCGGCCCGTCCCTGTTGCGCGCCATGGCCGTACCGAAGAATCGCAAGGCCGTGGTGGTCACCTTCGGAGGCGGCGCCCGAGACGATGAAACCTTCATGCCGGATGGGCAGGAAAATATCCCGCACCTCCTCGGCGAACTCATTCCCCAGGCCACCTTCCTCAGCAACGTGGTCAACCGCGGCATCCTGGGCCACTACGTAGCCACCGCCAGCATCGTCACCGGCATCTACGAAACTTTTAACAACTTCGCCGCCGTCTCGCCCAACAATCCCACCGTCTTCGAGTACTTCCGCAAAGACCTGAAGCGGCCCGCCACGGATGCCTGGGTGGTCGCGCCCAGCAATGGATTCGCGCGCATCGGCGAGAGCGGCCACAAGCTCTACGGGCCGGGACTGGGTGCGGGCGTGATTCTGCCCAAGCGTCTGCTGGCCGCGGCGCTCTCCTCGGGCACCGATGGCGCCCGCTATCAACACCTGCTGCGCGACAATTACGAAACCCCGCTCTACGCGCCCTCCCTGACCGGCCATCAGATCGAACTCCAGCAGATGGCCGAACTCCTCAAACTCTCCGTCGACGACTTCGCCGCCCACGCCCGCAGCCTGGTCAGCCCCGACGAGCTTTCCGTCTACATCGCAAAGCAACTGATGCGCCAGCTTGCGCCCAGCCTGCTCTGGGTCACGCTGCATGATATCGACATCGCCCACTCCGGCACTTTCTCGCTCTACCTGGACGGCATCAAGCGGTCGGACCGCCTCTGCGCCGAACTGTGGCAGGCCATCCAGAAGGAGCCGGAATACGCGGGCAAGACCACCATGTTCATCCTGCCGGATTTCGGACGCGATTCCGATATCGATTCCGGCGGCAACGGCTTTCAGCATCATCGCACCGGCGATGCCGTTTCGCGCACCACGTGGATGATCGTGCTGGGTCCCGAGGTCAAGCAGAACGTCGTGGTGGACCGCCGCGTGGAATCCACAGACCTGGTCCCTACCCTGGGCGCTTTTTTCGGCTTCGACGCGCGCTTCTCCACCGGCAAACCGATCGTGGAGGTGGCCTGAGCCATGCTCCCGAATCAACTCTCCGCCGCGAGTTTCGCCGGATACCCTCCGGAGGCGCGCCAGCTCGCGGTCAAGCGGCTCGCACTACTGCAGCGCTTGCCGCTGGCATTTCTGCCGCTGCTGCTGCGTGAACTGATCGTATACGATTGGAAATTTCCGGCCGAACGCGGGGACTTTGTCCGGCAATTCACTTACCTGGGAAGCCTGGCGGACGGGCCGTTCCAGGCGGCTATGAGTGCCTTCGCGCAGCTCAAACTCGGGCGCGAACTGGAGCAGACCGACTGGGTAAACGCGCCGGCCATCTTTTCCGAACAGCTTTCGGCGCACCTGTGGACCACGCACCAGATCGATTCCTTCAGCGCTGCCGCGGTGGAGTATATGCGGAAAGTCACGGCGTCCGCTCCCGAGCCTGGGCTCCCCGTTCACCGGCTGGGCATGGCGGCGATTGGCCAGGGAGCCGCCCCGAATGACGATTATCGCTTGTTCCGCAAGCTCCGCCCGCAGGGAGTCTATTTCACGCAGGTGAAACCCGCGGGCGGTGTGCAAGTGCTGCTGGATGCGGCCGCGGCGCGTGCCAGAGCACACCCCGTGTCCTATGGCCACTGGTATATCGATGGGGGCGCCGGACTCGGGGTTCCGGAAAGAGTCACGCGCGTTTCGTACGGCGCACTGGCCGCGCCGCGCGCCACCATCCAGAGCCGCATGCAGAAGACCTACGAGGCAGCCGTCTTCGATCCCGAAGCGTTCCGCACCACGCTGGCGCAGATGAAGCCCGAAGAAGCGGGCTTCCGTTCCGGCGAAGACCAGGTGCTCACGCGCTTCCAACTCAGCCTGCTGACGGAAGGTTCAGGCACGCAGGTCTTTGCGACCACCTTCGTACAGTGGGCCGCGCGCGAAGCTCTGCGCCGGGCGCAGCCGCTGACGTTACTGGTTCGCTTCGCCCCGCGCCAGCGCGACAGGCAGATGAATGAACTGCTGGCCGAACACCAGCGCCAACCGGACCTTGACCCGCACGGCTCGCTCATCGACGCCGATATGGGCGCCTACTATACCTGGCTCAATCAGCAGCGCCTTTCGGGTGACGACAAATCGGCATTCCTGGCGTGGTTCGAGAATCATGGCGAAGCGGTCGCCATCGGTCCCGGCATGGAGCGCGGCCAGCGTTCCGACACTCCCATCGAGTTGGCCAGCCTGGTTGCACGGGTCGCATGATGCTCGCGGCCCTGCTCGTGTTGCTTGCCGCCTCCAGCTCATTTGAAGATTCGTTTCGGGCCGGCCTGTTGGCCCTGCAACGCGGCGACCTGGCGGCAGCGCAGATCAGCCTGGAAGCGGCCAGTAAGCTGGCGCCGCGCGATGGGCGCGTGTGGGTCGCGCTCTCGCAGACATACTGGCGACAGCACAAGAACGCCGAGGCCGAAGAGGCTGCCGGCAAAGCGGCGACGCTCGGGCCCGAAGACCCCGCGGTGCTGCAGAGCCTGGCCATCTACTATTCGGAAACTGAGCAATTTCTGAAGGCCGCGCAAGCGCAGGCCAGGTACTCCGGCAAGGCGCCGGGAAATTCCGGGGCTCGGGATCGCGCCGTCGAGCTTTACTTTCAGGCCTCCCAGCCGCTGCTGGACCAGCAGAAATTCGCCGAAGCCGAGGCCATTCTCAAGGAAGGCACGGCGCGGTTGCCCAAGAGCGCGCAACTGGAACTGGCGCTGGGAGTAGCGTGCTATGGGCTGCGCCGCTTCGAGGAAGCCGCGGACGCGTTTCTGCTCACCATCGAAATCGCGCCGGGGACGGAACAGCCCTACACGTTTCTCGGTAAGATTCTGGATCAGATTCCCAGCCGCCTGCCGCAGGTAACCCGCCGGGCTGCCGCGTACGAAGCCGCGCATCCGGAGAGTGCCGCCGGGTATCTGCTCCACGCCAAGGCTCTGGACGCGCAATCGCTCGCACCAGAGACGGCGCTCGGGCTGCTTGAAAAGTCTTTGGCCATCGACGACGGCGATGCATCGGCCCACTTTGAAAAAGGAACCGTGCTGGATCGCCTGCAGCGCTTCGCCGAGGCCGCGGCGGAGTTCGAACGCGCGGCGCAACTCGCGCCTTCGGATGCTGCCACGCATTACCGCCTGGCGCGCGATTACGACCGGCTGGGCAAGCGCGAAGCCGCGCGGGCTGAGCGCGAGAAGCATGCCCAACTGGTGAAGGCGCAGGAAGTGATTCGATGACGCGGCGCGAGTTCCTAGCGGCGGCGGCCGCGGCCGGGTTAACGCCCTCGAAAGGCTCGGCCGCAACGCCGTTTCCTGTCCATTACGCAAAGCCCGATCCGTACGACGCGGTGCTGCGATACATCGAACCAGGCAGCGACGAGTTTCCAGACGAAAAGGCCGCCGTGGCGCTGGAAGCGCGCCTGGAGAGTAAGTACGGAGGCACGGCCCGAGTCTTCGCGCTGCCCGGCGGCGAGGTGCGCTTCGAAATCAAAAAAGATACCGAGTACCGCACCGGCAGCTGGCGCCTGCCGGACTTGCAGGTGGTGACCGAGCAGGTTGTGACCTCGCCCAAGCCGTATTTCCGCGATGTGACCGGGCACGTGTTCGGAGCCGTCGAGTCGTTCAGGGAACAGCTGATTCCGGGAAATCCATACTGGCGGTCGCGCCTGGATTCCGCTTGCGGCATCGACGTGTACGGCAACCAGGGAATTGCGGTGGCCGATATCGATGGCGACGGCGCGGACGAAATCTACGTCTGCCAGCCGGGCGGACTCCCGAACCGCCTCTACAAGATTCGCGCCGATGGAACGGCCCGGGACATCACCGAGCGCTCCGGGTTAGGCGTGCTGGATGAAACTACGTGCGCTCTATTCGCCGATTTCCGCAATGCGGGACGGCAGGACGCAGTGGTCCTGCGCTCTTCCGGGCCGCTCTACTTTGTCAACCAGGGCGACGGCACATTCGTGGAGCAGCGCGATGCGTTCGCTTTTAAAAATACGCCGCAGGGCTCCTTCACCGGAATGGCAGCCGCCGATTTCGACCGCGATGGCCGGCTCGACCTTTACCTCTGCTGCTATATCTATTTCCAGAGCGAAGACCAATACCAATATCCCGCGCCGTATCAGGACGCCCGCAACGGGCCGCCGAATTTCCTCTTCCGCAACCGCGGAGGGGCCGCCATCCAGTTCGAAGATGTAACCCGGGAGACCGGTATCGACGAGAATAACGACCGCTTCAGCTTCGCTCCAGCCTGGTGCGATTTCGATGGCGACGGCTGGCCCGACCTTTTCGTCGCCAATGATTTCGGGCGCGGCAATCTCTATCGCAATCGCAATGGCCATTTCCGCGACGAGGCCGCTAAGGCCGGTCTGGACGGCGCCGGTCCGGGCATGAGCGCCTCGTGGTTCGACTCCAACGGTGACGGTCTGCCCGACCTGTACGTTTCGGATATGTGGACCGCGCCGGGGCAGCGTGTCGTCCGCGACTCCGCATTCCAGCCCGCGGCGCGCGATGCGGAAGCGTTTCGCCGTCACACCAAAGGCAACTGTTTGTACCGCAACAAGGGCGACGGAACATTCGAAGAGGCGAGTCACGGAGTGGAGATGGGACGTTGGGCGTGGAGCAGCGGCGGATTCGACTGGGACCTGGACGGTACGCCCGAAATCCTGATCGGCACGGGCATGGTAACCAACCCGTCGCGCCAGGATCTGAACAGCTTTTTCTGGCGGCAGGTGGTGGCGAAGACTCCCGAAAAGCAGCGCTCCGCGGCCGATTACGAAAACGGATGGAACGCACTGAATCAACTGATCCGCGAGAATTATAGCTGGAACGGGCGCGAGCCGAACGTGTTTTACGTGAAGCAGGAGGGCGCGTATCAGGATGCTTCCGGAGTGAGCGGCCTCGATTTCGCCGACGACACCCGAACGTTCGCGGTGACCGATTTCGATGGCGACGGCGTCCCGGACCTGGTGCTGAAGAATCGCCTGGGGCCGCAGATCCGCGCCATGCAGAACGATTCCACCGAAGGGCGGAAGGCGATCGCGATCATATTGCGCGGCACCAAATCGAATCGCGACGCGATCGGCGCGCGCGTGGAAGTGAATCGGCAGGTCCAGTTCCTCAATGCCGGCAGCGGCTTCCTCTCGCAACATTCCAAGAAACTGCATTTCGGACTCGCCGGGCAGGCCGCGGCACACGTGAAGATCACCTGGCCCTCAGGCGCTGTGCAACTGGCCGGCGACGTGGAACCGGGGTACGTTTACACCATCGTGGAGGGCGCGAGCGACCATTCCCGGACGCCCTTCCAGGAACGAAGACTGCTGCCCGCTTCCGCGCTGCACGGCAGGAACGAGCCAGAATTCGGTGACACCTGGCTGCTGGACCCCGTTCCCACGCCCGATCGGCGGAAGGCCGGATTTGTGGTGCTGCATGGCGGAGAGCCTCCGCCAATGGCCACCGGCGTTCCCGTGACGCTGGTCGACCTGAGCCGCGAAAAGGAGGACGTCGCCGCCACCTATTCGTTGTTTCGCCGGTATCTGTTCGAATACCGCCGGGATCTTTCGCTGCCGCTGGTTTTATTGGTGGATGGTGAAAGCCGGGCCCGCAAGCTGTATGCCGCCATTCCTTCGGCCGCACAGATGCGCAACGATCTGGCGCGGATCGAGCAGAATCGTGCCCTGGCCCTGCCATTCCCCGGCAAATACTATCTGGCTCCGCGCCGGAATTATTTCAAACTGGGCGCAGCCTTCTACTGGAGCGGCTACCCCGACCGCGCCCTGCCCTATCTGGCCGAGACCGTGCGCACGCGCCCTGAAAACTGGAAGGCGCTGCACGCCGTGGCGCGCATTCAATTGGAGCTGGGCCGGAACAAAGAGGCGCTGGCAAGCTTCCAGCAGGTGATCGAGCGCAAGAGCGATTACCCGCCCGGCTACGTGGGCGCGGGCGAAGCCTACGCCAGGCAGGACGACAAAGCCGGCGCGCAGCGGATGTTCCAGCGGGCCCTTCAAGCGGACCCCAAGTGCGCCGACGCCATGAATCAGCTTGGATTGCTGGCGGCCAATGCCAACGATCTGCCCGGCGCGCGCGGCTGGTTTCAGCAGGCCATTGAGGCGCAGCAGGATCATCCCGGAGCGATCAACAATCTGGCCGTGCTGTACGCCAAAATGGGGCAGCCGGACGATGCCATCGCGGCCTTTCGGTACGGAATGAAGATGAATCCGGATGACGACGAGCTGTATCTGAACCTGGCACGGATTTACGTTATGATGGGCGAACGGGAGAAGGCCCGCGGGGTGCTGGACGAGTTGCTGGAACGAGAACCGGGCAACGTCACCGCCACCAAAGCGCTGGCGGCGTTGGGGGCAAGATGATTCCGGTGATTGCGCTGTTGATCCAGGCGATTGCGTTATCCGGCCGCGTGGTGGACCTCAGCGAGCCGCCTTCGGAGAGGCTCGCGCCGCCCAGGCTGATTGCGCCCGGAGCCCCTCCCGTGCTGAGCTTCCGCTATTTCGATGCGACCGACCGGGGCCGCTTCGGCAACCTGGGACTGATGACGGACGATGCGGGCCATTAAACTATTGCCTTTTGCCGCCGCGCTGCTGTTCGCTCAACCCAACCCTGTGGCCGACGGAATCGCCGCATTCCATCGTGGAGATTACCAGGCCGCCCGGACCGACCTGGAGCGCGCCCCCAACGATCCGCAAGCGCGTCTCTTCCTGGCGCTCACCCGCGCGGCAACCGGCGGGTGCGAGGCCGCCCTTCCCGAACTGACCAGAGGATTCGCAGCGGGCGACAACCGGCGTCTGGCGGGGCTGGCCCTGGCACAATGCTACGTCGGCGCCAAGCGCTTCGCCGAAGCAGGCGCCGTTGTCGCGCAACTGGAAAAGCTGTTCCCCGCCGATGCCGATGTGCTCTATGTTTCCGCCGACTATCACATGAAGGCCTGGAACGACGCCATCTACCGCATGTATCAGAAGGCGCCATCCTCCTATCGCGTGGATCAGCTTTCGGCCGAGGTCTTCGAGACCCAGGGCAAGTATACTGAGGCCGTCGCGGAGTACCGCAAGGCTATCGAAAAGAATCCGAAAGCGATTAACCTGCACTATCGCCTGGGGCGCGCGCTGCTGCAGCAATCGCACGATCCCGCGGTGCTGGCGCAGGCTCGGAAGGAATTTGAAGCGGAGTTGGCCTTGAACCCGTCCGATGCCGTAGCGGAGTATCAGGTGGGGCAGATCCTGACGGCCGAGCAGAAGAAAACGGAAGCCGCGCCGCACTTCGAACGGGCCGCGCAACTGCGCCCGGATTTTCCGGAAGCGCTCGTTGCCGTAGCGAAGCTGCGCATGGAGGCCAGGCGTTATCCGGAAGCCATCGCGCTTCTGGAACGCGCCGTCAAACTCCAGCCGCGCAATGAAACGGCGCATTACAACCTGATGATGGCCTATCGCAATGCGGGGCGCGCGGGCGATGCGGAGCGCGAAAAGGCGGAACTCGACAGATTGCAGAAGCCACCGGAAGGCGAGTTCACCGAGTTTCTGAAGCGCCTGGGCGACAAGAAGTGAAACGCGCCATCGCCCTGTTTTGCCTGGCGCACGCGGCCGCTCAGGCTCCGGACTTCCGCAACGTCGCGGAGCAGGCGGGATTGACCACGCCTATCCCCAACGGTGGAAGCGCGTCCAAGCAGTTCATCCTGGAGACCACCGGCAGCGGCGTGGCATTCCTCGACTATGACAACGATGGGCTGGCCGACATCTTCGTCGCGTCGGGGCCGGGCTCTCCCAGCCGCATGTACCACAACGAAGGCGGCGGCAAGTTTCGCGACGTCTCCCAATCGCTGGGGTTTACCCGCGAAGGCTGGGCGCAGGGAGTCTGCGCCGGCGATTACGATAACGATGGCTACACCGACCTGTTCGTCACCTACTGGGGGCAGAACGCGCTCTATCGCAACGTGGGTGGAAAGCGCTTCGAGGATGTCACCGCCAAACTGCATCTCACGCAGGATCGAGTGCGATACAACACCGGCTGCGCCTTCCTGGATTACGACAATGACGGCAAGCTCGACCTCTTCGTGGCGAATTACCTGAAGTTCGATTTCAATACGACTCCCAAGCCCGGCGCCAATCCGTACTGCTTCTATCGCGGCATCGCCGTGAATTGCGGGCCGCGCGGGCTTCCCTTCGAGCGCAACATCTTATACCACAACGAAGGTGGCATCTTTCGCGATGTTTCCGCGGAAAGTGGCGTCTCGCGGCCCGACGGGCATTACTCGCTCGGTGTTCTTACTGGCGATTTCAACGGCGATGGGCTCACCGACATCTACGTGGCCAGCGATCAGACGCCGTCCATCCTCTACATCAATCAGGGGAACGGAAAGTTCGTGGACGAGGCGATGATGCGCGGCGCGGCGCTGGACGACAACGGCAAGGCGCTCTCCGGCATGGGCGTTGCTGCCGCTGACTATCTGCACGAAGGGATGCCTTCTATCTTCCGCACCAATTTCTCCGATGAGTTGGAAACGCTGTACCGCAATTTGGGTAAGGGCGAGTTTCAAGACGTCAGCGTAGACTCCGGCATGGGCCGGAACACGCGCTTCGTTGGCTGGGGCTGTGGCTTCTTCGATTTCGATAACGACGGCTGGCCCGACCTGTTGCTGGTGAACGGCCACGCCTTCCCGGAGGTGGACCGCCTGAAGATCGACATTCATTATCGCGAGCGCGCCATCCTCTACCGCAACGATCACGGCAAGTTCGTGGACATTTCCGAATCGGCCGGCCCGGGCATTCTGGAGCGGCATTCTTCGCGCGGCCTCGCCTTCGCGGATTACGATAACGATGGCCTGGTGGAAGCCTTGGTGAACAACCAGAACGAGCCACCCTCGCTGCTGCGGCTCGGCTCCCGGCCGTCGAATCATTGGATCGAACTGACGCTGGAAGGCGTGAAAGCCAATCGCAGCGCTATCGGAGCGCGGGTGCGAATCACCGCGGGCGGATTCTCTCAAACGGCGGAAGTGAGAAGTGGTGGCGGGTACTTATCGCAGAGCGATCTGCGCCTGCACTTCGGACTGGGCACGGCAGCCCAGGTGGACAAGGTCGAAATCACCTGGCCGGGCGGCGCAAAGCAGGTGGAGACGGCGCTGGCGGCGGACAGAATCGTCAGAATTCGCGAACGGTGACTTTCGCACTCCCTTCCGTCAATCCGACCGTCCCATTCGCCGCAACGTTGGACCACGCCTGAGTCTCGCCGGCCGGCCAGCGCACTTCGATGCGATCCACCTTCTCGGATTTTCCCAGCCCGAAGTACAGCGTCAGTGAATTTTGCGAGAAGTAGCTGCCGCCGCTCACCACATCGGCGATCTGCTTGCGGCCGCCCGCTTCCACTACGCAGCGCGCGCCGATGGCGCTGCGATTCGACTTTGTCCCCGTCAGCGTGATCGCGATAGCATTTTGCCGCGGCCCTATATTCTTCAGCAGCGTGGGCCTGTCATTCATGTTCACGATCACGATCTCCGGCCGGCCATCGCCATCGAGATCGCCGATGGCGAGACCGCGGGACGGCCGGGGCGGCGCGAATCCCGGCCCGGCCGATTCGGTGATATCGGCGAAGCGCCCGTTGCCGAGATTGCGGTACAGCAGCGTCTTCTGCCGGTACGTTTCGCCGATGGCCGAGCGATCGATCTCGGGATAGACGTGTCCGTTGGCCATCACCAGGTCCGGCCATCCGTCTTCGTCCACATCCAGAAACGCAATGCCCCAGCCGAGCAGTTGATTGCGCCCCAGGCCCGCCATTTCGGAGACGTCCTCAAAGAAACTGCCGTCCTGGTTCCGGAACAGCGAGGGCCGGTCGCCCGAAAAATTCGTCTTCGCGATGTCCAGAAAGCCGTTGCCATCGTAATCGGCCACCGCGATTCCCATCCCCGCCTGTAGCGCGCCGTCGGCGTTGTACGCCACGCCCGCCGCGTCGCCGCGCTCTTCGAACGTGCCGTCGTGGCGATTGCGGTAGAGCAGGCTGGGGGTCTGGTCGCAGGCCACGTAGATGTCGGGCCAGCCGTCGTTATCGAAATCCGCGGTCACCGCGCCCAGACCGTAGCATCGCTCCGGCGCCAGGATGCCCGCTTTCTCGGAAACGTCGGTGAAGGTGCCGTCCCCGTTATTGTGATAGAGCGCGTTGCGCCCGGCCAGCAGACCGTGCGGCCCGCACCAGACGGCCATGCCCTTCCATTCGCAGCTCTTGCTGCTGCCCGGTTTCGGCACGTGCGCCAGGTCGAGATCCACGTAATTGGCGACGAAGATATCGAGCCGGCCGTCGCGGTCGTAGTCGATCAGCGCACAGCCGGACCCCCAGCGCGTGCCGGTCACCGGCAAGCCGGCTCGCGCCGTAATGTCCTGGAACTTCCCGTTGCCCAGGTTGCGGTACAGGGTGTTGTGGCCGTAGTAGGTGACGAAAAGATCGGGGTGGCCGTCGTTATCGATGTCTCCGACGCACGTCGCCTGCGCCCATCCGGTGCGCGTCAGCCCCGCTTGTGCGCCCACTTCGGTAAAGTGTCCCGCGCCATCGTTCCTGTACAACTCGGAACGCGAGGGCGGCCCGTTGGCGATGAAGATGTCGTTGGCGCCGTCGCCGTCGAAATCGAAAATGGCCGCGCCGGTGCCGGTGCTTTCCAGAATCGATGCCTTCTTCTCCTTGCCGCCGAAGGTGTTCGCAACGGTGAGGCCCGCCTGCGCCGCGATATCGATGAAGCGAACGGTGGGCGCTTCGGCGGCCGCAGCCAGTACCGCCACCAGAAGGAAGAGGCGCATGGCTATCGGATCCCGATCTCCTTCAGCGCCTGTTCCGCCTGCCGGGCCACCGCGGCATCGTTGCCGTTCGCCGCCTCACGGAGGTGCATCGCCGCTCCCTCCCTGTCCCCTTCGGCCGCAAGCACAGACCCCAGGCGGAATTGCACGCGCGCCAAATCAGGCTTCAGCTCCAGGGCCGCGGTATACTCCTGCGCCGCTTCCGGCAACTCTTTCTTACGAGCATGAAGCCCGCCCAGCAGTTCGTGCGCGTCCACCAGGTCCGGGTCGGCGCGCACCGCCTGTTCGGCCTGCGCCTGCGCATCGTCGAAACGGTCGGCGCGTGTCAGTGCCAGAGCGTAATCGTACCGGTAACGGGCGTCGGCGCGAAGCTTGATGGCGCGCTCGAAATCGAAAAATGCTTCCGCCAGTTTTCCTTTCTCCGCCAGGATGCGGCCTCCCAGGTCCCAGGCGGCATCGTCGAACGGATCGGTCCGCAGGGCATCCTGCAGCGCCGCCTCCGAATGCGCTACTTCCGCCAGCCTGCGCGATTGATCGGGAAGCCACGGATTGAGCGCGATCGCCTTCTGAATCCGTTCCGCCGACGCAGTCAGCACTCCCCAGCGGAACCACGACTCCGCGTCGTTTGGCGCCGTCTGGACAGCGCGGGCCAGAATCTGTTCGGCGTGCGGTGGATCCACCGAGGCGAGCGCCCGCATGGCCCGTACGGAATCGGGTTTCATCTTCAAAGCCTGTTGATAGGCGGCAGCGGCTTCCCGCGGCTTGCCCTCACTCTTCCAGCCGTCGCCCAACACCATGTAAAACTCCGGTTCTTGCGGCTTCAACTCGTCGATCAGCCCCACCAATTCCGGTAATCCGGCCATAACGTTGTTGCCCAGCCCGACCTGCGCCACCGCGCGGTACAAAGCATTCCGCGGGGTCTGGGGCAGAGGAGCGGGATAGTAAGGCACCACCTCTCCGCGGTACTCAAGTGGGGCGGGCGACAGGTTTGTGTCGTCTGCCAACTGAACTGCCGTCCGCCGTTGAATCCGGTGGTCGGTCATGATCACGTGCGGCGCGTCTTCGGCGCGGCGCTTGGGCATATGGCAGGTGATGCAGTCGGCCGCCGTGGCGCTCACACCCGCGGGATGCGTGGACGTGTGACATTGCAGGCAGATGCCGGAGTAATGGCGGAGCGCTTCTTCGCCGCGCGGAACCTGGTGCGGATCGTGACACGTGGCGCATTCCAGTTTCCCGCCGCTCTCCAGATAACAGCGCGACTGGCGCAGCCGGTAGACCGAGCTTACCGCCTCGAATTTGTCTTCGTGCCCGGTGCCGGGTGCGTGGTCGAAAGAGATGGCAAAGTCGCCGAGCGGCTGTCCCGGCACGTACGAGAAGGTGCCGCGGTCGAAGCGTTGCAGCACCGCCGGAATGCGCCCGCTCGTGGTTTCCAGGTGGCATTGCATGCACACTTCCATGCGCCGCTCGGGACTCAGTTTGGCCGGATTCACGATCGCGGCTCGTCCACTGGAGCGGACGTGCTCAGCGCCCGGACCGTGGCAACGCTGGCAATCGATCCCCTCCGGCAGTTCTCCGGTGAACACGGGATCGCTGCCGGGCGCGTCGTTCCCAGCCGGGACGTTGGGATAGGCGTTGTGGCAAAACATGCACTTGTACGAGATAAACCTACGGGTCTGCGGATGTTGCGTATCTGACCCCGGCACCATCCGCCATTCTCCGCCGTGATCGGGATACCAACCAAGGGGCAGTTCGATCAGCATGCCCTGCGCGGTCCGGTGCAGATACGACCGCGCATGATTCCCCGAACCCATCACGTAGTCGATTTTTAGTTCTTCTACGTTGATCTCTTTGCCGCTTCCGTCCAGTTGCCAGCGCCGCTGGAAATACTGGCCGTTGCGGATGGTCACGGCGTAGTGGCTGTCAGAAAGTTCGTGGTAGTATTCCGGAGCTTCCCGGAAGTCTTCCATGGTGTTGACGGTGGCGGGACGAAAGAACGACCGGGCCATTCCGGTGCGCGCATAGTTGGCCGCGATCTCGCGGTGGCAGGTGGCACAGAGTCTGGAATCGACGTACCCGTCGCCTTGGGCCGCCGGCGCGAGCAAACCCAGCAATATTGCTGCAGCGAACGGGCGAAGTGACGCCATCAGACCTTGATTCTACGCCGCTCTCGCGGCTGATGGTCAAGGGGTTGGCGATTGCGGTGAATTCCGAAAGCGTTTACTTTTTTACTGAAAGGCTATTGATTCCGCGTTTTGATGATGATAGTATTTCTCCACTATTCCATCCTGCCAAGGTGCAGGAGAGGAGGGGAAATGCATCGTTGTCTCGCGGGGCTACGAGTTGCCTCGGTAGTTCTTTTTTGTGCGTGCGCATTGTATGCGCAACGCGATCTTGCCACGCTGGCTGGGACGATTACCGATCCTTCGGGTGGTGTAGTCGCCAATGCAAAGGTCACCATCACCGAAAACGCCACCAACCAGGTGTATTCAATCCTGACCAACAGCCTGGGTGAATTTGTTCGCCCGGCGCTAAAACCGTCCACATACTCCGTCACGGTGACCGCTCCCGGTTTCAGAACGGCCCAACAGAATGACATACTCCTGAAGCCCGGCGAACGTACCCCCATTTCCATTGTCCTCACGGTCGGCGACGTCAACCAGACCGTCGAAGTGGAAGCGTCGGCGCCTTTGCTCCAGTCCGAAAGCACGCAAGTAGGCGCGGCGCTGGACAGCAAGATGATTACCGATATCCCGTTGGGCGGAACGCGCAACCTGACTTATCTCGCGCGCCTGTCCACGGGTGTGGTGCCCGCCGAACCGGGCGCACGCGACTCCGCCAATGGCGGTTTCTCGGCCAACGGGGTTCGTTCCAACGGTCAGAATAACTTCCTGCTCAACGGAGTCGACAACAACATCAATACCATCGACTTCCTGAATCAGACTTCGTATGCCGTGGGGCCCGCCATCGACGCAGTGAGCGAGGTCAACATTCAGACCAACGGGTACACCGCGGAATATGGCCGCGCGGCCGGCGGCGTGATCGATGTGACGCTGAAGAGCGGTACCAATCAACTGCACGGCAGCCTCTTCGAATACCTGCAGAATCGAGACCTGGATGCGAACACCTGGACCAACAATCGCGCGGGCCAACCCCGAGGGCCATTCAGGCAGAACCAGTTCGGTGCAACCGCCGGCGGGCCTATCATCAAAAACAGACTATTCATCTTCGGTGACTATCAGGGAACGCGCATCGCCGATTCCGGCGGCTCGGTGCCCAGCCTGGGTTATTCGAGTTACACAACGGTGCCCACCGCGGCCATGAAGGCCGGTGATTTCTCCAGCCTCCTGGGACCGAGTTATACGGGTACCGATGTCAACGGCAAACCGGTCACCGTCCAAAAAGGCGCGATCTACGATCCGTTGTCTACCACTTACCAGCCGAATTCCGCCGGATTCCAGATCCCGGTCTCGCGGACTCAGTTCCCCGGCAACATCATCCCGGGCAACCGGATGGATCCCGCGTGGCAGAAGATCATTCAGCTCTATCCCAATCCCAATCAGCCAGTCATTACCGGCAACCAGCCGACCAACGATTATTACTACAACACAGTCGGAGGTTTGACCACCGACCAGGGAGACGGGCGCGTCGATTATCGCCTTAGCGACAAGGACAGCCTCTTCGGATCGTTGAGCTGGTCGAATACATCCAAGACCGACGGCGCTCCGCTGCCAGGCGCTCTGGACGATACGGGCTTCAACGGCGCCGGTGAAGTAGACCTCAGCCGCAACGGGCAGATGAGTTATACGCGCGTTTGGGGCCCTAGCCTGGTGACGGAAAGCCGCGTTGGATTTACGCGCCTGGTCACCTCGCGCATTGGAGCGAACCCCACGACGGACCTGTTCAAACAGTTCGGGATCGGCGGTTACGACCCTACAACGGCCACCACGAATAACGGCGGACTCCCGCAGATCGGCTTTGGAAACGGCTATCCGACCGTCGGCGCCGTGGATTGGGTTCCCACCAAGGAGTACAACAACGTTTGGGACTTGATTCAGAACGTCGCACTTAGTAAGGGCGCGC
Source organism: Candidatus Sulfopaludibacter sp. (assembly GCA_031292755.1). GTDB lineage: Bacteria > Acidobacteriota > Terriglobia > Bryobacterales > Bryobacteraceae > Sulfopaludibacter. The sequence continues at coordinate 25,719 of JARLGM010000068.1, forward strand.
ACTCGTATAAGTTCGGCTTCGAATTCCGCTCCGTGAAGTTCCCGTTCTTCCAGGTTCCCGATCCTCACGGCAATATCGGCTTCAGCAACAATCAAACGGCATTCCCGTCTGGCAATGCCGCCTCGAACGGACAGGCCATCAGCGGTCTGACCGGCGATTCGATGGCTTCGGCTTTACTCGGCGTTGTGGACAGCGGAGCCGTTTCCACCACCAACTTTGTTTCATCGCAGAAGGTTGCCTTCGCGGGTTACGCTCAGGACGTCTGGAAAGTGAACCAGAAACTGACCCTGACCCTCGGCGTCCGTTATGAGTTGTTTTCGCCGATCGGCGAGCAATGGGGCCGGCAGGCGAACTTTGACCTGCAGAACAACACGCTCTATATCCCGCAAGGCGGTAACTGCAACGCACCTTTGCCTCCCAACTTCGGCACTCTGTTCCCGACCGTGACCGTGGACCGTTGCCACGTATCGAACTATATGATCCCGTGGGACAAGCTGGATTTCGGACCGCGCATCGGACTCGCGTATAAGTTGGGCGACAAGACCGTGCTTCGCGTTGGATACGGCATGTTCTATGGCGGCGAAGAGAATCAGGGCGGCAGCCCCAACCGCGGCGAGGGTGTGCCGTTCAATGAAACCGTGAACCTGTCCCGTTACCAGGGGAACAGCCAGTTTGTGGGCATCAGCCAGCCGCAGTGCCTCAACTGTAACTTCATGCCCGGCGGTTTCGCGGGCGGCTATCCGCTGAGTCCGTTCACACTCAATGCGGGCGTATCCATGCGCGGTGTGCAGCCGGATTACCAGACTCCGCTGGTGCATAAATGGAATGTCGTCATCCAGCGCGAGTTGCCGGGTAGCATGGCTCTCGAAGTCGGTTATGAGGGCAACCACCAGGCACGTCAATTGATTCTCTGGAATTCCGACCCATACCCGAACCTGGGTACTTTCAACACCGCGATCAGTTCGGCGAACTTACAGGAGATTCAGCCGGCGTGCCCCACTTGCCAATCGGTCGGCAACGGCCTTTCCATGACTTCGTCGTTCGGCTTCGGCAACTACGCCGCCGGTTCGGTGAAACTGGAGAAGCGGTTCAGCAAAGGCCTGCAATTCCTGGCTTCCTATGTCTGGAGTCATGCGCTGGCGGACGGCAATACGCCGCTAAGTGGCGATACCGCCATCCTGGATCAGACTAACTTCAGCTCTTCCTATACCAGTGCATCCTGGGACATCCGGCATAGCTTCACTGCCGCCTTCACTTATGAGTTGCCATTCGGCAGAGGCAAGCAGTTCGGCAGCAGCATGAATCGCGCAGCCGACGTGCTGCTAGGTGGCTGGCAAATGAATGGCTTCCTCACCATGCGAACCGGCGATGCCTACACCATGTCGGGAACCAGTTGCCACGGCGTTTGGAGTAAGTGCATGCCGGACTACGTCGCCGGTTATAGCGGCAGCGGCAATGCGGCTCCCGCCGGCGGACGCACCCCCAACGAGTGGTTCAACACGGCGAACTACACTGTGGCTTACTCCAATCAGGCCGCCAATATCGCGACCGGGGGCAATGTCGGACTGCAAACGCTGACCGGCCCGCCCACGAAGACCCTGGACTTCTCGCTGTTCAAGGCCTTCCGGATTACCGAGCGGTTCAGCGCGCAGTTCCGGGGTGAAGCGATCAATATCTTCAACTACCCCATCTTCAACAACCCCGACGCAAACCTCGACGATGCCAAGGCCTTCGGTGGAAACGGAAACTTCGGCATCATCACCAGCAGCGTAGCCGGAACGGAGCGCCACTTGCAACTCTCGCTCCGGTTGGTGTTCTGAGGATAAGGTCCACGTTTTCGTGATCCTCTGCGTCTGACAACTCAGGAGGATCACGAGCGATGCACTTTGCCCTTGCACTGGTTGCGGCAGCCGTGCTGCTGCCGCAATTTCCGGTGCGTGCCCAGGATAAACCGGGACCGCCCATTTACAAGGTGGAATTCAACATTCGTGACGGCGGCGATACCGCGGCCAAAGGAACCCGGCATTACACCCTGCTGGTGGAACCGAACCGCAAGGCCATTTTCAAAGTGGGAAATCGTGTGCCGGTCGCTTCGGGATCCTTTCAACCGGGCAGCAACGGCGTTAACCCGTTGGTCAACACGCAGTACACCTATATCGACATCGGCGTGAACATCGAATGCGTCGTCAGCGACCAGAACGGCAGGATTCTGCTGCACGGCGACCTAGACCTGAGCACCGTCGCCCCGGCTGATGCCGCGGCCCGCGCCGCGATTCCCGCGAATCCCACCGTGGTGCAAACCAAACTGAACCTGGATACCGCCGTGGAAGCGGGCAAACCCACCGTCATCGCGGCCATTGACGATCCGGTTACGGCCCGACAGTTTCAGGTGGAAGCGACGGTGGTTCGCATCAACTGAGTTGCGCCTCGATCAATCGGGGGCCGGGTTCGCGCATGGCCGCGGAGAATTCGCGGATGAATTCGTCCACCGTGGCAGCGCGTGCCGCCTGAACTCCAAAGCCCTGTGCCAGTTTGATCCAATCCGGCTCCGGGCGGGTGAGGTCGATCATTTCGCCGGCGCGCGGTCCCATCTTGCCCGCGCCGGTGCGGGCTATTTCAATATCGAGGATGCGGTAGCGGCGGTTCGCCAGGATGACGATAGTGACGTCCAACCGCTCCCGCGCCATAGTCCACAGCGACTGCGTGGTGTACAGTCCGCTGCCATCGGCTTCGAGCGCCACCACCTTGCGTTGCGGGCAGGCCAGCGCGGCGCCCAGGGCCACCGGCAATCCCTGGCCGATGGCACCACCGGTAACCGGGAGATACTCGTGTCTGGCCGCGCCGGCCAGGTTTAGCCAGAGAGCTTCGTTCGAAGAGACGGACTCGTCGGAAAAGATGGTCCCTTCCGGCACCAGGGCGCTCGCGATTCTGCCAATGGCCGCGGCGGTGAGTTCGCCGCCCGTGGGCAAGTCCGGACGCACTGCTCTTGCCGTGGCGCCAAGCGGCGCGTTCAGTGCTTCGGCCAGCCACTCCAGCGCACGCGCGCCATCCTGTTCTTCCGAGGCGAGCACGTCAAACGCGCAATCGGGCGGCGCCAGCGTGCCTCGCAAGCCGGGGTAGCCGAAGAACGATACCGGCGGCCGGGCTTCCACCAGAATCAGGCGCTGCATCGGCGCCAGCAGAGCCTGTGCGTGCTCCGGGAAATAAGGAATCCGTTCCACCGCGGGAATGTCGCCTCCACGCGCCAGTCGCGCGCCGTTGCGATTCGCGAAAATTCGGGCGCCGGTGGCCGCGCGAATTCGGTCGGCCGCACGAATGCCGCACTCGTGAAGGGCGGATCCACTGAGCAGAATTCCCGCCGTCTCGCCCGACCGCAACGCGCGCGCGATCTCGCGGATCTGTTCGAAGCCGGGAAGCGGGCGCGGCGGCTTGCGTCCGGGGCAACCGGGATCTCCGGCCTCGCTCCAGGAAAAATCGGCGGGCACAATCAATGTCGCCACCTTTCCCGGAGGTCCCAAGGCAGCGGCCACCGCGGACGCCGCCGCCTCGCCCATGGCGGCGGCCTGTTCCACGGTGCGGACCCAACCCGACACGGGCCGCGCGAACCCTTCGATATCGGCGGTCAAGGGCGCGTCGTAGACCAGGTGCTGCGTGGAATGCTCGCCCACGATGTTCACCACCGGAGACCGGGCCTTGCGCGCGTTGTGAAGATTGGCCAGCGCATTGGCCAGCCCCGGTCCCAGGTGCAGCAGGGTAGCGGCCGCTTTGCCGGTCATGCGGGCGTACCCGTCGGCCGCGCCGGAGCAGACCCCCTCAAACAGGCACAGGACACCGCGCATTTCGGGCACGCGGTCCAACGCGGAAACGAACTGCATCTCGGAGGTACCGGGATTCATCAGACACAGGTTCACGTCATTGGCCAGCAGGGTTCGCAGGAGACACTCAGCGCCGTTCATTTGGGATTCTTTCATCACAGCACAGGTGCGCCCGCCGCGTCAGAACTCGTACCGGAAACCGATGCGCACGAAACGCGCCGGCTGAATCGCCACTGGCAGCCGCGCATTGAAAGTTGGTCCGCTGATGTCGCTCTCCTGGACCCGCTGTGCGGAGTTGTTCACATTCAGAAGATCGGCACTGGCAGTGATTCCTCCGAACGGAAGTTCAAAACGGCGGCTCACCCGGAGATTCCAATTGAGTACATACTGCGCGCGGTTGCCGCCTCCGGGGCTGCCCCGCACGGTGGCCGCCACCAGGAAAGGGCCTTGCGGCAGGCCGGTGACCAACAGCTGACGCGCGAACACCAGCCCGTCGGTGTAATCCGCCACGCTCGCCACTTCGATTCCACCCCAGGCGCGCGGCATCTGGTAATGTGCCTGGATCTTACCGGCAAAGGCACGGTCCACGAAACTGCGACCGGCCGCATGGATCGCGGTATTGGGGTCCAGAAACAGGGCGCCGATCACGCCCGGATCATTTTCATATGCCGAATCGCCCGGGTTTGTGGGACCGTACGATTTCTCCGCCAGGAAGGAGGCATGCAGCGTCAGGCCGCGCCACGCCGTGCCCGCCTCCGCCACCATACCCGTATTCAGTTCGCGTAAGCCGGCCGGATTCGAGAGCAGGTAACGATCCTGCCCCAGTGTGGCGGGGTTCTGCGCGTACACCGTCAGTCTCTGGTCGTCGAACGTGCCGGGAATGCCGTCGGGTCCGGGGTCCAGGATGGAGACCGGCGTGAAAGCCTGCGCGGGTACGCCGGTGTCAAGCGCGGCGATCCGGTCCTTGTCGTCGCGGCGGAACAGGTGGATGCTCAAGAGGCTTCGCGGCGCGACGGCGAAGTCGGCGCCCAGATCGAATTCGTCCGAGTAAGGACGCCGCAGAGCCGGCGATATTGAAGAGTACGGCCCGCCGAAGCGCAGCAGCAGAGCGCCCGGCGCGGACGATCCATTCCACTGAAACGTGCTGCCGCCCAGGCTGTTGGGGTTTCCGAAATCGAGATACCGGCCCGCCAGCGGCGCGTACAGGCGGTGGTAGCTGCCGCGCAATGTCAGGCCATGGGAGTGCGGCACCCGCCACGCCACGCCGGCATGTGGGGAAACACTGTTCCATGCGATCAGATCCGCTTGCGCCGGCAGCGACCCGCGCGAGAAATCGGCCAGCAGGCCCACGTCCAACGGGAGCGAGGACGCCAGGCTCATGCGGTCCTCAACAGACGCGGAGGAAGACTGCACCAACTCGCGGGAATCCAGCGGCGTGTTGAACTCCGTGATGAATGCCGGGGCGCCATCAGCCGTGATGAAATTGAGACCGGAGGGAGTGGTGAAGCGATTGCGAATCGACGAGTGTTCCCATGTCCCGCCGGCCGTAACCTGATGGCGAACCCTGAGAGCGCGCCACACGCGCGGCTGCCACGCGCCGGCGAATTGATGGCGCGGCCGAACGGCCAGATTCGCCAGGGGTGGCGCTCCGGAAACCGTGCCTCCCACCAGTTCGATCTGGGTCCTGCCGGTGGGTGAAGTGCTGGTATCCAGGTGCGCCGTCGAATAGCCGTAGCGAACCTCGATGTTGTCGTGGATCCAGCCCACCTGCACGAAATCGAAGTGATCGGTCTCCGGGTCGCCGGAAAATCCGCCGGGCAAGACGAAGGACGGAGCCAGCCGGTTGCCGGTGAGCGCTTCCAGGCCGGCCGGAACGCCGCCATCGGAAAGATCGATGCGCGAGCCGCTGTACAGCGCGTCGAATTGGTCATGGGAGCCGGCGCGAACACGTCCGCGAGCGTTGGCGAACAGCAGACGGCTACCCTGCTTGGTCCTCGGGCTGGCGAGCGGCTCGGTCTGCGATGCCCACTGTCCGCTGGCGGCAGCGAAAATATCAGACCAGCGGGTCAGCGGCCCGCCAACCTGCAATTCGTCCCTCGTCATCCATTGGAACCGGTCCGGCTGCTGCACCAAACCGCGGCTGTCCGGCGCGGGCAGGTTCGTCGAAGATAGCGCTGCTCCGGTGTTTGCGGTGGCCAGGGTGACGTGCCATGCCGGACCGGGCTGCAGAAGAAAAACGCCGGCAGTCCCGTCCTGCACCGCCACCGTATCGAGCGCCTGAATGTCGGGCAACACCAGCGGCAGTCCCGGCTGCCAGGCATCGGTGGCGTCGGTGCCCTGCAATTGGAATTGCGTGCCGGTCCAGGAATAGCCCCGCTGGGAAACCACCGCGGGCCGGTTGTCGGCGAGGCCGGTAAAATCCAGCGGCTCGCTGACAGCGGATGGTTCGCGGCTCAGCAGCAGCGATTGCAGGCTGAATCCTTCGGGGTAGACGCTACCGGGAGGTCGTATCTCCGTGGGTGGCGCGGCGTGGATGACGCCCGCGGGGCCCACCGTCAGATGGACGATTGTGGTCTGCAAGGGAACAACGAAAACCGTAGTGCCGGATAATTGATACCGGCCATAGGGCAGGGTGATGGCGAACTCGCCTTGCGAGTTCGAGTGAACCACCGAATGGAACCCCACCGCGCCCGCAATGAGGATGGGGACGCCGGGAGCGGGACGGTTATCCGTTCCGCGCAGCGTCCCCTGAATGGCGCCGGTGGTCAACTGCGCCATCAGCGGAAGCACACATGCCGGCAGGAGAGAGATTCGGAATCTCTGCAATCTTCATCATAGCCGCGGGATCTGGCGAACGGCTGTGCTGCTCCATCCATTCCGTTGCGTGACCACCGACTCCATGTTGGCCAGTCCCGCCTCGAATTCTCTGCCCATCATGCGGTCCATGCTGAGGAACAGCGAGATCACTTTGACAAGGTACCGTTGGGGACCGTACATCGCCCAAGTGACAGTGGTCGAATCGCCATGCGGCCTTATGGTGAACTCAACGGTGTTGTGACCCTCAAACGGCTTTAGGAAATCCAGCTCGATGGCGACGCTGTTCGGCGCGGAGGTGGCGGTGATCTCCGCGCGTCCCTCGCCCGCCTTGCTGTTGCCTGCCCAGTGGTACACTGCGCCCCTCCCGCTCGGCGAGCCGCTATATCTTCTGGTCATCGCCGGGTCCAGTTTTTCGTAAGGCGACCACACCGGCCATTGCCGGAAATCCTGGATGAGCGCGAAGATCTTTTCCGGTGGCGCCTGAATATCCCTGCTGCGCTGCACGCGGAAACTGTTCGGCCGGGTGGCCGCTATACCGAGTAATGCCGCAACCAGTATTCCGGCGCCAATGGCAAATGCGCTAAGGGCTTGCCGCAAAATAAAGTTTACCATTAGAACTTTGGTTGACTTGGGTGCGGCAGAAGCGAGTAGTTCCATTCCGGGTTCTGCTTGTGTGGATGAATGTTGACTTCCTTCATCTGCGCCTGGCTGATCTTCACGCCGGTTTCGTAGCGGCCTTCATCCAAAACCGCGTTGATTTTCAGTCCGTGTTCTGTTTTGGTGGCGCTAATCATTTTGACGACGGTTTCGAAGCTGACCAGTGGCTCTCCCTTCCAGTTCATGCTAATGAAGGAAAACATCCGGTGCTCAATCTTGTTCCACTTGC
>JARLGM010000069.1 GCA_031292755.1 Candidatus Sulfopaludibacter sp.
GAGTACATCCCCGTGGGAACACGTCCGAATCCCTATCTGGGCGCGGGCTTCTTCTGGTACACCGAAGCCAACAGCAGCTACAATGCGCTGCAGACCGACCTTTCCCACCGCCTCAGCCGCGGCTTCGAAATCCGCGCCAACTACACCTGGTCGAAAAGTCTGGACATGAACTCCGGACTCACCGGCGCGCAGGCGCAGAACCAGCCGCAGATGGTCATGGACCGGAACAATCCGCGGCGCGACTGGGGACCCTCGGCTCTGGACCCGGCCTCGCAAGCCAGCATCTCGGGTCGCTATGAGCTGCCGTTCGGCCATGGCAAACGCTGGTTGAAGAGGGCCGGCGGCGTCGAGAACAAGTTGCTCGGCGGCTGGCAGTTGAACGGGATCGCGACTTTTCTGAGCGGCTTCCCCTTTACGCCCGTCATCGGCACCAACCGGTCAGGCGATGGCGACACCCGGAATCCCGACCGGCCTTCGTGGAACCCCGCCTTCACCGGACCCGTCGTGCTGGGAAACCCGGGCCAGTGGTTCAATCCGAATGCCTTCATTCTGCCCGCGGTGGGCACCTATGGCGACCTGGGGCGCGGCGTATTCACCGGTCCGGGGCTGGCGGATCTGGACGTGTCGCTGTTCAAGAATACCGAAGTCTCCGAACGGGCCAGCCTTCAGTTTCGCGCGGAATTCTTTAACGTTCTGAATCACCCGAATTTCGGAACGCCGAATGCCACCGCGTTTTCGAGCGGGGCGGTCAACGCCTCGGCCGGATTGATCACCACCCTGGCCACCACGCCGCGGCAGATTCAATTCGGCATGAAGCTGATGTTCTGAGCCCTACCGCAGTTCGACAGTCCCGCTCTTTGCCGCGCGGAAAACGGCTTCGATCGCGCGCATGTTCTTCTCCGCATCCTCCAGCGGGACCGGCGGCGCGGTGTGCTCCAGGATGGCTTGCGAGAATCGATCGCCTTGCAGGGTGTATTGATCGCAGGGCGCGAATTCTTCCACCTTGATGCCGCTGCCCAGAATATCGCTGCCGTCGTCGATTCGGATGCGCGACATCTGCCCTGGAACCGCGTTGAATGGAATGTCGAAGTCGATACTCCCCTTCGTGCCGAGTAGACTCACGCTCTGGTTCGGCACGATCTGCGTACTACACGTGAAAATGCTGTGCCCGGAAGGAAATTCCAGCAGCGCCGAGGCGAGCATGTCGGTCTGGAACTCAGGATCGCGCACCAGCGTGCCGGAGACCCGCACCGGTTCCTCGCCGAAAAACATGCGCGACACTTTGATGGGGTAGCAGCCCACATCCATCAGCCCGCCGCCCCCGTATTCCAGAACATTTCGCACGTTGCCCGGGTGCGGATTGAAATAGCCGAACGAGCCGATCACGGCCCGCAGCGTGCCGAGGTGACCGTTGTGCGCCAGTTCCATGGCGCGGATCCACTGCGGGTGGCAGACGATCATGAAAGCTTCGCCGATGGTGACGCCGGTGCGATCGCGCGCGGCGATCAGTTCCCGGGCTTCGGCGGCGCTCAGCCCGATGGGCTTTTCGCACAGCACGTGCTTGCCCGCCTCCGCGGCGCGGATGGACCACGGCACATGCAGGTGGTTGGGCAGCGGATTGTAGATGGCGTCGATTTCGGGATCGGCCAGCAGTTCCTCGTAGGAACCGTAAGCCTTCGGAATACCCAGATCGCGCGCCGCGGCCCGCGCCTTGGAAAGGTCCCGGGAAGCGATGGCCGCGACCTCCGTCAATTCCCCTTGCTGCATGGCGGGAATCACTTTGACTGTGGCGATGCGCGCCACTCCCAACACGCCCCAGCGAAGTTTTTTCATGATCGACAATCCCTCCTATGCCATTTCGGCGCGTGCCTTTTGGATCGCCGCCAGGAACTGGCGCGCCCGCTCCTCGATCACATCGAATTTGCCCGCGGCCATCGACTTCCCGTCCACCAGTTCGCCGCCCACTCCTACCGCGCAGCATCCGGCCTTCAGAAAATCCGCCACCGTCTCCAGGTTGACCCCGCCAGTCGGCACCATTTCGATCTGCGGGAAGGGTCCCTTCAGCGCCTTGATATACTTTGCACCGCCTACGTTGCCGCAGGGAAAAACTTTCACCGCGTCGGCGCCGGCTTCCCACGCCGCCAGCACTTCGGTGGGCGTCAACGCTCCCGGAAACACGACTTTGGAGTACCGCTTGGCCATTTCGATTACTGAAACGCGCAGGCTCGGCGAGACGAAGAACTCCGCGCCGGCCAGCATGCAGGAGCGCGCGGTTTCCGGATCGAGCACCGTCCCGGCGCCCAGGACCAGCTTGTCGCCGAACGTGTCCGCGGTCTTCTCCAGGGCCTTGATGGCGCCCGGAACCGTCATGGTAATCTCGGCGGCGCGCACGCCTCCGTTGTACAGCGCTTCCACCGCGCGTATGGCGTGCTCGGCGCTGGAGGCGCGCACAACCGGAACGATGCCCGCGCCCGTGATGAACTCTAAAATCTGTTTGGCTGTCATCTTTTTCACGGTAACATCTGGAGCGGCATCACGTTATGCTATTGATTTGACGCCACAAGCCAAATCAGAACAGGAGAAACTGCCGCCGCGCGTATCGGTGGCGGTGGTTTCACGCAACCGGCAGGAGCGGCTGCGCCGGTGCTTGCAATCGCTGGAACAATCCGAAGGCCGCGACAAACTTCAGATCATCGTGGTCGATAACGGCTCGTCGGATGGCAGCGCGTCGCTCGACAGTGAGTTTCCCCACACGCAATTCATCCGGCTGCCGAAGGATTTCGGCCTCACCAAGGCCATGAATCTCGGCTGGCGCGCGGCCGACGCCGAATACGTGTTCTTCCTCCACGACGATACCGAAGTCGACCCGGCGGCCGCGCTCCGCCTGGCCGAACTGCTGGACGCGAACCCCGATGTGGCCGCCGCCTGTCCGCTCCTGGTGGACGCGCAGGGCCGTCCCGCGCCGCAACTCGGCGCCTTCCCGCCGGACAACCGCTGGACCCCCGCCGCACCGGACGGTGACGAGCCCATCCCCGTCGAGTATCCTCGCGGAGCCGCATTCCTCATGCGCGTCGCGCTGATCCGGGCGGTCCGGCAGATCGACGAACGCTTCGGACAGTTCGGCGGCGATGCCGATCTGGCCGCGCAGATCAATCGCTCCGGGAAGAAGATTCTGCTGCTGCCCACCGTCAAAGTGTTGCACCATGGCAGCCAGGGCTACACCACCGAAGAGCGCGCCGATTTCCTGCTCTGCCGGGCCGCCTTTTCGGCCAAGTACTTCGGCTTCGGCGCAGGATTGAAGGCCCGCCTGGCGGCCATTTTCGGACCGCTGTTCTCCTTTCAGTTCGGCGAGTTGACTCGCACCATCTCAGGGCAGAAGATTGACGGCACCCAGTCCTGACCCTGGTTAACTACCCTTTTGCTTACCTTTGGGATCTGGTACGGCTGGGATCTGTACGGTTAACATTAACCCCATGATGGAAGCACTGCTGTGGATCCTGCTGCCCGGTTGCGTTGCCCTGGCTTCCGGCCTGCTCGCCTGGTTCGTCATGCAATCCCGCATGGACGTCGCGCTGGCCGATCAGCGCACGGAACTGGCCGAAATGCGTGGCGTCATCGACGCTGAAAAGGCGGCCATCCAAGCCTCCATGCAAGCCACCCTGCACGCCACCGAAGAGAGCGTCAAGCGCAAGGCGCTGGAAGCCTTCCTCTCCGAACTGAAGGTGGAACAGCGGCACTACACCCGCGAGAATCGCCTGCTGTTGCAGAATCGCCGCAGCCTGGTGCTGCAGGAGCGCATGTACTTCCGCAACATCCCGCTCTCGGACTGGATCGAGCACGAAGTGCAGCTCGACGAAGGCGTGGACATCGAGCGCCTGGTGCAGGACATGACTATTTTCGACAAAGCCGTGGTCAACATCGCCGACATTCCGCGCCGCAAAGCCCTGGCTTAAGATGTAGCACTGTTAACCTTCCGCACTCCGGGACTGTTGATAAGATAGAGAAATGAATCGTGTTCGTACATGGGTTGTTTGTGCCACGCTGGCCGCTGGATCGGCCGCGCTTTTCGCCGCGGGGAAGGGCGATGCAACAAAAGGGAAGGCCGTCTTCGAGCAGTGCGGCGTCTGCCATAATGCGGACAGCACGGAAAAGAAGATGGGACCCGGCCTGAAGGGTCTCTTCGCGAAGGACAAAATGGCCAACGATAAGAAACCCACCGAGGCCAACGTCCGCACCAAAATCGATGAAGGCGGCAACGGCATGCCCGCTTACAAAGACATGCTGAGCGATACGGAAAAAGACGACCTGATCGCCTACTTGAAAACGCTGTAGGACAGGCCTTCCGGCCTGTCCCCCCCGCTGCTATCCGGCTTTCACTGCGAGAAGTTCCAGAGCCTTCTTTACCACGGGATCGTCTTCGGTTTTCTTGGGCGCCTGCTGTGCGTCCTGAGCTTCGGCGATGGGCTCGCCATTCTCGTCGTAATCCACCTGGATATCCGGTTCGGCAACCACCGTCGCGGGCACCACGCCGTTATCCTGGATGGCCTTGCCGTTGGCCGCATAGTACTTCGCTACCGACAAGATAATGGCGCCGCCGTCGTCCATGGTGATCGCCTTACGCATCGCGGCATCGCCGTAGGTGCGTTCGCCCACCACCTGCGCGCGCTTGGTATCCTGCAGAGCCGCGGCGGCGATCTCCGCGCCATCCGCCGTTCCGCGATTGGTCAGGTACGCCATGGGCAGGTCCGTAACAGCCTTCGACGGGTCCGCGGCGAAGTTCTGCTGCGGCACCTTCTGGCCTTTCAGGTAAGTAATCTGGCCGCTCTTCATGAACAGATTGGCCAGCGCGATGCCGTCTTCCGGAGCCCCCATGGCGCAGCCCCGGGCATCCACAACCAGCTTCTGCGCTCCCGCCTTTTGTAGCTTCTGTACGGCCGCGGCCGTCTCCTTCACCGCGGCGGGAGACAGCGCATCGATGTTGATGTAACCCACCTGCCCCGGAAGCATCTTGCTATCCACGGCGGGCAGGACCAGCATCGCGCGAGTCAGCTTTACCATCTGCGGTTCCGGATGCCGCACGCGCACCACACTCACTTCCACCGGCGTGTTGGATTCGCCCTGCAGCAACATGTATGCGTAGGCCAGGGGCATGTCGCGCGTGGCGATCCCCTTGATGCTCTCGATCATGTCGTAGCTGCCCAGGCCGGCTTTCGCGGCGGGAGAGTTGGGCACTGTGCCGACCACGCCGATGTAGCCCTGCTGCTTGGAAAGAACCAGGCCTACGTCCGCGCGCTTTACATCCTTGTATTTCAGGTATTCCTTGTACTGATCGGCATTCAGATAGCTGGCGAACCGGTCAATGGATTCCAGCATGCCGTTCAAGGCGCCCATGGTCACACTCTTCATGTCCGGTTCTTCCACGTACTGGGTTTTGATGTAACCCACTACGTCGGTGAAGACTTGAAGGTGTTTGTAAGTGTCATCCTGCTGGCTGCCCGACCCTTTGCCCATCACGTTTCCGATCAGGAGCAGGGCTGTGACGCACGTTGACGCGCTCACGATGAAGTATTTTGTACGGCTACTCATGGTTGTATCGATCTCTCCGGAGGCCTGAAGCCATTATAAGGCTTTCCGTGCAGACAGGCTTATCCCTGTCCTTTTGGACGCAGGACGGCCGGGTTTGGTTGTAACTGTTTTCTCACCCGCCCATCCGCTTTCTGGCGCGCGCGGCTCCGTCCGGAGCCGTGCGCGTTGGGGAGCGGTTAGAACGTGTACAGCAGGGTGCCGGGAGCGGGCTCCACCGGGCCGCCGGCGGTTACCGGAGCCTCGCCTTCCACGTTGAGCTGGCGATAGTAGATGCCCGTATCGCCCAGGTAGACTTCCAATTCGGAAGGCCGGGGCAGCGTGCCCTGGATCAACGATTCGGAAAGCGGGTCTTCGATGTACTTCTGGAGCGCACGGCGCAGGGGCCGCGCGCCGTAGCTGCGATCGCTGCAAGTCTTCTCCAGCAGGTACTTGGCGGCGTCCGGAGCCAGCTTGATCTTCACCTGCTTGGCCACCAGGTTGACGTTCACCTGGTCCACCAGCAGGTCGATGATCAGGATCAGGTCGTCGTCGGTCAGGCTGGTGAAGAGGATCACTTCGTCCAGACGGTTCAGGAATTCAGGATTGAACGCCTTCTTGACCTCGCCCCGCACCATGTCCTCGATCTTCGAGGGGATACCCTCTCCGGGAGGCGCCGAAAAGCCCAACTGCCCGCGCTTTTCGAGGAAGCGCGCGCCCAGGTTGGACGTCATGATGATGATCGTGTTCTTGAAATCCACCTGGTTGCCGAGCCCGTCGGTCAACTGGCCGTCCTCGAACACCTGGAGCAGGATATTGTAGATGTCCGGGTGGGCCTTTTCGATTTCATCCAGCAGGATGATCGAATAGGGATTGCGCTTCACCCGCTCGGTGAGCTGCCCGCCCTCTTCATAACCCACATATCCCGGAGGCGAACCGATCAGCTTGGAGATCGAATGCTTCTCCATGTACTCCGACATATCGAAGCGCACCAGGCTCTTCTCGCTGCCGAACAGGAAGCTGGCAAGGGCCCGCGCCACTTCCGTCTTGCCCACGCCGGTGGGCCCCAGGAACAGGAACGAACCGGCCGGCCGCGCCGACGATTTCAGCCCGGCGCGCGAACGGCGGATGGCCCGTGCGAGAGCCGAAATCGCCTTTTCCTGGCTGATGACGCGCTTGTGCAACTCCTGCTCGATGCGCAGCAGCTTGGTGATCTCTTCCTCTTTAATCGAGGTCATGGGGACGCCGGTCCAGCGCGCCACCACGTCTTCGATATCGTCCTTGGTCACGCAGCCGGTGGAAGAATCGTCCAGATTGTATTTCTCCCGGAGCTGCCGCATGTTCTCGCGCTCTTTGCGTTCTTCGTCGGAGTAGAAGCGCGCCTTCTCGAACTCGTGGTTCGCGATGGCGTTCTCCATGCGATGGACAATGAACTTGATGCGCTTCTGGATGTCCGCCAGGTCGGCCGGAAGGGTGGTCTGCCGCAGCTTTACGCGCGCGCCCGCCTCGTCGATCAGGTCGATCGCTTTGTCCGGCAGGTAGCGATCCGGTATATAGCGGCTGCTGGTGAACACAGCGGTCTCGATGGCATCGTCCGTATACGCCACGGCGTGAAACTTCTCGTAGCGATCCTTGATGCCGAAGAGGATTTTCACCGCGTCGCCTTCGCTGGGCGGAGGAACCTTGACGGCCTGGAAGCGCCGCTCCAGGGAGCGATCCTTTTCGATCGACTTGCGGAACTCCGCCGGGGTGGTGGCGCCAATGCACTGGATCTCCCCGCGGGAAAGCGCCGGCTTCAGGATATTGGCCGCATCCAGCGAGCCTTCCGCCGAACCCGCGCCCACCAGCGTGTGCAGCTCATCGATGAAGATGATGGCATTCTGGTTTTCCATCAGCTCCTTCATGATCGTCTTGAGCCGCTCTTCAAACTGCCCGCGATACTTGGTGCCGGCCACGATCAGCGAAAGATCCAGCGCCAGAATCCGCTTGTCGGCCAGGAAAGACGGAACGTCACCCTCGGCGATACGCTGCGCCAACCCTTCCACGATAGCCGTTTTCCCAACACCCGGTTCGCCGATCAGGACGGGATTGTTCTTGGTGCGGCGGCACAGAATCTGCACCACGCGCTCCAGTTCGTAATCGCGGCCGATCAGCGGGTCCAGCGTATTGTCCATAGCGGCTTGGGTGAGGTCGCGGCTGAACTCCGCCAGCAGGGAACTCTCCTTGGGCCGTTGCGAGGCCACCTTCTCGCTTTGCGACCGCGCCAACTCTTCCCGGATGGTGGAAAGCCTTAGGCCCCGCTCGTGCAGGATTTCCGCCGCAAAGCATTTTTCTTCGCGAAGCAGCCCCAGCAGCAGGTGCTCGGTGCCGATATGCTTGTGATTCAAGCGCTCGGCCTCCTCGGCGCCATACGCCAGAACACGTTTGCATTCATGACTCAACGGGAGATCCACGCTCGTGGACACCTTCTCCCGAATCGTCGTATGCCCTTCAATCTGTTTGCGGATCGATTCCACGGCGGCATGCGATCGCAGGAATCGGTTCGCTAACGCTTTGTCTTCGCGTAACAGGCCGAGGAGCAGGTGTTCGGTTTCAATGTAGGGACTGCCGAACTGGCTGGCCTCGTAGCGCGCGAAGAAGATGACCCTCCGCGCTTTCTCCGTGTATCGCTCAAACATGATAAGTGACGCCCCCTATGATTTAAAGATACTCCCGCGAGCCTCCGGGTTGCGTACCATTTGGTTTTCCCGGTACCAAACCGCCTTTTTCCAGGTTCAGAACGCGATCGCAACGGTTTGCAAACGACAGATTATGCGTTACAAGAACGGACGTAAGCTGGTGGGTACGGTGAAGGCCCTTCAGCAGTTCGAAGATCATCTCGCCGGTCCGGAAATCCAGATTGCCCGTAGGCTCGTCCGCCAGCAAAACGGACGGTTTTCCCACCAGAGCGCGGGCCAGTACCACGCGCTGTTGCTCTCCCCCGGACAATTCGCCCGCGCGATGCGACGATCGCGCGCGCAGCCCCACTTCATCCAACCTCGCGAGCGATTCGGATTCCGCCTGTGCGTGCGGTACGCCCCGAATCAGCAATGGCATCATCACGTTTTCCAGCGCCGTAAACTCAGGCAACAGGTAGTGAATCTGCCAGACGAATCCAATCTCCCGATTCCGAAAATCCGCCTGTTCCGTGTCAGCGAGTCCTGAGATCTCTGTTCCTCCGTAGTATATCGTACCGTTCGAAGGCCTGTCCAGACCGCCCAGGAGGTGCAGCAGGGTCGACTTGCCCGCTCCGCTCTCGCCCACCAGCGCCAGCATTTCGCCTTTTCCGACGTCCAGCGATACATCTGCAAATACGATCAGGTCGCTCTCGCCGGATTTGTAGATCTTGGCGAGGTCGCGTACGCGAATGTAAGGTTCGGCCATCAAACAGCTACGATAGCGCAATCGGGGCAGAGCATCCCGTTTGCCGCGGGTTCGGTATGCAAACGGACTGGCAGGCGGGGCGGCACGAACCGATCGTGGGAAGCATGGCAACCATGCAACCCCGGCGACCTTTCCTCTCCGGCATCCAGGAGATTCGCAAACGCGCCCGATAGCACATGGACAAGGGCGGATACCAGGCTGACCGTGAAACCGTTTTGCGCCTTCGCAACGAGGCCCTGGCGACCGGAATCGTTTGCGTGTTGCGATACAAGCGGCGCCGGTTTATGTCCCACGGGCTGGAACCGCTACTGAATCGGTAGCAGCACCATGTTGCTGACCTGGCCGTTGATGGTCACGGTGAGTTGCGCTGTGGTGCCCGAAGGCGCGTCGCTGCCCAGCGTGAACTGCACCGCGTCCACTCCCACCGATTCCGGCACCGCATATGCCGCGACCGGTACTACCGGCGCCGCACTGCCGATCTGGATCGTGACTCCATCGTTCAGCGCGTAAGAAGGGGAGTCCGGTATCGCGAAGCCGAATGGGCGGGCGGGAGTAGTGGGACCGAAGCCGGTGCCGTAGAGGGTGATGGTTTCTCCCTGCTGGACGGGCGCCGTAAGAGTCACCGGCGTGCCGTCGGCGTGGGTAGCCACGGCGTATGTTTGATCGTTCACGGCCATCGGAAACAGCCCGGGCGCGTCCTGCACGATGGTGAAAGACGCCTGCACGTCGGGCTGGCCCTGCCCGCTTACCGTGACGGTCTGGACGCCCGGTTGCAGGTCGTCCGGCAACTGGAAGTTGATTTGGGTGGGCGAAACGAAGAAAAGCGGCAGAAGACGGCCGCCGGCTTGGAGCGTCAGGCCGCCCAGGGTCTGGGCCATCGGGCTGGCCGGACCCAGCGCCGTGCTGTCCGCCAGGTTGGCGCCGAAAATGGAAACTACACTGCCCGCGGCGACGCCGCTTTGCGGGGTGCTGCCGGCGCCGTTGCTCACACCGCCGGGCGCGATGTACGGCACTTTCTTAAAGACCGCCTGCACCGAACGCGGAGCGCTCATCGATAGCGTTCCGGACAGCGTCGAACCGGTCAGATCGCCGCTCCAGTTCTGGAAACGGAATCCCGGCAGCGGCGCCACCGCTACGGTGACGTTCGCCTGCGAATCGTAGAAACTGTCCGGCGATGCCGGTTGCAGGCTGAACGATGCCGCGCCGCTCGGCGCTGTCGCCGTGGCCAGGTAATTCATCTGATGATAATTCGCCGCCACCGTAACGGCGCTCGTGCCGAGGGTCACCGAAAGCGGACCAGTGCCTGCGCCGTTGGACCAGCCGGCGAAATCCTGACGCGATACCGCGCTCACCGGCACCGACGCCGGAGTTGCGATAGTGATCTGTGTTCCCAGCGGCTGCTGGATGTCGCAGGGCACCGCGCAGGCGCTGCCATTGACACTCACCGATAGGCCGCTCAGCGGGCTGGTTACCGTCAGGTGGCCCAGTTGCGTATAGTCCGCCACCATCCGCATGCCCGTCCCCACGCTGCTTTGCGGCACCGTGACGTTCTGCGTTCGCGTGCCGCCGTTCGACCAGTCGGAGAAGGCCCAGATGTTGCCTTTGGAATCCGTTTGGGTGGCGGGCGCGCTCACGGTGTGCGTTTGCCCTATACCCCAGACGAACGAATACGAAGACCAACTGCTGGCTCCGTCCACCGTGAGCTTCAGGCCCTGAGGATTCGTGAAGAAATCCACCGTGACTCCCGGCCCGTACGTCGCCGTCACCGCGGTCGATGCCAGTCCCGGCACGGTGTAGGCGTGCGTGGGCGCTCCGCCGTCGCTCCAGGAATTGAATACCCACCAGGCGCCCTGGTTATCCTGCTGTGGCGAGACCGGCGCCAGCGAGTGCGTCGTATTCAGTCCCCACTGCATGGCAATCGGCGTGAACACCTGGGTACGGTCCGCCAGCACGCTCAGGCCGGAGGGCACGGTAGCCAGGTTCACGAATTGCACGGGCGCGAAGATCGCCGTGATCGTGGCCGGCGCATTCATCGTAATGCTGGTCTGAAAACCTTGAATCGTCTGCGCCGTATCGGACAGCCAACCGGCAAAAACGTACCCGTCATTAGGATATGCCTGCAACAGGGCGCCGGATCCGGCCGAAACGAAAGTAGTCTGGCTGCTGCCGATCGGGGCGCCGTTCACCAGAACCACGCCGGGGGCGGGACAAGGCGTAGCGTCCGGGCAGTTATTGAACATAACCGTCAACCGGTACTGCTTTGTGAAGATCCCCTGGTAACTGGTGATGGAAGGGTCGGCCGTCACTATCGCCGGATTGCCCAGCAATTGTCCGCCGGACCAAGACCAGCCTGAGAACATATACTGGACTCCCTCTGCGGTGCCTTGTACCGGCTGCGCGCTCAGCGTGTGCTTGCTGCCCTGCGGCCACATCGCGCTCATCGAATTAATATAGTTCGTTCCGTCCACGGCGAAAGCCGGGCCGGGCGGCGACGTCGAAACGGTCGTCATACTTTGTGTCTGGGCCCGCATAACTCGTGCCGGGGCGAAGAAGACTCCCGCCGCAAAGACAATTGCTATGAATTTCGAAAGGAATTTCATAATCTGACGCGCCTGTGATGCCTGAATACCGGTGTTCCGGGACGCTGCAAGTTGGTTCACCACGGACCGGAGTATACGCGTAAATGCGCGGAAATACACGACTAACTTTGGTAATGCGGCAGTTACTAGCCATTTCGATCATTGATTCTTCCGCGCCGGGCGCCTCTAATCATACTGTTCGAAGACTCCCCTATGCGCAGCAAAGAGTTCATCACTTCAATGGCGCTGTTGATTGCAGTCGCCGCGCCCTCATTCGCCGCCGGCTTTGGCAAAGTGGTCGCGATTGGCGGGCAAGCCTCAGACATCGTTCTCGATGAATCGCGAAGTCAGCTTTACATCGCGAATTTCGGAGCGGCCACCGTTCAGGTTATGTCTACGGTGGATAACACGATCCGCACATCGATCAATGTGCCCCCGCTGCCCGGCTCCATGGCACTGTCTCTGGATTCTCAGTACCTGGTGATTGCCCACTACTCCAACTTCACCACCGGCACTTCTGGGAATGTAGTCTCGGTTGTCAACCTGGGCAATAACACGCGCCAGACCTTCGCCACCGGCGATGCGCCGTTGGGAGTTGCGTTCGTGAGGTCGGGCCAGTCGTCCACCGGCATGGCGATGATCGTCACCACCGCGGGTTTCGTGCTCCTCGATCCCGTGTCGGGGCAGATCGTTTCCCTCAACAGCTTTGCCAATCTCTCCCAGCAGTTGCCTGTGAGCCAGGGCATCTTTCCGGGACAGATTCTACAGACCGCGCTGACCACCTCGCGCGATGGCTATGTGGTATGGGGCGTCGGCGGTGCCGGCACGGGCAACCAGGTGATCTATACCTACAATGCGCACACCGGCGCCATGAGCATCATCCTGGATGTCTCTTCGCCCGCGCTTCTGCCGCGCGTCAGCGTAGCGGCCGACGGTTCCAGCGCCATGATCGGTTGGGCGCAGTTCAACATAAACGGGTACCTGACCAGCAGGTATCCCAACGTCATTTCCTCGGCCAATATCACTGGCCATGCCTACGACACCAACAACGGCATCATCTATGGCCAGTTTCCCGATTCCTCGCAACCCATCGGACCGCCGGCAGGCGGTGTCTCTACCGGCACCCCGGCGATGCTGGTCATGGACGCGGATAATCTGACCGTACGCGACCGCATCGTCATCCCCGAAGACATGGTGGGCCGCGCGGTGCTCGATTCCGCCGCCGCTACTTTATACGCCATCTCCGAGAGCGGCGTAATGGTGCTTCCGGTGGGTTCGTTGAACGCCTATCCCCGGCTTACGGCCGGCGCTGAAGACGTTCTGGTGCAGACGAATTTCTGCAACCGCAGCGCCGTCACTCAGAACCTTACCATCACTGACCCCGGCGGCAATCACACGGACTTCACCATCACGCCCAGCCAGGCGGGCGTAATCGTTTCTCCCAGCACCGGCGTGACTCCGGCCACGGTTCACGTCAGCGTGGACCCCACCGCCTTCGCCGGCACCAACGGCACCACGCCCGTTACTCTGGCGCTCAGCTCCGCCAGCGCCGTGAACCAGCCGCGCCCCGTGCGCGTTCTGATGAGTAATCCCGACCAGGACCAGCGGGGCACCATCGTGGATGTTCCGGGCAACCTGACCGACATTCTGCCCGACCCGGCGCGCAATCGCTTCTATATTATCCGTGCCGACAAGAATCAGCTCCAGGTGTACGACGGCGGCAGCAATCAGCAGATCGCCACTTTCCGAACCCAGACCACGCCTTCCATGATGGCCATGACGATCGACCAGAATTACCTCCTGGTGGGTCACAACGATTCGCAACTGGTCACGGTGTACGATTTGAACGCCATGCAGCAGGTCGCGTCCGTGGTGCTTCCGGGCGGACATTACGCACGCTCCATCGCGGCTTCCAACGCGGCCACCCTGGTGCTTGTGCGCGATGAGAGCGGCGCCGGCGGCGTGATCGATACCATCAATGTGGCGGGCGCTTATGCGACCAAGCTGGCGACCCTGGGTCCCTTTAAGAATTCCGTTTCGAGCACAGGTGTATTGACGGCCTCGCCCAATGGCGCCACCATCCTCCTGGCCTCGCCCGATGGCACCGTGATGCTGTACTCCGCCGCGGCCAACTCGTTCATCACCTCGCGGCAGGATTTCAAGTCGCTGACCGGGGCGTTCGCAGCCTCCAACTACGGAAGCTACGTGGTGGGCGGCAACATATTCAACTCCTCGCTGGTGCCGGCCGGCACGTTAAGCACCACCGGCGGCACGGCATCGGGATTCGCTTTCGTCGATCAGGGCGGTTACCTGGCAACCGCGGCGTCGACGACCGGTCCCGGCATCATTCAGAACATGCAGGGCCTCCAGACCGCCTCGGCCGTGAACCCCGTGCGCATGGCCGAAGCCCCTCTACTGCCTACGGCGGCCGCGACCGTCAGTTCCACCGGAACCGGTAACAGCAGCGGCACCGGAACCGGCGGCAACGGCTCGGGCAGCACCAGCCTGTACAACCTCTACGCCTTTACCCGCACCGTGGCGCCCATGCCCGGCGCCGGAACCGTTATCGTACTGACCACCTCCGGCTTCACGGTGCTCGCGGCGAATTACGGCGCGGCCGTGGCGCCGCCCGCCATCGCTTCGGTGGTGAATGCCGCCAACGGAACACAACCGGTGGCCCCCGGCGGCCTGATCAGCGTATTCGGCTCGCAGATGAGTCCGGTGAATATGGCGACCAGCCAGATTCCCCTGCCCACCGCCCTGGGCGATTCCTGCCTCAGCATCAACGGCGCGCCGGTGCCTCTGCTTTTCGTTTCGGGACAGCAGATCAACGCTCAACTGCCGTACAACGTCAGCGGTAGTTCCACCCTGATGATTCACAGCCCGGCCGGCCTCAGCAACAACTTTCTGTTTACCGTGCAGTCAACCGCGCCGAGCGTGTTCCTGTCGGGTACCGCGGGCCCGTCCACTGGGCTGGCCACGATCGTCCGCGCCGATAACAATCAACTGATCACGCCCACCAATCCCATTCACCCCAAGGACACCGTGGTGATTTATCTGACGGGCATGGGCGCTACCTTCCCGGCCGTGACCGCGGGTCTGCCGGCGCCATCCGCTCCGCTCGCCGAGGCTGCCGCCACGCCCACCGTGACGCTCGGCGGAATCGGCCTGAACGTGCTTTACGCCGGCCTGGTTCCGGGCGAAGTGGGCGTGTACCAGATCAACGCCACCGTGCCCGCTGGAGTGCCCGTCGGATTGAGCGTTCCGCTCACCATCAGTCAGGGCGGCCCCAGCAACACTCTGAATGTGCGCGTAGTGAATTAGGAGACTAAGGAGATCGCATGAAAGTTCTTGGACTATCGATTCTGTTCCTCGCCGCTTCCGGTTCGGCCATGGCCCAGCAGTGGGAGTTTGGCGGCATGGGCGGCGGCGGGTTTCTGAGTCACGTATCGGCCAGCGGCCCGGCGGGCTCCGCCACGGCAGGTTTTCAACCCGGCGCGGTATTCGGAGCGTTCTTCGGACAGAATCTGTTTACGCATTTCACCGGTGAGATCCGCTATGAGTACATGCAGAACAACCTGAAGCTCACCAGCGGCGGCCAGACCGCGCAGTTTAACGGCGCCGCCCATGCCCTTCACTACGATATGCTCTGGCACACCAATAGGAATGACTCCAAGGTGCAATTCTTCGCCGCATTGGGCGGCGGGATGAAGATTTTCCAGGGTACCGGCACCGAGTCCGCCTATCAGCCCTTGAGCCAGTTCGGCTATTTCACCAAGACCCGCGCCATTAAGCCCATGCTCAGCGTGGGCGCCGGCGTAAACTATGCCCTCAACCGGCACATGTTTCTGCGAGCCGAGTTCCGCGATTTTATGACGGCGTTCCCCACTGCCATCATCACTCCTCCGCAGAACGTCAAGTATGGCACGTTGCTTCACGATTTCGTTCCTATGGTTGGTATCGACTACGTGTTTTAGCCTCTCCTTTGGAGATCGGGTCCAGTTCTTACTCCTGCCGCGGATTCATCAAATCCGCGGCGTTTTTTTTTACCCCGCCATTCTTCTTGCCTTGTGCCTGCCGCCGGCCCGCATTACTATATCCGTAACGGATGTATGGCTGAAGCACCCGATCCGCGAAGTGCGCTGCCTCTTACCGATGCCTGAACCGATGCTCACCGCCGGTGTCACCGCGTGACCGCGTTCCGCAAACAAGCGGTGCGGGCAGAGGCGTTGCGTCTGAGCCGGGCAGTGGGCGCAGCCCGCGGACGCCGGCTTCTGGAAGGCAGCTCGTAATGCCGTATCCTCTTCTGTGGCGCTGCCTCTGCCGGATTTACCGGGCGGCGCTCTTATGAGTACCCCCGATCCCACCCGTGGCGCAGCCGTCGAGCCGGCCGCCGGAGTTCCCGTTTTCTACATTTGCGACCAGTCGCTTCCACGCCCCTGCGCCTTGCTGCACGGAGCGGTTCTGGCGGCGGCATTTCTGGCCGGTGTGTGCCTGCTGATCGCGCGCGGCGGCGGCTTTCCCGGCGTCCTGATCGGTTCGCACCAGCCCAGCCGTTCGCACCGGATTTCCGCCCCCACGGCCGCGGCTCCCGTGGCGCTCTCCACCGAAGTGCGCGTGAAGCAGGAGCCGTCGGAGGTCATTCCGTTCTATTTCCGCCTTCTGGCCATCGTCTCCGTGCTGGATGCCAACCACGACGGCATCATCTCTGCTGGTGAGATTGCGCACGCGCCCCAACTCCTGGCCACGCTCGACGCTAACCACAACGGCCGGCTGGACGCCGATGAGTGCGGCGGCAATTTCGGCGACAAGCCCCTGACCACCGGCCCTACGCCGGACGAGCTCACCCGGCTCCTGATGTCATTCGACCGCAATCACGACGGCAAACTGGAGCGGAGCGAACTGCCCGAGCGCCTCCAGGGCCTGTTCGATCGCGGCGATCCGAACAAGACCGGCGTCCTCCTGGCTGCCGGCATCCGCCAACTGGCCGCGGCCGAACAGGCGGCGCGGGCCACCGCGCCTCTCGACCCGCAATTCCTGCAACGGGCCCGCTTGGCTTTCATGCGCATTCACCCCATCCTTGCCGCGCTCGATGCCGACCGTAACGGCGAGATCTCCGGCGCCGAAATGCGCAATTCCCCAGCCATGCTGCGCACGCTCGACAGCAACAACGATGGCCAACTCACCGTCACCGAAATCCTCCCCGACCCTCTGGCTTCGGCCGCGGCGCAGTTCGTCAGCGTCTTCGACATCAACAGCGATCGAACCATCTCGCGCGAGGAGTGGACTCCGGTTTTTGGCAAGCGCCTCCGCCATGCTCTCACGCGAGCCGGGCGCTCCCGGAACGGTCTGGTCACCGCCCAGGACCTGGTCAACCAGATCGGCCTCAATCCCGATACCGGCCGTGAGGATGTGACTGCTTATGAGGAAATGCTGGCCGCCACCCGTCAGGGCTTCGCCGCCATAGTCGCCAGATCCCGTAGTCCCAAATAGTCATTCAGCAACCTTCCCGTACCGTGTATCTATAAAATAGACAAGACATGCCAAGCGCCATTCGGGTGGGCGTTCTTCTGCTGGCGGTGAACGCAGCAGCCCAAAACGATCCGGGACTCACCCTGCGCGTCACCGTGACGCTGGTGCAGGTGGATGCCGTCGTGACCGATTCCAAAGGCCGCCACGTCCCCGGTCTCGGCCCCGCCGATTTCGAAATCCGCCAGGATGGCGAACTGCAGAAGATCACCCATGTCACTTATGTCACCGAACCGCCCCCGGCACGCCCCCTTCCCGCCGGTGCGGATCCGGAGCCTATCGGCCCGCCGGCCCCGATCGCCCGGCAGCAGGTCACCCGCATCGTCGCCCTGGTGGTGGACGATCTGTCGCTCTCCTTCGCCAGCCTTGTCCGCGTGCGCGAAGCTCTGCGCAAGTACGTCCAGCAGCAGATGCAGCCCGGCGACCTGGTGGCGCTGGTACGCACCGGCGGAGGCGTGGCCATCCTCGAACAGTTCACCGGCGATCCACGCATTCTGATGGCCGGCGTAGACCTTCTCAAATGGCGGTTCTCCGGCCGCACCGGGCTCCTTCCCATTCATTCGGATCCGGACTCCGGCCCGCGTGCCCGGCCGGACGCGCCTCAGATTCTGGACTATGGCGTGACCCTCGCGGCCCTCGGCTCCCTCGGCACCATGGAACAGGTAATCCAGGGCATGCGGGGCCTGCCCGGGCGCAAATCCATCGTCCTCTTCTCCGACGCCCTCGGCCTCGATGCGCGCGTCAGCGATGCACTCGACCGCCTGACCGACCTCGCCAACCGTTCCGCCGTTTCCATCTACTCCATCGATCCGCGCGGGCTCCGGACGGGCTCACCACTGGCCTCCGGGGATTCCGCGCCAGCCGATGACCTTCCGGGCGCCCTGATGCCCGGCATGACCGAAACCCGCGGCACCAGCCAGTTCTCCACGCAGGAGGGGCTGGCCTCTCTGTCTCACCGCACCGGCGGCCTGTTCTTTTCGAACAATAACGATATCGCCGGCGCCATCCGGCAGGCCGCCGACGACCAGATGGGATACTATCTGCTGGCCTACACCCCCAGGGAAGGAACCTTCGAAAAAAATCTGGCGAAGGCCAAATTCCATCGCATCTCGGTTCAGGTCAAGCGGCCCGGCCTGCATGTTCGCTGGAAGAGCGGCTTCACCGGCGTTCCCGATGACGTGGCCGCATCGGAGGTCTCTACCGCCGCTCCCAGGACGCGCGAACAGCAGTTGCTCGAGGCCCTCGCCTCACCTTTTCGAGCTACCGGGTTGACCGTCCGCCTGGCCTCCTTTTACACCGATACCGGCGCGACCGGCCCCTACGTCTCCTCGTTCCTCCAATTCGACAGCAAAGGCCTTTCCTTCACGCACCAGCCGGATGGCACCTGGCACGCGCGGGTGGACGTGGTGACTTCCGCTTTCCGCGATATCAAGCAGCCCATCCAGCAGCGCCAGCGCTCGCAGGAGATCGTCCTCCCCGAAGACCAGTACCGCATCGCCTTGCGCGAAGGCTTCGTCTACCGGTTGAGCGATCCCATGAAACTGCCGGGCGCCTTCCTCATGCGCGCCGTGGTCCGCGACGCGGCCAGCGAGCACATCGGCTCGGCCAGCGAGGTGGTGCAGGTGCCCGACACGCGCAAAGGCCAGTTGGCTCTTTCGGGCATCGTCATCAACCTGGCCTCGGCTAACCAGTTGGAACCCGGAGAACCCGTGGACGATCTGGCCCCCAGGGATGACAGCGCTGAGCCCTGGGCCGAGGGCGGCCCGGCGGTCCGCCGCTACCGGCCGGGCCAGCACATTGTTTACAGCTTCATGGTGGTGAACCCGAAGCTGACGGGAACTCCGCCAAGCTCGAATCTGGAATACCAGGTGCGGCTCTTCCGCAACGGCCGCGTGGTTTTTACGGGCGAGCCTAGTCCCATCCAGGATACGCACCGCATCGATTCTCGCCGCGTGCTGGTCGGCGGCATCCTGCATTTGAAACCGCAGTTCCCGCCCGGCGAGTATTTGTTGCAGGTGTTAGCCACCGACAAGCACGCGCCCCGGTCGCGGTCGCGCGTGGCACAATGGATTGATTTCGAGGTAGTGCCATTCTCTTCCTGACGCGAGCGCTTCTGGCCGCTTTATTCGCTGCCGGCCCGGTCCGTGCGCGGGCTCAAGTGGAATTGAATCCGCCGCGCGACCCCAATGTCATCACCGTGGATGTGGAAGTGGTCAACATCCTCTGCACCGTCCGCGACCGCAAAGGCGCCTTTGTCAACGATCTTTCCCGAGACGATTTCCACATCCGCGAAGACGGACGGCCGCAGGAGATCCGCTATTTCACACGCGAGGTGGATACTCCCATCGTCGTGGCCCTGCTGTTAGACGTGAGCGGCAGCGTCAGGCGTATTCTCGATATCGAAAAGAACGCCGCCTCGCGGTTCCTGGCGGAAGTGCTGCGCCCCGCCGACCGCGCGCTCTTTGTCACCTTCGCCCAAACCGTCGCCGTCTGGCAGGACCTTACTTCCAACCTGGACCGCCTGAACACCGCCCTCCAGGCCGCGCATCCCTTCGATCCTACCCGGATGCCGGAGTTCCGGCCCCACGGCGGGACGCTGCTCTACGAAGCGGTGAATCTGGTGGCCGACAAGAAACTGGCCCGCGTGCCCGGCCGCAAAGCCATGGTGATTATTACCGATGGCGTCGATAGCGGCAGCATCTTCGCGGCCGGCGCCGCCGTGAAAGCCGCCCAGAACGCCGACTCCATCATCTACGGGATTCATTATGCCGACGATGGTTCCACGGCCCGCAATTTTTCGACGCAAGGCGCAGAGGCCCTGCGCAAACTCGCCGAACCCACCGGCGGACGCATGTTCCACGTCAGTGGGGGCTTGCCCCTCGAGACCGTCTTCAAGACCATTCGCGAGGAGATGCGCAACCAGTACGCCATCGGCTACACCTCCACCAACCGCGCCAGAGACGGAGCCTATCGCCGCATCGAAATCAAAACCGCCCGCCCCGGCGTCAGGGTCCAGGCCCGCCAGGGTTATTACCGTTAACCTGCACTACTATGTCTGGAGGGAGTTTTATGATACCTATCCACCGCATCCGGCGCCGGCAGTGGCTCGGCGCGACCGCCCTCGGAGCCGCCCTGTCCGCCTGCAAACAAAATGCGCCCGTGGCGGACGAAGGTCCGCGTCTGCTCGGCGCCACCGTGCGGCCCTACGGAGAGCGCAGCGAATTTGAAACCGCCAAACGCCTCCTGGCAAACGACCGCTACCTGGAAGAATCGCAAACCCGCACGCCGCTGGGCGAATCCGTCGGCATTCTGACGCCTTCTTCCCTGCATTACGAGCGGCATCATTCCGGTGTGCCGCGCATCGACCCGGCGCAGCATCGGCTCCTCATCCACGGCCTCGTCGACCGGCCCCTCGTCTTCACCGTCGAAGATATTCGCCGGCTCCCTTCCGTCTCCCGTATCTATTTTCTGGAGTGCTCCGGCAACAGCGGCAGCGAATGGGGCGCCCGGCCCGCGGCCACGGCCCAACAGAGCCACGGCCTCGCCAGTTGCAGCGAATGGACCGGCGTGCCCCTGTCCCTGCTCCTGGCCGAGGCCGGCATCCAAAAAAGTGCGCAATGGCTCATCGCCGAGGGCGCCGACGCCTGCAAGATGGTGCGCAGCCTGCCGGTCTCCAAGGGCATGGACGACGTCCTGGTGGCCTGGGGGCAGAACGGCGAGCCGCTCCGTCCCGAGCAGGGATATCCGCTGCGCTTGTTCGTGCCGGGATGGGAGGGCAACGTGAACGTGAAGTGGCTGCGCCGCATTGAGGCGTCGGACCAACCCGCCATGGCGCGCGACGAAACATCCAAGTACACCGACCTGATGCCAGACGGCACGGCCCGCATCTTTACCTTCATCATGGAAGCGAAGTCGCTGGTCACTTACCCGTCCGGCGGCGACAAACTCAAACCGGGCTTCTGCGAGATCTCTGGTCTGGCGTGGTCGGGCCGCGGGCTCATTCGCCGCGTCGAGGTTTCCACCGATGCGGGCCGCACGTGGAAAGACGCGTCCCTGCAGGAACCGCGCCTGCCCCGGGCCTTCACGCGCTTTCGCCTGCCCTGGAATTGGGACGGGTCGGAAGCCCAACTGCAATCCCGCTGCACCGATGAGACCGGCTACGTGCAGCCGTCGAACCAACAGTTGACCGTACTGCGCGGCCTCGCTTCCACGTACCACTACAACGGCATAAAAGCCTGGAAGGTCGCGGCCGATGGGAGTGTGACCCATGTATAGGCTGGTCTTGCTCCTGTGGGCCTTGGCGGCCGTGGCGCAGTCGCCGAAATACGGTGTCGGACGGACTCCCACGCCCGATGAAATCCACCAGTGGAGTTTCTCGGCGCGGCCGGATGGCAAAGGCCTGCCCGCGGGCAGCGGGTCGGTGGCTCCCGGCAAAGAGATTTTCACCAATCGCTGTTCGAAATGCCACGGGTCGGCCGGACAGGGTGGCGACGCCGCCCCTCTGGTGGGCGGGCGCGGGACCCTCAACACCGCCAAGCCCCTCAAGACCGTGGAAAGCTACTGGCCCTACGCCACCACGGTTTTCGATTACGTGAAGCGGGCGATGCCCTTCAATCAGCCGGGCACCCTGACCGACGATCAGGTCTACGCCGTCACTGCCTACGTGCTGTTCCTCGGAAGAATCGTACCGGAGAATGCCGTCCTCGACGCGCGGAGCCTGCCGAAAATCCGCATGCCCAATCGCGACGGCTTCGTCCCCGACCCTCGCCCGGACGTCCGGTAGAATAAATTCCGTCAGCCTGATCTGCGCGATTTAATTAACTCCGAATTTGAAGTTCTCTCCGCGCCGTTCCTCCACGGTGAAATCGCACTCCCCCGGCGCTACAATCGGAATGTTCAGTTTCGGACACTAAAAACCGAAATCGCACCAGGCGCACCCAGCCGTACGAATGGAATGAATCGCTTACGTTTAGACCGTGACGTGCATCGCAGATACAGCGTCATGCGAACGTTTATCCAGGATTTCCGATTCGCGCTGCGGATTCTTTCCGGCAGCCCGGGATTCGCCGCGGTTGCGGTCCTCACTCTCGCCTTGGGCATCGCGTCCACTACCACTGTCTTCAGTTGGATCGACGAGCTCCTCCTGCACCCCTTTCCGGGCGTGGCTCACAGCGACGAGCTGGCCGTCCTGGAGATGTCCATCCCCAGCGCGCCAAACGGCGGAACCAACGTCTCCTGGCTGGACTACACCGATTACCAGAGCCACTTGAAGCTGGTTTCCGGGCTGGCCCTGCAACGGTATGGCTCCCTGAGCATCGGCGACGCCGAAACCGCGCGGCCCGCCTGGGGCGAGCTGGTTTCCGCCGGCTACTTCGAAGTGCTCGGCGTCAAGCCGGTCCTCGGAAATATGTTCCGCTCCGGAGGCCAGAGCGACACCCCCGGCGCCTATCCCGTCATCGTCGTCAGCGAGCGGCTATGGCGCAGTTATTTCCATTCGGACCCCAAAATTATCGGTCAGACCGTCCGCGTGAACCGCTGCCCGCTCACCATCGTCGGCGTGGCTCCGGCCCGCTTTCGGGGCACCGCCCCCGCCATGCAGCTCGACCTTTGGGTGCCCGCCTCCATGGGCGCGGAACTCAGCATGATGGACGCGTCGATGTTCAGAAACCGCAACGCTCGCGATTTTCCCTCCATCGTGGTCCGCCTGAAACCGGGTGTCACGATCGCGCGGGCGCAATCGGAAGTTTCCGCGCTGGCCGCCGGCTTCGCCTCTACTTACCCCGCCACGAACCGCGGCGTTTCCGCCAGCGTCCTGCGCCCGTGGAACGCGCACAGCGGTAACGGCGACCTGTTGCTCTCTCCGCTGCGAATTCTGATGGCCGTTTCCCTGGTGCTGCTGCTCATCGTCTGCGCCAATGTCGCCAATCTCCTGCTGGCCCGCTCCGTGGTCCGCTACCGCGAATTCGGTGTGCGGCTGGCACTTGGCGCATCGCGATGGCGGGTCGCCCGCCAGTTGATGACCGAAACTCTGGTGCTCGCCATTCTCGGTACCTTCGCCGGCCTGTTGATTATGCCGTGGATGTGGAGCGCCCTGCTCGCGCTGGTGCCCAATATCGGTCTCCCCCTGGCTCGCGATTTCGAACTGAACGGCCGCATCGCCCTCTTCGCTACTCTGTGCTGCGGGCTCTCCGCGCTGGCAGCCGGCGCCGCCCCGGCGGTGCTCTCGGTCCGCGGGAATTTGAACGATGCCCTGAAGGAGGGCGGGCGTAGCGGTCTGGCCAGCGGCTTCAGCCACCGGGCTCGCAATCTGCTGGTGATCGCGGAAGTGGCGCTGGCCGCGGTAGCCCTGGTGAGCGCCGGGCTGTTCGCCCGCAGTTTCCAGAATGCCCGCGAAATCCATCCCGGCTTCGATAGCACTAGCGTGTTGTTCGGACGCTTCTTCCTGGAAGGCGCCGGCTTCGACGCCGGCCAGCAGGGGCAATTCGCTATCCGCCTGCGCCGCAATCTCCAGACTTCCCCCGGAATTCAAGCCGTCAGTTATGCGGATTTCACACCCCTCAGCACAACCGCCGGCCCCTATGACCGCGTGGAACCGCAGGGCTACGTGCGCGCTCCCGGCGAGTCCCTGCAGGTGAGCCGCGCCCTGATCGCGCCCGATTATTTCAACGTGATGCGCATTCCTCTGCTCGCCGGCCGCGACTTCGCCGATTCCGATGATGCCAAAGCCCCTCCCGTCATGATCGTCAATCAGGCCTTCTCCCGGCGTTTCTTCCATAGCGAGTACCCGCTCGGTCAAAAGGTTCGCATTTTCGGCCATTGGGGCACAATCGTCGGCCTGGTCCGCGACAGCAAGTATTTCAGCCCCGCGGAACCACCCCGGCCCTTCTTCTATCTAGCCTTCCGCCAGATCGAAGGGAACCGCCTCCACGAACTCTACATGTTCATCCGCACGGCGGGCAAGCCCGAACAGGGTATCTCGACCTTGCGTCATGCCGTCGCCGTCACCGATTCCGGCGCCTCCGCGTTTCACGCCGTGTCGCTCACCGAGTACACGCAAATCGCTCTCTTCCCGCAAAAGGTGGCCGCCAGCCTGATGGGCTCGCTCGGCATCCTGTGCCTCTTCCTGGCGGCCCTCGGACTCTACAGCGTGATGGCGTGCGCCGTCAATCAGCGCGCGCAGGAGATCGGCGTCCGCATGGCCATGGGCGCGCAGCCGCGCGACGTCATCGGCATGGTGGTGCGCCAGGGCATGGTGCTGGTGCTTGCCGGACTCGCCTGCGGCATCGCCGCTGCGTTTGCTCTCACACGCCTCGTCTCCGGCATGTTGGTTCATGTGAGCGCGTACGACCCGGCCACCTTTGCCGGCGCCTCGCTCTTCCTGACCTTCATTGCATTCGCCGCCACCTGGCTGCCCGCGCGCCGCGCCACCCGCATCGATCCCATGATCGCCCTGAGGCAACAGTAGCGCAGGCCTTCGCTATGGCACGAACTTCCACCACGCCGCGGCGATTACCGCCAGCCCGATGGAGAAGATCAGCAGCCCCGAGAAACGCCGTTTCAGCAGGAAGAAGATCAGCACGAATCCGGTGATCGAGACCAGCGTCATCAGCACGGCCGAGATGTCGATGACCATGCCCCACACCGCCCCGCTGTCGCGGCCCTTGTGCAGGTCGTTGATCACGGCCCAGAACCCCATGCGGGTCTCGGTCATTTCGTAAGAGCCGGTCTGGCGGTCGATGGATGCGTCGGCCGCGTAGCCTGGTCCTTTGAATGCCACCGAGCACTGCGTATCGTCGATGCGAAAATCGTGGAGCGCGCCGGTGATGTGGTGCGTGCGCCGGAGATACTCCACAATCTCCAGCTTGTCCACGTCTTTGCCCATCCACTTGCGGTCGATACTGCCTTTGAACTGGCTGGTGTGCTCCTGCCCGTCGAACCAGTTCGCGTGATTCAGCGTCAGGCCGGTAACGGCAAAGAACAGCAGCACCGCGAAGCTGAACATCGAAAGATAGATGTGCAGCCAGCGTGACACCGCAGCGAGCTTGCGCTTCCACAACGGATTGTGGCGCACCGGCGCCGTGGACCTATCGGGCGATTTTGTGATAGTCGAGCGAAGCGGATGCAATCTCGGAGCCCCCTGGGAGTTGCGTCTTGGCCGGTGTGCCGTTGAAATCGATATCCTTATGGAACAGATCGTACCCGCCATGTTCGCGGGCACATTCGATGTAGACCGTGTACTTGCCCGGCTTCACCAGCTTGCCCTGGTTATCCTTGCCGTCCCATTGCAGCGTGTAGTGGCCCGGCGAGCGGGTTGCGCTGGAGACCGAGCGCGTGATGTCGGAACCCTCCGCCATGGCGCGCAGCCGGTCTGCCCGATACCAGGCGCGCAATTCCGGCAGCCATCGCTCGCGCTGAAACCACAGGGCGATCGTGCGCACGGGGAATTTGTCGCCGTCTTCCACCCACGCGGCCAAATACGGGCGCCGGGCGCGGCCATCGAGCCGGGCCAGGTCCACCGTGACGGTCAGTTCCATCGATTCGTCCCAGACCGGGCCGGGAGGCGGGGGAGCCGCGGCAGCCGCAGGCCGTGCGGCAAACGCCAGCGCCGCCCATCCCGGGCTCATGAAGCGCGCGCCGTTGCTTGCGATCAGCAGGTATTCGGCGCCCGGAATTCCCGCTGCCACGCGCCGGCTCTCGGCCGGCGGTAGCACGGAGAACGCCGTGGCCATGGCGCCGGCGTCCGCCGGATTCGCGGCCACCACCGTCGAGCTCAGGATCTGGTCCGCCGGCATTCCTGTCCGCGGGTCCACAATGTGCGAGTAATGGCGCCCGCCGATGGCTTCTCCACGCCGGTAGTTGCCGCTGGTAGCGACAGCACGGCCGTTGATCTGGAGTTCGGCGATGGGCGGAGCGTTTTCCGCGTCGAATTTAGGGTCTGCTACGTCCACCAGCTCGCTGCCCTCGCCCCGCACCACCAGGTCGCCGCCAATGTTGACTACCACGCGCCGCACGCCGTCTTCCGCCAGTGCCGCATCCGCCGCATGACCCGCGATGTAGCTTTTGGCGAAGGAATTCAGGGCCAGCGGGGTGGCATCCAGGTGCGTGGCGGTATGGTTTGACGCATCCAGTTGCCAGTGTTTCTGGCGCACCGCCGCTACTGCCGCGGCCACGTCCGCATCGGAAGGCACTTGCTGCCGCGCTTCGGCCTGCTTCCACACGCGCGTCACCGCTTCGGCCGAGGCATCCAGCGCTCCGCCCGTCCGGTCGCGCCATTGGTCGAACAGCCCCAGCACTTCCAGCAGTTCCGGCGATACCGGCACCGCTTCGCCGCGCGTTCGCTCCCAGCGGCTGAATTCGCTGGCTGGATCCCACGAACTCAGAATTTTCGCTTCCCGTTCAATTTCACCGAGCACCGCCTGTTCCGCACGCCCGGCATCCTCCGGCGAAGCCGCGCCTACTTTCAATTCCAGGGACGTGCCCAGTACATTTTCGTAATGAAACGCATAGGTGCGCTCGCGCGGCGCCGTGGAAGAAGTCGCGCTGAGGCACAACACCAATGCCGCAATACCGCTGACTACCAGGGATTTTGGTTTCATGATTATCGATGGACCTGCAAGGCTTGCGCCTTGGCCAGTGTTCTGATTTCCTCCGGCGTGAGTAAGCCGTCTTTGTTCGTATCGGCGCGGTCGAACAGCCCTTGCATACGCTCCGGCACCTCGCTCCTGTCCAGTTTTCCGTCGCCGTTCCGGTCGAAGTGCATCATGGTCTTGACCAGGTCGTCGGAGACGTCGGCCCCTGCGCGTCCGCGAAGACGCGCGGGATTGGGCGCCAAAAGCCAAATGATTGCGGCCGCTGCCAGCAACCAAACCACCCACTTCATTGCTGGTGGACTTCCTCTTTTGCCAGTGCGCCGGATTGCAGCGCACGTTGGATTTCCTCCTGAGTCACCACTCCATCGTGGTTCACATCCGCCCGCAGGCGGACCTCAGCGATCAATTCTTCCTCGGTCGCATAACCGTCATGGTTGCGGTCCGCTGCCAGCAGGGTCGCGCGAAATTGCCTGGCCTTGGGAGCGTCCGCTTCTTCCTTCGAAATCCGGCCATCGCCATCGGTATCGAGTTGCACCATGCCCTGCGCCACGAAAACAAGCACCCAGTCTGGGGTCACCTCCTCGTCGGTCAAACGGCCGTCGCCATTCTTATCGAGCCTCTTCAATGCCGCGGGTCCGTTCTGCATCTCGGCCTCGGAGATCTCCGCGTTGCGATCGGTGTCCAGCGCGGCCAATACCGGGACCACCCTCATGATCACCTTTTCCATACGCTTCCGCGTCGCCGGATCGCCTTCCTGTTCTTTGGGGCGGGACGACTGCTCGGCCTGCGCCAGCTTGCGGATTTCATCCACCGTCAGCACGCCATCCTTATTAAGGTCGCCGCGATCGAACAGTCCCAACATCCGTTCCGGCATTTCGCTGCGTTCGATCTTGCCATCGCCGTTCTTATCGAAAGCCATCAGGGTCTTGACCATGTCGCTGGAACTGGGCCCGTGTTCACCGCCTTCGGCGCATTCCTCGGCCTCGAGTTTTCCGTCCTCGTTGTGATCGAGCGAACGCAGAATCGCCGGCGCCGCCGCAATTTCCGCTGCCGAGATCACGCCGTCGTGATCCGTATCGAGCGCGGCAAGCAGCGGGAAATTCTTGATAAACGATTGATTGTTCTGCCCTCGCAGCATAGCGACTGTACACACAGCCAGCATCGTCAGATACTTCATGCAAAACTGGACGCGGATCCCCCCTCGAGGATTAGCAGCCCATCTGTAAATTAGACTCCGGGAATTGTCTCGGAGTTACCCATGCCATCACTTCATTTGAATGACGGCAAGTCGAACGGTAGCGGTGCTGCCCGTCTGCACCTGCACCGGAGTGCCTTTGTCATCGAAGGGCTTACGGAACTCTCCGTCCAAGGGCGCGCCGGCCTCAGAATCGGCAAGCGCAAACAGGCGATAGTTTCCCGGTACAACACGCGAGAACGTGAATGCCCCATCTCCGTTGGTGGTGGCCACTTGCGCCAGGTCCGGCCAGTAGGGCAAAGACTGGTCCGGGAGCAGTGTGACATTTACTCCCGCCAGGGGTTGGCCGTTGGTATCGGCGACGCTTCCGTGGATCTCGCCCGTCTCGGTGGATGCTACCAGCGTCACCGGCCCCGGGAGACGCCCCGGAACCAGGCGGTGGTCGGCCACTTCGCGATCGCCGATGCGCATGGATTTCAGCCACACGCCATCGCCTTGCAGATGCACCACGTAGGTATCGGGCTGGGCATTCACGGTGAAACTGCCATCGGCCTGCACCGGCGTGTTTATGTCCAGGGCGGCCGCCTCTTCGGATTTCAGGACCACGCGCAATCCATTGACGCCGCCGGCCTGCACATTGCCATTCACGGCGATCGCGGTGGGGCTGGTTAGATCCACACCCTCCACATCATCATTCAGGATCTCGACTTTGCGCATAGCGTACAGCGCCTTCTGGCGAGTGCCCGTCACGGCGTAGGCTCCCGGCGTGAGGCCCCAGATTTCGAACAGGCCGTTTTCACTCGGCCGGGTGGCGTAGGCGAAAGCCGGTTCGTCGAATCGCCGGATCAACCCGACCGAGATGTCCGGAGCCATGCGCCCACGGATGGAATAGACGCTCTCGCGGTGAATCTGCACGTCCAGGCGCTGCAGTTCGTCACCCCGGGCGACGCTCAGCATCGACGCGCGATTCGCGCCTCGCGTGCCGGGATAAAAAGCCGGCGCGTACACTTGCTGGCGCCGCGGTCCGCGGTCGTTGTAGTTGCCGATAATGGGCGGATCGTGCTCGGGATCGGAGGCGCGCACGTAATAGCGCGAGGGCGCGAGATCGGCGATGAGATATTCGCCGCGATCGTTAGTCTTAACCCGGGCGGTGGATTGCAACTGCTTCTTACCGGCCTGATAGCGATAGTGCATGGCTTCCACGTCGGCATCCGGCACGGGATCGCCCAACTCGTCCACAATCCGCCCGGCGATCAGCGCCTGCGGGACCAGGTGCAGTTCCAGAGTGGCGGGGCCGGGTCCGATGGTAACCGCCGGTTCCGGTTTGCTTTGAAAGCCCTCGTGCGAGGCCTCCACTTCATACCGGCCGGGAACCACGTCCTTCAGCGAAAACTGCCCGTGGGCGTCGCTCCGACAGAGGTATATTTCCTCCCCGCGCAAGGTCACTACCGCACGCTTCACTGCCGCGTTGCCAACGGTGCTGACCACTTTGCCTTCCACCGCGACGCCGGTCTGCGCGTGCAACGCGGCCGCGGCCATTAACAGAATCACTGCCGGGGTTTCCATATCGCGTCCTCCATATCCTCGGCCGGTACGCCTTTGAGTTGCACCGAAGCCGCACCCGCGCTCTGCACCGAAACGGTGCTCGCCCTGGCTGCGAACAGTTTCAGGAAATCCGGGGCGCGCGCGACGTTCTGGTCCAGGCTCTCCCAGGCGAACACGTCATAATCTCCGGGGGCCAATCCCGTCATCTGAAAGCTGCCATCATCGGCTGTGGCGGCGGTCCGGATCAGGTCCGTGCGGGCGGCCAGACCGCCTTTCGGCGCCAAGGTCACGAGCATGTGGTCGCCCGGATTACCGTCCTGATCCTGCACTTTCCCGGTAAGTTGGCCCGCATCGGTGCCGAGGACCAGGGTCAGGGTACCGCCCGTGCGCGGCACTTCGAATCGCCCCGGGGACATTCCGCTCGGCGAACCGGAACGACTTCAGATAATCGCCCGGCGGTTGCCCGGCAACGGTCATATCCGCGGGTCCCGCCTGAACATTTCGCATCGAGAATGTTCCGTTATCCTGCACCTGTCCAATTCCCAGAAGCAGGCCGGGAGTGTCCAGGTCGGCCAGCATCACGACGAGTTTCGGTGGCCTCTCTACCTGGCTGGGCTCCATCTGGACGGCGCCCTCCAGGTTCACTCTTGCGGGTGCCGCGAGCGCGATTCCGTTCAGGTCGGCATCCTTTACGGCGACCTGGGCATCGGCCGTCGCGAGCCGTCCGCCGTTCCGTTCCACTGCCAGACAATACTGGCCGGGTGTGATGCCGCGGGCATCGAAAGTGCCGTCTGGACGCACATCCGCGAAGAGAGCCGATGCGAAGTCCAGGCTGGGAGTGGAGCACGGCGCGAGAGCCACGCGGGCTTTGGGCTGCGCACCATCCACACGGCCGCGGACGTGAAATGCCGGCGCACGCGCCAGTTGCAGGTCGTATCCGTTCAAATCCGCGCCCGCTTTCACTTCCACCACCGCCCCCCCGGCGGCTTCGGGCGATCCAGGGTAATACGCAGGTAGAAAGCCTTCCGCCGGAATGAAATTGTGGACGTGCGGCGAAGGCTCCGCGGGGCCTGCGGGCGTCTTGTGAAGGTAGGCGCGTACCAGGTAGCGGCCAGGCGGCAGAAAATAGATGCGATACTGCCCGTTGGCGTCGGTTACGGCGTCGGCCCGGCTATCCAGGCGGCGTCCGCTGGCGCGATATTGATACTGCAGTGCCTGGACCGAGACGCCGCGGACGGGTTCGCCGTCGGCATCGGTGATTTTGCCGTTAATGGCGCCGTGTGGCACCAGTTTCACTGTCGCCCCTTTCACGCTCTCCTGACCGGTGACCGCGATGGGGTGCTTTTCCTTGAGGGCCTGCCGCGTCTCCGGGAGCATAGTGAAGCCCCGTGCCCCCGCCTCCAGAACATAATCCGCGGCCGCCTCGACATCGGGAAACTGGAATTGCCCCTGATCGTCAGTCCCGGCGATGTAACGGGCTCGCAGCGATGGGCTGACCAGGGTGACGGTTGCCCTCTTGACGGGTGCTCCGGTAACCGCATTGGTCACCGTGCCTTCCACGCTCCCTGCCCTGGCAGCGACAGCCAGCAGCAACAGCAGACAGCTTCGCATAAAAGCTCCTGCCAGACAGTGTATCGCGTGATTCTAACGTTGTTCTGCTTTGCCGGTCGGGGGCGCAGCGCTTTTGGTCGCCAGCAGCAGATTCGATGGTGCCTTGGAAAAGCCATAGCCGATGCGGAAGGCCAGGGGCCGGGCATCGGTGTCATACGCTTTGCGAAGGTCGGGCTGCTCCAGCCAGCGGAAACTGCCGTAAGGGCGCGAATATCCGCCAAACAGGGTCACGTGCCATCCGCCGCCGGCGAAAAACTTGTACGGTATGCCCGAATCGTCCTGTAGGATCGTCTGGCTGTGCTCCAGCACCCCGTTACGGATCATGGAAAACAGATCCTGGTGAGTCATGTACGAGGTCGCTTTGAAATAGGTGGAGACATCCCTCAGGCTGGCCAGGTATGCCAGAAAGGCAGGATTCTTCTCCATATGATCGTTGGCAAGGTTCACGGAAAAATAGAGCAGCTTGTGAACGGAATGATCCGCGTCGGTGGAAAAGTCGATCTCCACGCCCTTGTCGCTGGCCTTGGTGGAAACCTCCGGGCCGCGGTCCACGATCTCGCCTTTTTCGTTAAACCGCACGTACTTATAACCCAGAATGGTATGGCCGGTGCGAACCAGCAGATTCGCGATGGGGGCGAACAGGCCATCGGTCACCTGCCCGCGGAACTGCCGGTCCATTTCCCTGGTGACGAAAAAGCTCTTGTGCAACTCGGAAGAAACGGTGCTGCGAACGGCGGCGAGTTTGGTGTTCAAATCGCCCCTCGAAAGCTGTTTCAGCGAGGGCAGGGTCCCGGCGGGCTCCAGAGCCACCATCACGTAGGTCGGGTTCTTGGGAAAGAACACGGTCAGCATCAGGGCGTCGGGTCCGCTGAAAGGGTAGAACGCCACGGATTTCTCGATGGAGGGTGCACTAAGCTCGCTGGCCTGAAACTGACGCATGGCGGGCATGGTGCTCTTTTCGATGACATCCCAGGCGTGATCCAGTTCCCCGCGGTGCAGCTTCCAGGCTTCGGTTTTTTCGAGTTCGACGAAGGGGCTGCCCTCTGTGCCGGGGAGTCCGGCCAGGAATCGCGCGACGTCATTGGCGTCTCGGCTCCGGGGCGTGGGATCGCTGTACCGGTCGTGAGTGGTCTCCCCAGCGGAAGGCTGAGGTGCGTTCGTCACCGATCGGCCGCAGGAGGGTAAAAGAACTGCCAGTGAC
This sequence comes from Candidatus Sulfopaludibacter sp., assembly GCA_031292755.1. Taxonomy (GTDB): domain Bacteria; phylum Acidobacteriota; class Terriglobia; order Bryobacterales; family Bryobacteraceae; genus Sulfopaludibacter. The sequence continues at coordinate 32,236 of JARLGM010000069.1, forward strand.
AGGCAGCTTACAAAGGCTACAACTGGTCTGTGGATAACAATGTCCTTCAGTTCACAATAGCAAAAATCACAGACAAACCGAGGGGCGATCCGATTAAAAAAGATAAAGGGGCGGCAAGGAGCCGCCCCTTCTCGCAATTGGAAGGCATCTAGTAATGGCGGGATACCACGGGACGCAGCGGGGAGACGAAACGGGCGGGCGCTTCGACGCGTTCCTGCGGACGTTCCAGCACCAGGGAGCGCAAGCCCGGCATGGCGGCGCGTTGTCCTTTTTCGCCCACCGGGAGCTGGCCGGTGGTCAGGTTCTTCAATCCAAACAGGGCCAGTTCGAAGCGGTCTTTCACTCCAACCTTCTGGAACAGGCGCGACAGGTAAACCTTCACGGTGCCTTCTGAGATCATCAGGGTGGTGGCGATCTCCTTATTCTTTAATCCCTGGGAGAGCAAGCTCACCAGTTGGCCCTCGCGCTGAGTCAATGCCACGCGGCGGGCGCAGAGGAAGCTGTCCGTTAACGCTTTTTCGAACCAGAGTTCGCCGGCCTGGACTTTGAGCAGGCATTTGACCTGCAAGTCCGTGGGCAGGGTCTTCCGCAAAATACCGCGGACGCCCAGACCCATGGCCTGGAAAGCCAGTTCCGTGGAGATGGAATTCACCCACAGAACAATTCTGGAATTCACCATGGCGTGCTTCATTTCGCTGAGCACGGCGAAGGTGACTTCCGGGGTCAGGTCCATCAGGACCAGGTCGGGAGCACCGGCGTTCAACTGCTCCATGAGGCTGGCGACCGACCCGCAGGTCGGGAGCAACTCAAATCCGTCCACCTGGCGCAGCACAGATTCGAGTCCTTTGGCCAGGATTGGTTCGTCGCTATAAAGAAGAATTCGCGTCATATTCTCCACCTCTCATTTCAGCCAATCCCGCCAGCCGTTGTAAATTGCTCTCCGGCACAGACATTTGAATTCTTGTCCAGTAATGGCGGTACCTG
>JARLGM010000006.1 GCA_031292755.1 Candidatus Sulfopaludibacter sp.
CGACAGAATTCCATGAATCCACAGAGCTTACTCAAAACTCGGGGGTGAACATCCGTTTCACCTGCCGCGAGATTGCCGCATGGCGCTTGAGCGCGTTGCTGGCTGCACGGGACCGGGTGGGGTTCGGTCTACGGTTGGTCGCCTTGGTGACTTTCTGCCCGCGCCTGGCCGGAACCTTCACCCCTGCCCGCCTGGCCTTGGAGAGGCCGATGGCGATGGCCTGTTTGGTAGAACGCGCACCGTGCTTGCCTTGCCGGATGTGCTCCATCTCTTCCTGTACGTAAGCGCCTGCTTTCGATGATTGAGACCTGGCCTTGCGTGCGGGTTCCTTCATTTTCTTCTCCGGCATCGCTACAGCCCTCCGCCACCGCCCAGCGTCTTCCTCTCGGGATACTCCTCCTCCCAGTAAGGTTCCGCTCCATAGTGCCGGAAGATCTGGGATCTGAACGTGGTGTCAGCCATATCGGGCCAATTGTTTTTGTCGAAACCCGGGGCACTGTCCAGCGTCGCCTTATCTACATTGAGAACGAAACACTTCTCATCCTCGTCCACCTGGAGTGCGTTCCACGGCACGGCGAATAATTTACTTCCCAGGCCCAACACGCCGCCAAACGACAGAACCGCGTACGCAACCCGGCCGGATGGAATGTCGATCATGATCTCATCCACTGTGCCCAAATCTTCGCCGGCGTCGTTCCGCACGCTTTCGCCGTTCAGGGTGCTCGCCGCCATGACCTGGCGGTAATTGTCCCCCGGATCGGTTGGCTTCCTCTTGCCTTTTCGCATAAAAACCTCCTTACGCAGTGGAAGGCTTGCACTTTTCATGCCTATCCGCACGCCGGGATGTCCCGGTTCTCGCCAGATTCCGTATCGGAAGACTTCGCGTCAATGGAACCGCTTCTTGTAAAAGAAGTCGAGCGCGAATTCACCAAAAACGTCCCGCTGCGCGACGGCGGAAAAATGCGGGCTGATGGCCCATTCGATGCGGATTGAGCTGGGATTGGTCTGTGTTACGTCCTGTATGTAAGTGAATGTAATATCCTGGGTCACCTGCTGTTGCAGAGTGAGAGTAGCCTGCGGGTTATTGCTGGTCTCTCCCACGATCTGGGGATCGATGGACAGTTTGGAGACTCCGAAGAGCCGCTGCAAGCGGCCCGAAACCGGGTTTGCGATGGCCGTTCCAAGGACGGTGGAAGCCCCAGCCTGCTCCACATTCTGCTGTTGAGGCGGTGGCTGGTGCGCGGCAAGCACCGGGTCGGTCGTGGGCTGTTTCCCCGAGGCCAGAAGGGACACTATCTGCTGGAACTCCAACGGTGGATCGGAATGATAGGAGAGCTTCAGCTTGCTCATGGGACCCGAAACGCTGAGACTTACATCGACGCCTTGTACCGTGGTCTGCAGATCGACATTGAGGACCGGGTTGATTTCATTGGCATTGTAGAACGACACGGTTCCCTGGTCCACGGAGTACTTCGCGCCAAAGAAGACTACATCGCCGGAATTAACCACCAACCGCCCGATCATGCCGGGATGGTCCGGGGTGCCGCGCAAGTTCAGGTCCGCGTCCGCCTGAAGATTTTCCGTGAGTGACGTTCGAAACTGAACGGCGGGCGAAGTCCGAATGCGTACGTCGAATCGCATACCTCCCAACAGTCCCGTGCTGGCGGTGTTTGCCGAAGGAGGCACCGCCGCGGATGTGAGGATGGAGCCCACATCGCTATGTGAGTGGATCGCCACATTCAGCACAGTCACATTCCCGGAGAGCAGGCTTTTGGACTCCGTGCCGACGAGCGTAAGGCGTGCATTCACCTCGCTGGTCACGGTCTCCGGATAATCGACATGAACGCGATTGGCGGTTGCCTGGATGCGAAACTGAGGTTCCGTGCCCGAGTAAGTCACATAGCCCGCCAGTGTCACTTTGCCGCCGCCGGTTTCGCCGGACAGGTTTTGGATCACGGCCTGAGTGCCGTTGAAGTTCACTGTGCCATTCGCGTTGGTAAGTCCGTTGGGAAGACTCAGCAGGTGGAAAGAGGCTTTTTGCAACTGCAGGCTGCCGTGAATCACGGGCTGCGAGGGGTCGCCGGTAGCGGTGGCGTTCAGAGTGACCGCGCCGGACGAGAAGATATCGGAACTGAATGCCTCCAGAGCGTCGAGTTTGAAATTACCGTTTGCCCGAAGATTGAGCGGCTGTGGAGCCTTCGTCGATGCCGTTCCGGTGATCGCGAGATCGGTGTACGGACCGGTCAAATGAAAGTTTTGCACGGTGACAACTGAGTTCGCCAGCGATACCTGCACATTCCCGGCGTTGTGCACCTCGAAGGCGACGCGCGGCGCCTTCGCCGCCCCGGTGGCGATCGAGTGCGCCTCCAACTTCGTCAGTTGCACATTGCCCTGCATCGCTTCGGGCCGGGCGGCCGGACCCGAAACAGTCACGCGCCCATCCAGAGAGGCATCGAACGGCTGCGCCGTCGCGGAGAGAAGCGGGCTCAGACCGGACCAGGTGACTCCGTTGAACCTGAGTTGGGCGTTGACCGGATAGCCGGCGGTGAGATCGAGCTGTCCGGAGCCTTGAATGTTGGAGTGGGCAAAGTCGGACTTCAGGTTGAATGCCACAGTGGCGCCGCTGGCGTTCGCGGTCGCGGTGAGGCTGCCCAGTTCCTTTTTGTTCATGGTCAGGCTCTGCGCCGCCAGGCGGGCATCCAGAGTAGAGATGACAATGGGCGCATTGCCGCGAAGAGTGGCGGCGCCGTCGGCCGTCAACTGCACCAGGCCCGCGAGCCCCGGCCGCGCGGCGGCGAGTGTGTGGATGCGGGAGAGCTGAACTTCATTGCTCCTGGCGCGGAATCGAACCTGGCCATGCCTCAAATCGCCGGCGGGGTGATTGAAAGTTGCGCTCAGGTCCAGCGTGGAGGGTCCATCCTCAATGTGGAACTGAGGCACGTCCACCAGGACATCAGTGTAATTGAAGGAGGTCTGAAGGTGAGTGAACGGCTCGTTATAGGCGGCGCCATTTATGATCGTCGCCGTGCCCTTTGCCTGAGGATTCTTCAGCGTCCCGCTCACCTGGGCATTGGCGGACAGGGCGCCTTTCACCGGAATGTCGCGTTGTCCGGCCACGGCCAGCACACGGTCAATGGGAAGATTCGCGATGTTCGCGGTGGCGTCGGTCTGATGATCGCCCGTCAGAGCCGATTCGCCATTCACCCGGATTGTGGATCCCGCGAAATTGGAAGTGACGTTGTAATGGAGAGCGGACCCCGCGGTTGAGGCGGTGGCATCGAAATCTCCCAACGCCTTCCCTTCCAGGGTCAGGTTGTGCGCTGACGCCGTGGCGTTCAGTGCCGTCACTTGCACGTCTGTTCCGGTTGCCGAGGGCGCAATCGATGCCGTGGCATCGGCATTCAGGTTGAGGATTCCGCCGAGCCCCGGCCGGTCTTTCATCAGCGATTGGATTCGGACCAGTTGAATCTGGTTGCTGGCCACATGCGCCGTCAGCACTCCGTGCCGCAGATCGTTTACAGTGTGCTGATAGCGGGCGGTGGCATCGATGCGCGAAGTTCCGGCTACAATGCTCAGGCTCGGCACGTCGATCGCAGTCGGGTTGAGAGCGGCGCGTCCGGCGATACGGTCGAACGGCTCCCCCTGCACGGATCCACGGTCAATGGCAAAATCCGCGCTCCCAGCCGGCGAGCCCACCGTACCATCGATGTGAGCATCGGCATGGAATGCGCCGCTGGCCGGAATGCGAGTTTGCCCCGCAACGGCCAGTACATCTTGAAGATCGGCATTACGAATCACGAGGTCGGCCTTGAGCCGTTCGTCGTTCTCCGGCTTCCACTGGTGCAGTCCCACGGCCGCTGAAAACCGGGCCTGCAGCGTACCGCGGCTCAGGACCGCATTGCTTACGGTGGCTGCCGATTGGGTCGCTTCTACGCCGGCGGTGAAACGCGTGAACGGCCGGCCTTCCACCGAAAAGTTAGTGACGGCCACCTGGCCGGCAAGGTGAGGCGCGGACAGACTGCCCGATATCGTGGCATCCACAGTGGCGGCGCCGTTAGCGGCGAAGGTGACGGGGATGGCGGCAACAGGCCGCAAATCATCGAAGTTGTGCGAGACCACTTTCACCTGGATCTGCCGGCCCAGGGAGCCGCTAAAATCGGCCGTCGTATGCGGCAGTGCCAGGTGGGAAGGATCCATATTCACGATTCCGGTCCGGCCGTTGTAGTCGACGCCCAAGTGTCCCGAAACTGGAATGCCGCGCGGCGCGGGCGCGATTGCAAGGCTTGCCTTTGCGAGCAGCGCGGACGTATCGCGAACATTGCCGCTCGCCGTCACCTTGCCGGATACGATGCCATCGTAGCCCGGCGCCTTTGGCGCGAAGACGCGCGCGACCCGGTCAATATCGAAATTGCTCAGGCTGCCGGCGAGATGGTACTGCGCCAGATCCTTAATGCCCGCAGAACCGGCAAAGGTGCCCCCGAGCGCGAAGAGTCGCAGCCCGGAGAGTTCGATGCGGCTCTTGTCGGCAGTGACCGCGGAATCCAGGCTGACGTCGCGGATGGTGGTGGTTCCCTGATGAACGGCGACTCCGCGGGCGTCCACATCGCCGGTCACTTTGTAGGCGTTGTTCGCATCCATCGTGGCGTTGCCGCTCGCCTTAACTACGCCCTCCGGCCTCGCGCTTAAACGCAGCAGAGCACCAAGTTCACCCAATGAGAGCGTAGACCGGAACCGCATCCCCGCTTGCTGAGTCGCACCCCTCAAGGTGCCGGAAGCTTCGATGTTACTGGCGCCCAGACTGGCGCGCGCCGATTGCAGATTCACACTGGCGCTGTCCATCGACCAGGTCACGTCCGCCGTAAGAAATCGCGGGCCGCGCACCGTATCGAGCGGCATGGTGAGGCCCAGAGCGCGCTTCGCTTCATCGAGCGCTACCTTGGCGTTGACGTGGGCAGACACTCGCGGGTCGATCAAACGATCCATGGATCCGTTCAACAGTACCTGCGAGTTGGCCGTCCGCAACCGTGCATTCGCCAGTGTGACCTTGTCCTTCTCCACGGTGAGCGGCAATCGCACGTCTACTTCGAGCGGCGGATTTCCGCCGGACTGGATGCGCAGCGGCGAGACGTCGATTTCTCCGGAGTAACTGGCCTTCACCGCGCTGTATGTCAACTGTGCGCGCAGGCCGGCGCCGCTTGCACTGAGATTGCTCTTCCGGTCGCCGAACAGAACAGAGCCATTGCGCAGGTCAAACCGCCCGATGGCCAGGTCCACAATTGTCTCCACACCGGTCTTGCCGCTGCTCTTGGATTGAATCTTCGGAGCCGGAATATTTGTGCGGCCGTCCGCGTACACAATCACATTGGCCTGCGGAGTATCTACCAGCAGATACGCGAGGTCCACGAATCCGTGGAAGGGCGAAGTCACTTTGAGATCCACCTGCACCAGGCTGGCGCGGAATAGCGGAGCGGCATTTGCCGGCTCGAGACCGTGGATCACGAAGTCGCGCACCTGTGCGCGCAGGTGCGTCCAGTCGAAACGGAAAGACGCAGTTTCCACCTTGCCGCCGGTCGCGCCTTCCACGGCCGTGATGATCTTGTCGCGAACCATATTGCGGAACCAATCCGTTCGCACAATGACGATGCCTGCCACAAAGACGACCCCGGCCAGCCCGAGGAGTGAGGCGGCGAGGATGGCAACAACCTTCCTGCGGCGAGTCATTGAAACGCCTCCGGCTTCAGGATGATTTTGGCGTTGCTGCGAGCCTGTTTCAGCCATGCGTCCATCTGTTGATCCACACTGCCCGCGGCGCCATCGGTAACGGCACGGTCGGCGGACTGCGACGGTTCCTCCTGCTGCACGGGACGGAAGCGGAGATCGGTAAACTCGATGGCAGTCAGTTGCCAGAGCAGGCGCTGTTTCAACTGCTCCTCAGTGACTCCATATTTCTGTAGCGCTGCCAGGTAAGCGGCCGGCGCCGGGTAATGTTCCTGGCGGAACTTGCGCAGCAGCGCATCTCCCTGCGCGGCGTTCGGCTTCGCGAAACCGCCACTTTCCATGTCGCGGCGAATGAGTTCCTGGTCCACCAGGTGTTCGGCGGCGTCTCTCCGCGCAAGGGGGCCCAAATCCAATGGCTGGCCGTTGATAAATTCCGTAAGGCGCAGATCACCCAATAACTCGCTCTCCGTAATTACCTGTTTGTCGATCACAATTGCGACGCGGTCCAACACAGCCCCAGCGCACACAGACAGCATCGTCAGCGCGGCGGCGAGGAACCGAAGATAGAGGTAAGAGTTCAGTCGCATGTCAGAATGCCTGTCCGATGGAAAAGAAGAATTGGAAGTGACCCGAGTTCGTGACGGTTTTCTGGGCCCCGCCGAAGAGAAGCTGCTCATAAGTCCCCTGCAGACCATTGAATGTGGGTGGATTGAGGGCGTAGGCCAGATCGACACGAAGGGGGCCGAGCGGAGTCTTGTACCGGATGCCGAACCCGACCGCGTGGACCATATAGTCGAAGTCGGTCAGGTTTTGCTGGTGAACACGAAATGAAATGGCGCCCAGGCTGGTATAGACGTTCCCCATGTCATGAAAAAGCACTCCCTGGATGTTGTCGCCGATGAAAGGGAAGCGGAGTTCCGTGCTGTGAAGGAACAACGCATTACCGCCCAGCGGGAAGCCGGTTTCGGAGTCGCGTGGCCCGGCCTGATCCGTGGCAAAGCCGCGCATGCTGGATTCACCACCGCTGAAGAACCGCTCAGGCAGCGGAATATACTGCGAGGTCGCAATACCGCCGGTATTCATTGGGATTATCACCCCAAACTCGGTATTGCTGGCCACCACCATGTTTTTCGGAAGCTGCTTGTAATAAGAATTGCGCGCCAGAACCCGGAGAAAATTCACACTTCCTCCGAAGTCATGGGAGGCGTAGGACAGGTCCAGACTGTTATAGATGCCATGGTGGGCGTCCGAGGCGTCGTCGCGGCGGTCCTGTACGAGATTCACCGCGAAAGCGGCTACTCGCGACGGCTGGGAATAGAGCGGAATCAGAAGAGGGTTGATCTTGAGCGAAGTCTGGTCCACCCGGTCGTCCGTCCACGAGTAGCGGAACAACAGGTTGGTGGCTTTGTCCACTCGTTGCGTGACTTGCACCGCACCTTGGTATTTGACGGCGGTGAAGGTAAGTACGTCGCGTGTGTTGTCGTAGAGTCCGGTCACCGTGATGTTGCGGCCATCGACGTTGCGGAATCTCGGAATGGAGTAGGTCAGCGCGGCGCGGTGATCCAGGGTGGAATACCGGCCGTTGAACATGAGGCTGTGCCCCAGCCCCCACAGATTGAGGCGGCTGAGCTGCAAATCGACGCGCGGGGCAAAGCCGGTGGTTCCATTAGGATTGCTGATGGTGGTTGCGCTGCCGCCGATTTTCATGATTTCGGCACCCAGACCGATGCCGAGCGCGTACAGGTGGCCTTCCACGCAATGGAAGTCCACATATTTCTGCTCTTCGTCGCCGTCCGGATTCTGGATCGCCATATCGACCTTATCGAAAACACCCAGATTGTAGAGCCGGCGCTGCATCCGTCCCATCTCCGTCCACGACAGAGGATCGCCGGGATGCAGGGTAATCAACGGATTCACCAGCCGGGGCCGCGAGGTTCGCAGGCCGGAAACGAGTACGTCGCGGACGTACTGAGGCTCCCCTTCGGTAATGTTGTACTGCACCTTGACCCGGTACGTGCCGGAGGGCGTGGTGCGGTAATCGAAGGTAGTATCCGGGTAGCCCGCCGATTGGTAGGCTCCGATGATGGCATCGCGGTCCATCGCGACGTTGGTTTCGCTGAACGGCTGTCCGGCAAGCGACGCCAGCGAGCCAAGGATGGCCGATTTATCCTTGAGCGTGACACCGTTCACCACCAGGCTCGATATCAGGTACTGCGGCCCCTCGGCGATGTTCATCGTGATGGCGACATCCCCCTTCTTGCCTTGAGAGATGTCCGCTACGCCGACCGAGACTTTGCAATCGCGGAACCCGCTGTCCTGATAAAGAGCTTCGATGGATTGTTCATCGCGAGTTGCGAAACTCCCGCTGTAGCGACCGTGACGCAGACGGATGAAACCCTTCGGCTGAATGTACATTCGCTCACGGATCTGTCCCGTGGTGAAGTACCGGTTGCCCTTGATCTCCACTCGCACCACGCGGTGCACTTCGCCGAGACTCACTTTGTATGTGATGGTTTGCAGGTCCGCGCTGGTATTCCTGGAGGCGTAATCCACCTCGACGTCGAAGTAGCCCTTATTCTGGAAGTAATCGCGGAGATTCCGCGCTCCGGACACCAGGAGATCTTCGTTTACGGTTCCTTCGTCGAATACCGGCACATAGGTTTTCAGGGTATCTTGCGATACCTTCGCGCCCTCTGCGTTGAGCTTGATCTTGGGTCCGCCGTCTACATGAATGGTGGGTCGGACGCGGTACTCGGAGGATAGGAAGTCGACGTGATCCAGAGCCACGTCCGCGGTGAGACGATCCTGCTTCTCATATTTGCCACGGATTTTGTCCAGGCCACTCTGCACATTGTTTTGGGTCGCGAGCTTCCACGGGAAGAAGAGAATCTGCTTGTATTTGGCGGCGTGGGCCACTTCGTTCGGGTCGAGCTTCGGGTCACCTGTGATGTTGGGAAGGGTCAAGCGGGCGCGCTTGTTGGAATTCACCTGAAATGTGACGGCGACCTGTTGATGTTGAGAGTCACGGACAACCTGCGGAGTCACAGTGCCGCGATACAGGCCATTGCGCTGGAGCAGCGTTTTCAGGCTGGCAACCGCGGTGTCCAGGTCAGAGTCGCTGAAGGGCGTGCCCAAATCCAACCTGGCCGCATTGGCCAGTTGGCTGCTGCTTGGCGGATTATTGATTTTCCCCCTGGCATCCACGGGGCCCACGAACCACTGGTTGGTCGTGTGGAAGATCAGCGTCAGTCCGGAAGCGGCAGGCTCGGTGTCCACTTCCACGTTGGAGTATTCGCCGGTGCCGTAGAGCCGTTTGATCGCGGCCCGGACATCCGCCAGGCGCAGTGGACTGCCCAGGTTGACACCCACCAGTTTCTTCAAGCCGGCTTCCGTGGCCGGCTGAACCGCGGGAACAAACCGGACCGCGGTGACGGCTTTTCCTTCATATTGGGACGGCGGCATCAGGTCGTCGGCGTAGGCCGCTGATGCTAATGCTAGAACATACGGCAACCCCGCAGCCAGTCGTGACGCCATGTCTTCAGTGCCACTAGCAAGTCTCGTGCCGTAGTGTGAAGGACCACCGAGCAGACCCTGGCGGAACGATCGGTCCCGGGAGCTGTGTCGACTGTATGAAAAACTACCGATTCTCCCACGGTGGCACCGCCTTACTTTGCGTATCGGGTTGGCAAAGACTTCTCCCCTCGGCGTCTTCACGCTCAGCTTTGGGCGCGCCGTTACGTTAGCCACCCGCTGAAGATTCGTTTGGTATGCTCGTCACCCGAGATACCGGTTGGTTCTCCGCCCGGCCGTCGCAATTTGGGTTTGCCTCCTGCTCCAGGCTTCACGCCGGAATCGTCAACAAACTGTCGTTCGGGTAGAAGTGATCCACATTTTCCGGCGTGATCAATTGATGATTTGTGAACACGGCCGGAGGCACCACCCGCCGCGCCAGAATATCCAAAGCCAGCCGCAGCAAACCGTCCCCGTACTTCTCCGGAAAGTAAGCTACCGACCCGATCATCCGCGTGTGCGCCGTCCGCAACTCCGCGCGAGCCTCCGGCTCCCCGTTCTGCCCCACCACCACGCATTCATTGGCCCGTCCGGCTTCCTGAAACGCCCGCATTGCTCCCAGCGCGCTCGAATCGTTCGCCGCGCCCACCAGCACGCGCCGCGATTTCGATTCCCGCAGGTGCTTCCGCACCCGTTCCAGCGTCTGCTGAAACTGCCCGTCGCCGTCGATCGAGAGGGTCCGGCAGCGCTCCGAAACGCGAATCATCTCCGAAATGCCAGTCAACACTCCCCGCATCCGTGCCTTCGGCAATGACCCGGCCCGCTGCAACTCCACCAGCAGTATCTCGTCCACTTCACCCGCCCAATGCTTCTTCGCCCACCGTCCCAGGTAATGACCCGCCATCAGACCCGCCTGGTAGTTGTTCGCGCCGAAGTAAGTCGCCCCCGGATGCGGAATATCGATCGCGATGAACGGTATATTCGCCTCCATATATTTCGAGGCGATTGCCGGCGCGATCAATTCATCTGTCTGGAATTCGATGACCAGGTCCACCTGCTCGCGAATCAGGTAGTCCGCGCTGCGCAGCGCGATCTTCGGCTGATACCGGTTGTCCACCGTGATCAGTTCCACATGCTCCCTTTCGGCCGCGCGCGTCAGGCTCATTCGAACCTCGCGGTCGAAAGATGTATCCTGACCCTGCGCCGCATATCCGAGCCGGTACAGCCGCCGCCGCCGCACCTCCGAGGCCAGCCGGTAGTGATTCTCCCCTACCTTGTCCAGGAATCCGCATTGATGCAGCGTGTACAACAGCCGGAAGCACATCCCTTTGTTGAAACCCGTCCGCGTCACCACGTCGCGCAACCGCAACACGTCACCCGCGGTCTGAAATGCCTCGAGTATGCGCGATGCATGGACCAGAGATTTGACCATGTACCGGCTATGGTTGGACGTCTTCACGTGGACCCCCCTCAAGCTGTCGCGCGACGACAACTGTTGTAACAGTTTTGGCATCCAAAACACAACCGCGCGACCGGCCACCCGGCTCTCCAGTCCCGAATGCCCACCAGGCGCCGCCTTTGGCGGCCGATTGCGCCTGCTTCGTTCGTTCCGCAATGCGAAAGATCCGCAGCGGCGACGAATCTGTTTCGGGCCGGCACGCCGAGGCACTACAATACACGTTTGCTCCCATGACACCGAATCCTGCACTTGGCGTAATCTTTCACTGGCTGGGCGGCTTGGCATCCGGCAGCTTTTACGTCCCGTTCCGCGCCGTCAAGCGCTGGTCGTGGGAAACCTACTGGCTGGTGGGCGGCGTCTTCAGTTGGATCATTGTTCCCTGGGTCCTTGGTCTCTACATCACCAACGACCTCACCGCGGTCCTCAGCGCCACACCCGTCCGCACCCTTTTCTGGTGCTATTTCTGGGGTCTGCTCTGGGGACTCGGCGGCCTCACCTTCGGCCTCACCATGCGCTATCTGGGCATGTCGTTAGGTATGGCCATGGTCCTGGGATACTGCGCCGCTTTCGGAACCCTCATGCCGCCCATCTTCGACGGCATCTTTATGAGCAGCGTGGTGGGCACTACGTCCGGGCAGGTGATTCTTGTCGGCGTGGCCGTCTGCCTGGGCGGCATCGCCTTCGCAGGCAAGGCCGGCATGTCCAAGGAATCGGAGATGAGTCCGGAGCAGAAAAAGTCCGTCATCAAGGAGTTCAATCTGAAGAAGGGTGTCCTGGTGGCCACCTTCTCCGGCGTGATGAGCGCCTGTTTCTCCTATGGCCTCCGTGCCGGCGACCCCATCAAAGCCTTGACCCTACAGCACGGCACCAGCGTCCTGTGGCAGGGACTCCCCGTGCTCGTCGTGGTCCTCCTCGGCGGGTTCACAACGAATTTCATCTGGTGCGTCATCCTCAACGTGCGCAATCGCACCGCCTACCAGTACACCAGCCCTATCTCGCGCGACCCCGAACTCAAACGGGACCCCAGCGTGCCGCTCCTGCGCAACTATTTCTTCAGCGCCCTCGCAGGCACCACGTGGTATTTCCAATTCTTCTTCTACACCATGGGCGAGACCCAAATGGGTAAGTATAAGTTCTCCAGTTGGACCCTGCACATGGCCAGCATTATCATTTTTAGCAGCCTGTGGGGCATCGGCCTCCACGAATGGCGCGGCGCCAGCAAACGCACGTGGGCATTCCTGTTCCTCAGCCTCGCCACCCTGGTCGCATCCACCATGATCGTAGGCTACGGCAATTACCTGGGCACGAAGTAGCGCCGGCTCCTTACCGGCGCGCCGCCAGCGCGTTCTTCAGGTTAAACTGTGCGTCGGGATAGTTGGGTCTCAGCCGCAGCGCCACGCGGCATTGAGCGATCGCCTCGTCCAACCGGCCCGCATGTTCCAGCGCGTAACAGAAGTTACTGTGGACTTCGGGATCCTCCGGAGCCAGGCGCAGCGCTTCGCTCAAATGCCGGATCGCCTCCGGATAGTTAGCCAGATTCGCGTAGATGATTCCGATGTCCAATTGCGCCATGGGAAAGTCCGGCTTCAGGCGAATTGCATCCCAGAGCAGCGGTCTGGCCGCCTCCAGTTGGCCCGCGCGCAGCAGCGCGTTACCCATGTTTCCTTTCGCCTCGGCATACTGCGGATTGATCACCATCGCTCGTACATACTGGGCCATGGCGCCTTTGTCGTCGCCGGCGCGCGCCAAAACCACACCCAGGTTATTCCGCATGATGTAATTTCGATCCGTGACTGCGATGGTGTGCTCGAACAGAGTCCGGCTGTCCTTCCAGTAACCCACCTGGCGCCAGGTCCCAACGGCGAAAGCCAGTAGCACCACCCCCGTTGCCACGGCGAATATCCGTTGCAGGGCGGAATGAGGTTCGAGCCAGTCGGCGGCGCCCCACACAATCGCAATCGTCAGACCTACCAGGGGGACATACATGTACCGGTCGGCCTTTGATTGCGCGCCCACTTGCACCAACCCGATCACCGGCGCCAGCATCACCAGATACCAGAACCAGCCCGCGAATAAGTACGGCAGTTTGCGAGCCAGTAACAGCGCCGCTGCCGTCACCGCCAGCAGAATCGCCAGGGCCAGTTCGGCCGTCCCCCAAACCGGGGGTGCAGCCGGGTAAAGCACACCCAGGTTGGCCGGCCAGAACGCCTGTTGGAGGTAGGTCACGTAGGCGGTTGCCGCGTTCTGGATGCGCGTGGTCACCGGCGTGCCCGCCAGCGATGCCACTGTTCCGTAACTCCGCTGCGCCACCACCGTCGCGACACTGGCGGCCAGGCTCAACAGTAACAGAGGAATTTTTTCGAGAAGCACCCGGCGGTCTTTCGGCCACCGCGGCGGCCACTCAATCCGTTGCAGCGGCCAATAGTCCAGCAGCAGCAGAATCACCGGAAAGGTCACCAGCATCGGTTTAGCCATCAGGCTGAGAGCGAAAACCATCGCTACCGGCAGGTAGCGTTTCGTCGTCGGATGCTCCGCGTACTTTGCATAGAGCAGCAGCGCGATCATCTCCAGCAAGGTGCTCAGAACGTCTTTGCGCTCCGCCACCCATGCCACCGACTCCACGTGCAGCGGGTGCAGCGCGAAAATGGCCGCCACTACCGCGCAGCGCCACGGCCGGCCGGTCATACGGAACAGCGCCACAAACAGCAGCACCACACTGACAGTGTGGAGCAGCACGTTCACCAGGTGGAAACCGCCCGCGTTCATGCCGAATAACTGCGCATCGATCAGATAGGAGATCCAGGTCAAAGGGTGCCAGTTCGCGAAGTGAAGCCCGAATGCCCACGCCACACCTGCCGCTTTCAAGCCCGCGCGAACTACCGGATTCTCATAAACGAAGGTATTGTCATCGTAGAAAACGAAGTCATAGTGGAATGTCCGGAAGTAAAGAATCAGCGTCGCCAGGGCAAGACCCACGCAGAGCACCTGTTCGCGCCGGGTCAGACCCGCAGGACTCGGCTCGACGGGATTCCCGGACCTGACGCGCTTACGAGTTCTGGCATCGCGCCGCCTGACCGCACGTTCCGCAACGCCCCCTTTGCCCTCACCACGAGAGTGTAGCGTCATTTCCCGGTTTGCCCCTTATCGCCTTCGTGAGAGCGTATACAGCGCCAATTACAGCGTCGTGATCAGCCGCACAATCGCGCGGCCGGATTACAGTTCGAAAAATCGTTTATTGACGGTCTCTGGCTTGCAGATTGCAACCTCCAACTCCAAAGGAGAAAATATGTCCAGCCGATTATACGTTCTGAGTTTGGCCGCGGCAGTTGTTTTGACAGGCGCGGCTTATGGGCAGACAATGCCGCCACCGGGCGGCGGCGGATCTCCGATGGGCGCTCCGCAAGGGAGTACGCCTGGAAATCCCGGTGCCATCCCGCCCGATCATCAGATGGACCCCTATACTACCGATAAAGATTTCGTCAGGAATGTGGCGGAATTGAGTTCCACCGAGGTGCAACTCGGCAAACTGGCGCAGGACAAGGCATCCAGCGACACCGTGAAGGAACTCGGGAAACAGATGGTGGACGGACACACCAAGACCGGCGAGCAAATGAAACAGGCCGCCGCCGCCTTGAAAATTCAATTGCCCTCCGAACCGCCGCGCAAAGCCAAAAAAGCCGAGGACAAACTCGCCAAGCTCTCCGGCCCCGATTTCGACCGCGCCTACGCCAGGATGGCCGCGGACGAGCAGAAGCAGGCCGTCAAGCAGTTCGAGCGGGAGGCTAAAGACGGGAAAGTGCCCGGAGTGAAAGACTTCGCCGCTAAGAATCTGCCGGTGGAGCAGGAACGCCAAAAGCACGCCGAGGATCTGGCCAGCCCGGGGACTGGAACGGCGGCGCGACAGAAGTAGACACTCGAACCCCGCCGAAAGCGGATAATAGCGTGTGTGAAGTTCCTGACTGATTTGATCAACGGTTTGCACTACAGTCTAGGCATCAGCACCCCCCGGCCGGAGCAGGTGCGCATGGTTGTCTTGGTGTGGCTGGTTTCCATCCTCGTGATCATCGGTGCGATGTACCTTCTGGTGCGATACGAATTCTGACACGGGGCGGGCTCCGGGATAGTCTTGGCGATTACGCAACCAGCGGCGATTCTGATACCGGGTGTTCTGTTTCTGGCAACCCTCATTCGCTCGGCATTCGGATTTGGCGAGGCATTAGTGGCCGTGCCGCTACTTGCGCTCCTGGTGCCTGTTGAGGTGGCGGCCCCGGTTGCCGTGCTGGTTTCCATAACCGTGGCGTTCATTGTGGTGGTTCAGGACTGGCGGAAAGTCCACATCCGTAGCGCCGGATGGTTGGTGCTGCCGACAATGCTGGGCATCCCTCTGGGTTTGATGCTCCTCAAGACCGTAGCCGAACCCTCGATGAAAGTCCTCTTGGCCGCGGTGATTATCACCTTCTCCGCGCATTCGCTGATCGGCGGCAAACGCCGCGAACTGAAGAACGACAGGTTGGCCTGGCTATTCGGATTCGGCGCGGGAGTGCTGGGAGGCGCCTATGGCATGAACGGACCTCCCCTGGCGATCTATGGGTCGCTCCGCGGATGGTCGCCGCAGCATTTTCGGGCGACCTTGCAGGGATATTTTCTTCCGGCGAGCCTCGCGGGTCTGTGGGGTTACCACCTTGCCGGCCTGTGGACACCGGCGGTCAACCGGTTCTACATGCAGTCATTGCCTCTTGTGATAGTGGCGACGTTCCTGGGGCGGGCCATCAACCGGCGTATGCGCACGCAGCAGTTCCTGCGCTATGTTCATGGCGGGCTCATTCTCATCGGGATCGTTTTGTTGCTGCAAGCTGTGGCAGGGTAAACTCGAGGCCGCCCGGTTGATCCTTTGCCGGATGTTATTCTGTGTGGCGGACAGGAACCAGCCATGAACCGCCGGAGCTTCCTCTTGAGTACCGGGCTCGCGGCGGGCGTTTCCGCCGCTCCCCAGAATGCGCCGGTCCGCCCGGAACCGGTGGAGAGCGCCACGCCCACCGACAGGCCCGCGATTGTCCTCAGCCAGATCGGCTTTCTACCCAAATGCAGAAAGACCGTAATCTACCGTCTCGCCCCCGGCGGGATTGTTCCTGAAAACTTCACCCTGCGGGACGTGGGCGGCCCTCCTCAGCCATTCTCTCTCTCGCGTCCACTGGCAAAAGCTCCTGGGGACGTTCCCAATTGCCTGATCGGCGATTTCAGCGATCTCGAGCGGGAAGGCTTCTACCAGATCACCACCGGCCGCGAACGCTGCGCGCCTTTCTTTGTGCGTCCCGACGCGTGGCGGCGCACCCTGCCCAAGGCGGTCAGTTATCATCACGCGCAGCGCTGCGGAATCGCCGTGCCGAACATCCACCCCGCCTGTCACCTGGACGATGCCCGCCGCCGCGACACCGGCGAGCACGTCGATGTGACCGGCGGCTGGCACGATGCGGGCGACCTTCGCAAATGGATGGACGCCACCATGATGGCCGGCTTCGGCCTGCTGCGACTGGCGCGCCATCTGGGCGACCGGTGGGATCTCGGCGGCTCGGGCATCGGCGTCCTCCTCGATGAGATGCGCTGGGGCAATCGATACTTCCTCAAGATGCAGGACAAAGATGGCCGCGTGTGGGCCGACACCGCGGGAGGCGTGAATGGCGACAACAGCGATAATCACTGGACCGATAACCAGGCCGGCACAGCCGACGACCGTTACATCAATCCGGCCAAGCCGGCCATGGTTCAGGCTATGTTCATTGCGCTCCAGGCCATGGTTTCCCAAGCCTTCGCGGAAAGCGACCCGGGCTACTCGCAGTCGTGCCTGGCTGCCGGTGTGCGCTGCTGGGAAGCCACCGAACATCCCAGGCAAACCCGCGACCTGAGCTGGCGCCTGCTCGCCGCCGTAGAGCTATACCGCGCCCGGCCCGATTCCCACTTCGCCCAGGAAGCGGCGAAACTGGGCGACGCGCTGGCCGCATTCCAGATTTCCAGTTTCATCGCCTCACAAAGGAAAGTGCGCGGCTTCTGGGCCGCGGGCGATGCGCGTCAGACTCCTTTCTGCGACCCGGTCTATTCGGCGCTGCCCGCGATCGCCATGCTGGAACTGGCCATCGCGCTCCCCTCGCATCCCGCCGTTCCGCGCTGGCGGGACGCCGTCCGCCTGTATCTCGACGAATACGTAATTCCCATGAGTGCCCGCTCCGCGTATGGTGTGATGCCACTGGGTCTCTTCCTGGGTTCACCGACACAGGAGACCTACCGGCCGCTGGAAGGGGAGCTCACCTACCGCTATTTCATGCCTACGCGTCAACGCTCGTGGTGGCTCGGCGTAACTTCGCATCTGGAGTCCCACGCGGCGCTCCTGGCAACCGCCGCCAAAGCGCTGCGCAAACCCGAATACCGCGAACTGGCCTTCCGTCAAATGGAATGGGTCATGGGAAACAACCCCTTCGGCGCCTCCCTGATGACGGGCGAAGGATGGCGCAATTCCTATCCGTACTCCCGTTTTGCCGGCCCGCTGATCGGCGGCATCGTCAACGGCGTCGCGGGCAATGCCCAGGACGTCCCGATCCTGCAAATGGAATACGGCACGGACTGGCGTACCGGCGAATACTGGACCCCGCACAATGCCTTTTATCTCTGGGCCCTTTCCCAGCTCGAAAGCTAACCTGCTCGCTGAGTTCATGCACGCCCGCCGTTCGGTGTAAAATGCTCTGATCCGAACGGAGTGCCTGGAAATGACATGTCGAATCCTTGCGGCCACCGCCGCGTTTTCATTTGCGCTGTGGAGCGCCGAATTGAATCCCTCCCTATTCGAACGGCTGGAGTATCGCAGCATCGGCCCAGCCTCGATGGGCGGACGAATTACCGACATCGAAGGCGTACCCGGCCGGCCGGAGCTGGTGTACGTCGCCACCGCCTCCGGTGGCCTCTTCAAAACGACAAACGGCGGCACCACCTGGACCCCCATCTTCGATCGCGAGGCGACCATTTCCATCGGCAATATCGCCGTGGATCCGCGGAATTCCGACGTGGTCTGGCTCGGCGCCGGCGAGGCCAACGCGCGCAACAGCGTCAGCTTCGGTGACGGTGTCTACAAGACGCTCGACGGCGGAAGGACCTGGCGCAACCTCGGATTGCGCGACACCCATCACATCTCGCGCGTCGTACTGAATCCGCTGAATACCGGCATCGCCTACGTCTGCGCGCTCGGTCACAACACCGGCCCCAACGAAGAGCGCGGCGTTTTCATGACCACCGATGGAGGCGAAACCTGGAAGAAAACTCTTTACATCGACGCCGAACACGGCTGCGCGGACATGGATATCGACGTCAACAACCCCAACGTGCTCTTCGCCACCATGTGGCGCTTCGACCGCAAGCCGTGGCGCTTCACCTCCGGCAGCGAAAAGACCGGCGTGTTCCGTTCGCTGGATGGCGGCCGCACCTGGAAGCAACTCCAGACGGGCCTGCCGAAAGGCTGGGGGCGCGTTGGCGTGCGCGTGGCGCCATCGAATTCGAACGTGGTGTACGTCATCGGCGAATCCACGGAGGGCACGCTCTACCGCAGCGACGACCGCGGCGATCACTTCCGCATGATGACCAATAACCCCGTGGTCGTGGGCCGCGGCCTTTATTACAGCCACTTGACCATCGACCCCACCGATGAGAACCGCATCTACACCATCGGCATGCGCCTTTCCATGTCCATCGACGGCGGCCATACCATCCGCGGCATCTCCGCCACCACGCACGGCGATTATCACACCGTATGGGTCGATCCCAAAAATCCCA
This sequence comes from Candidatus Sulfopaludibacter sp., assembly GCA_031292755.1. Classification (GTDB taxonomy): domain Bacteria; phylum Acidobacteriota; class Terriglobia; order Bryobacterales; family Bryobacteraceae; genus Sulfopaludibacter. The sequence continues at coordinate 18,503 of JARLGM010000006.1, forward strand.
ATCGCCTCTGGCAGGGGCAGGACGGCGGCATCGCGGTGAGCTACGATCGCGCCGAGACCTGGGAATGGATCGGCAACATCCCCATCGGGCAGTTCTACCAGGTATTCGCCGACAATCGCGCGCCGTTCTACTACCTTTCCGGCGGCCTTCAGGACAACGGAAGCTGGACCGGCCCCAGCCGCAACAATCAGGGCGGCATCCTCAATAGCGACTGGGCCAACGTCAGCGGCGGGGACGGCTTCCACGTAGTCAATCATTTGGACCAGCCTTGGCTGTTCCTCTCGGAGAGCCAGGGAGGCGGCATCGTGCGAACCGACCTGCGCACGCATGAGCAGCAGGACGTGAGCCCGCAGCCCCGCCGCAACGACGGCGGCCCGGTGGGCGAGCTGAAATACCGCTTCAACTGGAACGCCCCCATTGTGCTTTCTCCGCACGATCACAATACCGTCTACTTCGGCAGCAATGTGGTGTTCAAGTCCACTGACTTCGGCAAAACGTGGACCGCCATCAGCCCGGACCTGACCACCAACGATCCCGAAAAACAAAAGAGTGTCGGCACCGTGTGGACCGAAAACACCACCGCGGAGTATCACTGCACCGTGATTCGCATCGCCGAAAGCCCCGTGCAGGCCGGCGTCATCTGGGCGGGCACCGACGACGGCAATCTGCAACTGACCCGCGACGGCGGTAAGACTTGGAGCAATCTCACGGGCAACGCGCCGGGCGTGCCCAAATTCGCCGAAATCGCCTGGGTGGAGCCCAGCCGGACCGCCGGCGGTACGGCTTACGTGGCCTTCGAACACCACTGGTTCGATGACTTCCATCCGTACATCTTCAAAACCACCGACTTCGGCAAAACGTTCACCAACATCACCGGCAACCTGCCCGCGGACGACTACCTCTGGGTAGTGAAGGAAGATCCTAAGAATCCGCGCGTGCTCTACGCCGGCGGCGAGCTCGGCCTGCACGTCTCCTTCAACGGCGGCGGGCAGTGGGTCCGCATGCACCTGAAGAATCTGCCGACCGTAGCGGTGCGCGACATCACCATTCATCCCCGCGACAACGACCTGATCCTGGGCACGCACGGGCGCAGTATTTGGATTCTCGACGACGTGACCCCGTTGCAGCAGATCAACGACCAGGTGCTCGGGGAGAGCGCCTACCTGTTCTCCATGCGGCCGGCGCTCCGCTTCGATGGCGGCGGAGGACGCGGCGGCGGTGGCATTGGTATGGGCGGCAACAAGCCCTTCGCCGGACCCAATCCGCCCTACGGCGCGGCCATCACTTACTACCTCAAGGATCGCGGTCCGTCGAAGCTTGAGGTGTTGGACGCCTCGGGTAAGGTGATCCGCGACCTGGGCCCGGCGCCGCAGGAGGCAGGCCTCAATCGCGTGATGTGGGACCTGCGCTTCCAGGGTCCGCACACGCGGCTCGTTCGCGGCGCGGGCGATGGCGGCGACGCTGAAGGTGGCCGCGGGTTTCCCGCGCGCGGCCCGCTGGTGCTGCCCGGCAAGTACACTGTACGGCTCACGGCCGGCAGCAAGACGCTCACCCGTGAGCTGGAGGTCAAGCTGGATCCCACCATCCCGGTGACCAGCGAAGCGCTTCGCACGCAGCTCGAAATTAACCTCAAGCTGCGCGACATGCAATCCGGAGTCAACGACGCCCTGCGCGGCATCGACAGCTACAAGAGCCAGCTCGATACCGCCGAAAAAACGGTCCGCGCGCTGGACCCGCAGGCCACAAAAGTGCTCGCCGCGCTGATAACCGAGCGCATGCAGCAACTCTCCGCCATGGAACTGAAGCTCGCCCGACCCGCCGATATTCCCGGATACAGCATGGGTCCCCGTCTGGTGGACCGGTTGAGCGCGCTGCTGAATGCGATCGACCGCGTGCTGGACGCGCCCACGCCCTACCAGATCGAGCACTTCAACGAACTGCGCGCCGAATTCCTGGCGAATATGGGCGACGTGAACCGCTTCGTGGAAAAGCAGATTCCGGAGATTAACGACATGCTCAAAAAGAACAACGCCGGCGCCATCATGCCCGGCAAGCCCATCGAGATCCCCGCCGGTGTGAAGTAAGCGCCAGTCTCAAGGCCGGAACCCCACACTCCGCCAGAGCCGCGAGGGATCGTACACGCGCCCGTTCGCCACAACGCGCGACACTCTTCGAAGGTCCGAGACATTCTTCAGCGGATTCCCGTCCACCAGGATCAGATCCGCCCGCTTGCCGGGTTCGATAGTCCCCGCATCCCGGTCCAGATTCATGGCGCGCGCCGAAACAATGGTGGCGCACTGGATCGCTTCCATCGGGGTCATCCCGGCTTCCACATACAGTTCCAGTTCGCGGTGCAGTCCGTACCCCACCAGGCCTGTATCGCTGCCTGGAATAATCGGCACGCCCGCCTTGTGCAGCCCGCCGATCACCGCCAGCGATTCCTTCATTCGCACCCGCATTTGTTCCGCGGTGGCGTTCCCGCCCATGGTCCGGAACTTCACATCCAATACGAATGGCGCCTTCAGGATGCCCGGCTCGAATGACGCCGCGTCCACTTCTTTGGAGTGACCCGACATCTCGCCCCAGCCAGCCGTCGGATCCACCACCGTGTGGTGATCCAACAGGAAGCGCGCGCCTTTCGTCCACGCCTCGGAACTCAGGTCCACGTGTTGGGATCCCGGCGCGCGCACCATGCTGGACACGTAGTTCAGATGATTGATCTGGTCCATTCCGGCCTCAATGCCTTGCACCGTGTTGAGTGCTCGCGGCACATGGCCTGTCACCGTCATCCCCAAACGATGCGCCTCCGCGGCAATCGCCTTCACCACCTCGGGCGTCAGATATGTGTATAGTTTGATCTGCTGAAAACCGGCGGCGCGATAGCGGTCTACCACCGCGCGACCCTCTTCCGGAGTCTCCGCCACAACGTGCCCGAACGCCTTCGCGCCGCCCGAGTCCACCAGCCCCGCCAGCAGCAGCCTTGGACCCAACGCACCTCGCTTTTCCACGGCATCGCGCTGCGCCACCAGGTAGTCGAACTCGCCGCCGCAATCCCGCGCAGTGGTGATACCCGATGCCAGCAGCGCGGGACCGAATTCCACGCCCGAGAAATGCGTATGCATCTCCCACAACCCGGGGAGCAGCGTCTGCCCCTTACCGTTCAACACCGTCATCCCGTGCGGAATCGGAACTTTGCTGCGCGGGCCCGCGGCGGCGATGCGGCCATTGCGGACAATGACCACTGCGTCTTCGACAGGTGGAGCGCCCGTGGCGTCCACCAATATCGCGCCGGCAATGGCGAAGGCACCGGACAGCTCCGGCGGCGTTTCCCGCCCCAGCGCTTCCAGGTCTGCCATTTCCTGGGCCACTCCCTTCCGGAACAGCTCCGGCAGCGCGGGTTCGTACTGGTCGCGCACCGCCTCCATCGGCAGACCGCCGGCGAACGTCATCGCGGCCGCGAGGTTGCCCTGCTCGTCCATCCACAAAACCTCGCGGCCAAACATGAGGTTCGCAATGGTGTAACGCTCGAGCCCGATTGTCCGCCCGTCGATGGCGATCGTGTCCCTCCCCGCGAATTCGATCCGTACCGGCTCGGCGCCCGGCTCAGCCCGTAACATCTCCACGCCGGCCGGTTTCTCATGCGCGCGCCAGTACCGCATCATCACCATTTGCAGAGCGAAGGGCGCCGGGCCGGTGATGGCGAAATAACCGTCCGGCGCTGTGAATGTGCGAGTGCTGCCGTTTTCCTGGACCATCGCTTCGGAACCTTCGACACGCGCAACGTACGGCTCGCCTGTTCCTTTCACTTCGGCACTCACCGGGGTGTAATCGGTTTTCGTGCGCAGAGAGGCGGTGACCGTACGGTCGAAGAATCCACGGTCGGCGTAATGATGTGTGGTGTTCACCGTGAACCCCCCGGAGGAGGGCGCGATTTCGTACCGCTCTTCGCCGATTGCGTGCAGCATCATGTGGATGACCAGGCTGCCCGCCTGCGCGTGCAGGGACAGTGCCATCAGAACGGCGGCAAGCGTGAGTCTCATAGGCTTGTAGTGTCGCGCAGCCCCGCGCCACCGCGCAATCGAGGCCTTGACGGGCTGCCCGCTATCCACTACTAATGCAATTAAAGGTCGGTTTATCGGTATTGCTATGCCAGATTCACGCAGAACGTTTCTCCAGGCTGCTGCTCTCGCGGCAGGACTCGCGCCCGGTACGCCGGCGGCGCCGGAAGTGCAAGTGCCGAGGATGAAATTCGGCGGCGTCGAAATCAGCCGGCTGATTGCCGGTTGCAATCCGTTCTACGGTTTCGCCCACTACAACAACATCCTGGCAACGGTCATGAAGGAGTATTACACGCCGGAGCGCGTCTGCGAGGTCCTCCACCGGTGCAACCAGTTTGGCATTGACGCGCACAATTGGGTGGATGTGCCGCGCGCCCGGCAGGACCTGGAACGCTTTCAGGCCGAAGGCGGAAAGATGCACCTCATCGTGCAGGGCGTCGGCGATCCCACCGCGATCTGCCGCGCTCTCAAGCCCCTGGCCATCTATCATCACGGCGAGCACACCGATAAGGCCTGGCAGAGCGGCACGCTCGGCGCCGTGAAGGAGTGGTGCCGGAAGGTGCGCGACCTCGGCGTCCAGGTCGGCGTCGGAACCCATAAGCCGGAGGTGCTCGAACAGGTGGAACACGAAGGATGGGATGTCGATTTCTACGCCGGCTGCGTCTACAACCGGACCCGCACGGCGGATGAGTGGAAGCGGGTTCTCAACAACGAACTCGTGGAAATGCAGGGCGACGTCTATCTGCGCAGCGACCCTCCGCGCATGTACAAAGCGATGCGCCAGACCGGCAAGCCCTGCTTCGCGTTCAAGATCATGGCGGCCGGCAGAATCGATGGCGGCGGCGCAGAGCAAGCCTTCCGCACGGCCTTCGAGAGCATCAAGCCGAACGATGGCGTCTTCATCGGCCTGTTCCCACGGGTCAAAGATGAAGTCCGCGAAAACGCCGAACGGGTCCGCCGCATTCTGGCCGGCGCCTGACCTACGCCGCCAAAGCCAGCAGGATTCGGAGCGCCACTTCTTTTCCCCGCTCCCCCACCTCGCCCACCGGACCCACGCAGGAAGGGCAACCGGCATCGCAGGCGCAGGCGCGCAGCAATTCGGCCGTGTGTTTCAGCAGGCGCGGCGACAGGCGGAACAGCGGCGCGCTCAGGCCTACGCCGCCGGGGTAGGCGTCGTACAGGTACAGATTCGGCTCGAACACCTGAACGCCCTCTACGTCTTCGCTCAGCGCCACTCCCAAATCGCGCGGATCGCACATCAAAAGCAGCGATGCCACCGTGCGCAAGGCATTTCCCAATCCGCTGATGCCGCTTTGCCGCTCCGTGGGCGTATAGTCGCCCAGACCGGCCAGAAACTGCGCCGGAAAATGCAGCCAGAACGATGTGGTGTGCATTTCCTGGCCCGGCATATTGAGCTTTCCGGCTCCGACGTTTTCCATGGTGTAGAACTTGATTTTTTTGAAGCCCACGATCTGGCGATTCACCCGCACGTCGCCATGCGCGCGGCGGGCGCCGGCTACGGCATCGCCCTCGGCCTCCTGCAACACCTGCACCTGGGTGTAATCGATGGCGTCGGTGTAATAATCGCAATCCACGCTTTTCACGTAGGCCTTCCGCTGGTCGTAATCGAAGCGCTCCACGTGATACTGGCGCGCTTCGTGAAGGTAGATGGCCTTCTCGTGCAGCGTGGTGAGCGCGGTGGGAAAGGAAACGTCGGCAATCACATTGGCCTCGCCGGTAATATCGATCACGACAAAGTTATCGCTGGTCACCGAACGCAGGCTGGTGGCGTCCGCCGGATAGGTGTCGCTGGTCCAGTGCCAGGCGCCGCCGCTGTGGTGGAGAAAGCCGGTCTCTTCCAGGAAATGGCAGATCTCCGCCAGGTCGTGGGCTCCGAACTTCTCGCCTTCGCGGAGGGGCAGTTCGAAGGCCGCGCATTTCAGGTGCGCCAGCAGAATTTCCAGGTTGTCGGGATTGATATAGGCGTGCTCCGGCGAACGGTCGAAGAAATAGCCGGGATGCTCGATGATGTACTGGTCCAGCGGCGCGCTGGAAGCCACCAGCACCGTTGCCGAGGTCCCTTTGCGCCGCCCCGCGCGCCCGGCACGCTGCCAGGTGGAGGCGATGGTGCCCGGATACCCCGCCATCACCACCGCATCCAGCGACCCGATATCGATTCCCAACTCCAGAGCGTTGGTCGCCACCACGGCGCGAATTTGCCCGTCGCGCAGACGCCGCTCGATCTCGCGGCGCTCGCGCGGCAGATACCCGCCGCGATACCCGCGCACGGTTTCGCTGGGGATCGGCTTGCGGTCGCAGGCGTCTTTCAGATAGGTGACCAGCACCTCCGTCGCCAGGCGATTGTTGGCGAACACCAGCGTCTGCAAATTGCGTTCGATGAATTCCAACGCGACCCGCAGCGTCTCGTTGATGTAGCTGCGCCGGATGCCGAGTTGCCGGTTGACCACCGGCGGATTGTAAAAAATGAAGTATTTTTCCCCGCGCGGCGCGCCGTTCCGCTCCACCAGTTCGCTGCTTTTGCCGGTGAGCGTCTCGCCCAATTCCCGCGGATTTGCGATGGTCGCCGAGCAGCAGATGAATTGCGGCCGCGATCCGTAAAACTCGCAGATGCGCGCCAGGCGCCGCAGCAGGTTGGCCAGGTGACTGCCGTAAACGCCGCGGTAATAATGCAGCTCATCGATTACCACGTAGCGCAGATTTTCGAAATAGCGCGCCCACTTGGTGTGGTGCGGCAGGATTCCGGAGTGCAGCATGTCCGGATTTGTCAGGACCACGTTGGCCCGCTGCCGGATGGCCTTGCGCGCGTCCTGCGGCGTATCGCCGTCATAGGTGAAAGCGCGGATGTCCGAGCCCATCTCTTCCACTGCCGCATTGAATTCGTGAAGCTGATCTTCGGCCAGCGCCTTGGTGGGAAACAGGTACATGGCGCGCGCTCCGGCATCGTTTAACAGCAGGTTCAACACCGGCAGGTTGTAGCACCAGGTCTTGCCGCTCGCGGTCGGCGTCACTATGGTGACGTTATTTCCGGCGGCAATCTGCTCAAACGCGTCCGCCTGGTGTGTGTACAGCCGGGTGATGCCGCGCGTCTCCAGCGCTTTTCGAAGACGGGCGTCCACCCCCGCCGGCATCTCGGCGAACGAGCCTTCCGTCGCCGCCTGGTGATGGATGGCGCGCACCGGAGAATCGGCTTGCTGGTGGAGGGATCGAAAACGCGAAACCACCGCCTCCAGCGACGGGTTTGAGGAGACGGAAAGTTCCTGGGAGAATTCGGGAAATCCGAGCGAAAGATCCATGCGCTTCTTCGCCTTTTCTTTGCTACTTTAGCACGGATGAGGAACGAAGACGCGCCCGCAATCCGATCCTAACGATCGCGAATGAATTCGTACCGCTCCAGGGTGGCAGCGATCTGGTAACCCGTTGAGACATCCGCGGTACCGGCGGCGCGCCCGGCGCGCAACACCTTGCCAATGCAACGCAGGTTCACGGACTGAGATCCGTCGGAGTTGAGAGTGATCACATACTCTATGGGGCCGCCCAAATCGGGCTCGCGTTCCGTCGTGAATAGCACGCCGCTGGAACTGATGTTGTTCGTCAGGCCGATCAGGGCCACTTTTTCAGCGCCAGCGCGTGTGATCGAGAGCGGAAGCTGGAGTTTAAAACGCCTGGTTCTTCGCTGTTCCATGAATGTTACTAAATGCTAAAGGGTAGCCGGGCTGAGGTCAATAGACCGTCTCAATGAATCACCCGAAAATGGTACTAGACTCTGGGGTCCGATGGTACGGCAGTAAGGTCTGAGGGGCTTGAGATAGGAAAGGGCAGGCGTTGGCAGCCTGCCCTCCAGGCAGTTAGCTCATGAAGACGATGGCAATAACCATGGTGTAAAGTGCCAGTGACTCGATCAGGATCAAGCCCAAAATGAGTGCAAAACGGATCGCGGCGGAAGCTCCCGGATTACGGGCCATGCCTTCCACCGAGGCCGCAATGGCTTTGGATTGCGCCAGGCCGCAAAGGCCCGATGCGATCGCCATGGAAAGGCCTCTCGAAACCGGAATCGGCCAGTTGACGGCGCCGCCCCCGGCAGTGGCGGGAGTCTGGGCGCACAGCATAGTGCCGGCGGCCAGCAACAGGAACAACAGAATCACAACCTTCTTGGTCATCGTACTCTCCTTAGAAATCGCTCCCAGGAGGTGGTTCCCGTCATCCTCTTGCAGCCGGGCTCACACTGAAGGAGCGGCATAAAGCCGGTATTAGTGTTCGTGCGCGGTAGAGCCGGCCACATACAGCATGGTCAGCAGCATAAAAATATAAGCCTGTAGCAGGGCAACGAATACGTGCAACCCCATGAATATCGCAGGCACCACAAAGTAAGTCAGGCTGAGGAATGTCATGGTCACCTGCTCGCCCGCGTACATATTAGCGAAGAGCCGGAGAGTGAGCGAAAGCGGGCGCGCCAGGTGGCTGACAATCTCGATGGGAATCATCAGCGGCGCCATCGCCGGAATGGGTCCCACGAAATGGCCCATGTATTTGAAGATTCCATTGGCCTGCACGCCCACCACGTTGTAATAGCAGAAGGTGGCCAGCGCGCAGCCCAGGGGCACCGGAGCGCTCATGGTGGGCGATTCGAATCCGGGAACAACGCCAATCAGGTTCATGCACAGCACAAAGATAAAGATCGTCCCGAAAAAGGCGAGATAGCGGTGCGCCTCGTGGCCCACCTGTTCGTCCGCCTGGCCGCGCACAAAGTCGTAGATCAGCTCGAGGGTATGCTGGAATTTGCCGGGACGATCGGCGGACAGCCGCGGCCGCAATAACGCAAAGATTACAATAATGAGGAACGCCACCAGCACCTGCATGGTGATGTGGTTCACCCAGGGCCGCGCCTCGGGAGGCATATGGACCAGGCCCAGAAAGAAATTACCCAGCGAGGCCAGGTGATCGTTAAAAAGTTTAGTGAGCCAGAGTTCAGTTCCGTGCATTCCGTAACTCGAAAATCATTTCCACGATCACCGCCGCGGCGGTCACAAAGAGGCCCGAAAGTGCCGCTACCCGGTCGATTTTGGAAAACCTCAATATAACATAGGCGGCGCCACCCAAAAGTAGATAACGCAGTCCCACGATCCACGCCAGGCGCTTGGGCGCGCCTTTTCCCGCCAGTCCATCCACGGTCTGATGCAGCCAGCGGAAGTTGAGCCAGGAAACCACCGCGCCCAAAGCGAAGCCGCCGCCCGCCGGCCAGCCGCGCCAGGCGAACGCCGCCGCGGTACCGCCCAGGCTGAGAGCGCCGATGAGCTTGCGAATGCGCGCCAGCGCGCTGGAAACCTCAAGCTCCGTCATCGCGCGAGTCCCGACTCAACTGCCGGATGATCTGCACAAATCCGGAGACGATGCCCAGCACCAGGAACACAATCTTCAGGAAACTCGTGCCGAAGAATCTGTCCAGCAGGTATCCCATCCCGTATCCCACGAACGTCGCGACGGGCAGCATGAGGGCGAGCGCCACATACTCCTCCACCTGGGCCAGCATGTTTTTGTTGCGCCGGGGCACAGCCTTAGTTTAGCCGCGCGCGCGCTCCGCCGCTTCCTTTACCAGAATCCCCATCTTCGGATGGCTCGGTTCGAGCGTTGGCTGGATGCCGAACTCTTCCAGCGCCTCCGTGGTGGTCGGCCCGATCGAGCCGATCAGACACCGCCGCAGCGCGGTCAGCATCGCATCTTCGATCCCCTGCTCCCTTGCCGTGTACGCCAGATGCACAATCTGCACCGCGGTCGTGAACAGGGCCGCATGGAATTCGCCCGCCGCCAGGCGGCGCGCAGCCTCGCACAAGGGCTCGGCATTCTCCGGCAGGCCATACTGGTAGACCCGCACCACCGTCACCTCGCCGCCGCGGGCGCGCAGAGCCTCCAGCAGTTCCCCGTTGCTGCGTCCGTATTCCTGGACTGCCATGCGGCGCTCGGAGCGCCCTTCGATCGCTTGCAGCAGTTCGCGCCAGGTATTCGGCTCCGGAGCCACCGCCGCCGGCGTCACGCCCAACTCGCGCAGCGCGGCCACGGGCTTGGGCCCGCGCGCCACCACCGCGATCTTACGCAGCGCATCGGCGAAAGCCGTCTCTCCGTAGCGCGCCGCCAGCACGCGATTGAGCTGGCGCGTGCCCACTCCGGTCAACAGGATCATCATTTCGAACTCGGCGGCGAACAGGCGGTCGGCAAACCGGAAGACGCCCGCATGTTCTTCGATGGGGACCTCCCGCATCGCCGGCGCCACAAAGGGCTCGCCTCCCTGCCGGCGAATCAACTCCGCCATCTCCGCCGCGCGGCGGCTTTCCAGGGCTAGAACGCGCATCCCGCTAAAAGCCATTCCCGATTTTAACTCGACACCAACGAAAAGTACTTTATAATGCAGAGATGAAACTGCTGCTGCCCTTCCTTTGCTGCGCCGCCTGGATGCAGGCTCAGGCTCCCGCCGATTCCCAGTTGCTGAACGAGGTGCGTCAACTACGCCAGGACCTGGCGGTGACCACTCTGGCCGTCCAGCGGACACAGATTCTGCTCTACCGCCTGCAACTCGCCGACGCCGCCATGGGCCGGGCTACCCAGCGGGCGGATGAAGCCAGGACCCGCCTGGCTGCTGTTCAGCAACGCCACAAGAACAAGGCCAACCAGATTCAAAGCCTGGAGGCTCAACTGAACCTGCCGCCAGACCCGTCGCTAAAGGAGAAACTCCCGGAGATTGTCGCGGACTTCAAGAGGGAAATGGAGAGCTGGGCGCCCGACGAGCAGGACGCCCAGACCCGGCAAATCGACGCCGAAACGCAACTCCGCGCCGAGCAGGCCAAACGCGACGGTCTCGAAGCCACGCTCGACAAGCTCGATAAACAACTGGAAGCCGCGACGGTGCGCCAGTGAAGGTGAAGACGGGCAAGAAACTCATAGCGGAGGCGCGGAGACGCGGAGGAAGACGCGGAGGAACCTAATTAATTCTATTTCCGCCGGCGCAACTCCGCGAAGGTGCGCTGGAAAAGCGCGACAAATGGTTGGAAGCCGCCACCGTGCGCCAGTGAGGCTGCATACTTCATAATGCAGGGATGAAGTTGCTGCTGCCCCTCCTTTGCTGCGCCGCCTGGATGCAGGCGCAGACTTCAACCGATTCCCAACTGCTGAACGAGGTGCGTCAACTACGCCAGGACCTGGCAACGACCACCCTTTCCATGCAGCGCACGCAAATTCTGCTCTACCGCCTGCAACTGTCCGACGCCGCCATGACCCGCGCCACCGAGCGGGTGGACCAGGCCCGCACTCAACTGACCGGCATTCAGCAACGCCTCAAGAACGATGCCGACCAGATTCAGGCCATGCAGGACGAACTGAACCGCACTCAGGACTCGGCCCAAAAGGCCCGCCTCCCGAACATGATCGCCAACTTAAAGAAGGACCTGGAAAACTGGACGCCGAACGCGCAGGATGCGCAATCGAAGCAGATCGACGCCGAGTCTCAGCTCCGCACCGAGCAGGCCAAACGCGACGCTCTGGAAGCGGCGCTCGACAAGCTGGACAAGCAACTGGAAGCCGCTACTGCTGCCCGCCAGTGAAGTGCTGTAACTCGGTCTTATCGCGCTCCAGGTACGGCACTCCCTTCTCCATCCAATCGGGGGCCGGCGCGCCCTTCAGATAATGATCGAAGAACTGCTGCATGCGGATGGTGTAATCTTTCTGATTGGGCCGCTTGTTGATGTGGTGCGGCTCGCCGTTGTAGTTGAACAGGTAGACTTCCTTGCCCAGGCGGCGCAATGCCAGGAAGTACTCGATGCCCTGATACCACGGCACGGCGTCGTCCGCATCGTTCTGCAGGATCATGAGCGGCGTCTGCACGCGGTCCGCCCAGAAAATGGGTGAATTTTCGATGAAGCGCGTGGGGTACTGCCAGATCGATCCGCCGATGCGGCTCTGGGTATGCTCGTATTGGAATTGCCGCGGGATGCCCGTGCCCCAGCGGATGCCGTCGTACGCGCTGATCATGTCCGCCACCGGCGCTCCAGCTTCCGCGGCGCGAAAGCGGTTGGTCTGCGTGACCATGTAGGCGATCTGGTACCCGCCCCAACTGTGTCCTTGAATTCCGATGGCCTTCTCGTTCACGTAACCCTTGTCCACCACCGCCTGGATCGCCGGCAGCACGCACTTGAGCGCGCTCTGCCCCGGGTAGCCCACCGTGTAGACGATATCCGGTGTCAGCACCAGGTACCCGTTGCTCACGTAATAGGTGATGTTGATGGAATGTCCCGGCGCCGGATTCACGAAGTGATTCACGTTCTGGGTCAGCTTCTCGTAGATGTACACCATCATCGGGTACTGCTTCGCCGGGTCGAAATTCTCCGGCTTGTAGAGCGCCGCCGTCAGCGGGACCCCATCGCCATTCTTATAGGCGATCACCTCGCTGGTTCCCCAGTTGAGCTGCGCTTTTTGCGGATTGACATCGCTCACCTTGCGCATTTCCTTGAAGCTGCCGTCGGTGACCCGCAGGTCGGGAAACTCGTTGAAGTTCTGTTCGGTCAGCACGTAAACATCAGCATCCTTCGCCTTTACCGGCGCCGAGAAACTCTTGTTGGCCATCACCAGTTGCTTAGGCTCTCCGCCTTCCAGGGAGCCTCGGAAGAAGCCGCTCTCCCACGTCTTCAGGTTCTCGGCCTGCAGCAGCAATGGCTTGGATTCGTCGATCCAGCGGTCGCGCGTATCGGTATCGGTGCGCACCACGCGGAACCGCAGATTGTGCGCCCGGCCGTATCCGGCGGTAATATTCTTCGCGCCCGAGCCGTCCGGCGCCATCCGCCACAGGTCATACTCGTCGGAAAGCAGAATGCTCTTCCCGTCCCTGGTCCAATTGGCCTGGCCGTAGGCGCCCGGGGTGCTCGGCATATCGGTTTCTTCGTTCCAGAATTTCACCGGCAGCTTGGCCGTCAAGTTGACCGTCTTGCCGTCCGGCACGGAAATGGTATTCCAATCCTTGCCGTCGAACGTCAGCAGATAACGGCCCGAGGGCGAAAAGCTCAGTTGCCCGCGGGCCTTTGTCGAGATGAGCTTGCGCGCGCCGGTGGCGCCGTCCACCAGGTAGGCGTCGCTATACCGTTCATCGTAATCCTGCGACCGGCGATACGGACGGTCGTCGGTGCCCAGGATCCACTCCGCGTTCTCCGATGGCGTGACAGTGTCCAGTTCCGCGTCTGCGAGTTGTACCAGTTTGTGCCCGGAAATCGAATACGAAGCAGTGAACGTGCGGTCGCGATCGCGCGTCGCCCGAACCTTCTGAATGGGCTGGATATAGTCGTCCTTGTACGACCAGAGGTCCACCACGGCCTTATCATCGGTGGACGATTCCGCCGCATCGGGCTTTACCGGGGCCGGAATAGCGCACCCGAAGAAGAGCCGCGTGCCGTCTTTAGAAAAACTCAGGTTTCCCTTATCGCTGATCGCGAATCCGGCGCGTAGTCCTGGAGTAGCCGCCGAAACCAGCTCCGCGGCGGCAGGCGACTGGCGATCCCACCCGTAGAGCTTCCATTTGGGCTGCTTGGCGTCGGCATCGTCGTGGCTGCTCAGGAAGGCCAGTTCCGTTTGTTTCTCGTCCCAGGTCAGCTTGAGGTACTTGCCCTTACCGGCCAGCAGAGCGGCGGGCGCATCCGGCGAACCCGGACGCGCGGCGAATACGCCATTCCTCGAGCTGTCGTGCGCGGACACGGCAAAAACCAGATGCCCCCCATCGTGGGTGAAGGTAAATTCCACGACGTCGGAAAAGCTCCGCTCGGTGGAGTCGCTCAGCTTGCGGAGCACCAGGTCCGTGCCGAACTCGGGGCGCGCACCGCGGCCCGCGCCTCCACCCGCGCCGCCGCGGCCTCCGCGTCCGCCCTGCTGGTCGCTGTCGCCGTTGCCGGTGGCGCGCCCGTTCGCCGCGCCGGCTCCCTCGGGAGCCTCGCGTAGATACGCCAGGTAGCCGGCGGCATTTTCGGGCAACGCGAATTGTTTGACGCGCGGCACGGGCGTGGCTTGACCGCTGGACAGGTCCACGATCACCATGCCGTCTTTGGGCATCTGGTCGGCCGTCTTCTTATCTTTTTTCGCCTTGTCCGTGTCGGCTTTCGCGGGGAACGTGGAAAACACCACCGTCCGGCTGTTGGAAGAGAACAGGATGGTGGCGCCGCGCACTTCCGCCGCTGGAGCCTCTTCGGAAGCCGCCGCCGGAGCGGGCCGCGCGCCCGCCGGATAGCGCGTCTCCTTCCCGGTCACCAGGCTGCGCACAATCACCTCGCCATCGCCCTCCTCCGGAAAGACCGCGTAGGCCACAAACTTGCCGTCGGGGGACAGGTGCTGGCCCGCGATGGTCCGCCAGCCGTCGTAATCGTGATGATTCAGGGGACGCTTCGTCTGCGCGGGCGCGGAGATGGCCAACAGAGACACTAAACCACAAAGAGACGCGAAACGGAGAAACATGGATGTATTCTAACGCGGCGGCAGGGCTACCATAAGAGAAAGAGGTGAAGAACTTGCGCATCGCGCTGATTTTCGTGCTGGCCGGTGTGGCCGTTGGCGCCGGCGGCGAAGCCCTGGTCGATCGCGTCGGAACCACTGGCTTCGTGCAATTGCAGGCCGAGAGCTTTAAAGCTCTCTCGCCCCGGCAACAGTCGCTGGCCTTCTACCTGAGCCAGGCCTCCATCGCCATCGACCCCATCAACTACGATCAGAACTCGCGTTTCGGCCTGCGCCAGAAGCGCCTGCTCGAAGCGCTGGTGAATCTGCCGCCCGACGGGCGCATGCAGATTCTGAATTTCACCAAGCTGTTCTGGGCCAATCGCGGGAATCACAATGAAATGACGGCCCAGAAGATCATGCCCGAATTCACCTTCGAGCAGCTCCAAGCGGCCGCCGCCCAGGCGCTCAAGGCGGGCGGCTTCAAGGGCGCGCCGT
Organism: Candidatus Sulfopaludibacter sp.; assembly: GCA_031292755.1. Lineage (GTDB taxonomy): Bacteria > Acidobacteriota > Terriglobia > Bryobacterales > Bryobacteraceae > Sulfopaludibacter. The sequence continues at coordinate 33,532 of JARLGM010000006.1, forward strand.
ACGGCACTCCGGCAATCAAAAACCAGGTGGACCTCGACCGGGAACTGGAAGCACTCCGGCCCTCGCTGTTCGACCCGAATTTCGAGCCCATGATCACCGCCAAGAGTCCCCAGGGCGGCAAGGATATTCTGCAATCCAGCGCCAACAATTTCTACCTGAACGTCAGCATGAAAGACGTGGCCAACTTTCACGATACCCACCCGCTGAACTCGCGTCTGGTGAAAGGCAGGGATGGAAAACTGGTGGAGGAGGTCTACCGCGCCGGCACACCCGATGGGAAAGTGCCGCCCGGCCTGTACGCGCAGTTCCTTCGCAAGGCCAACGGATTCCTGGAAGAAGCGCGGAAATATGCCGAACCCGGCCAGGACAAGGTGATCGCCAACCTGATCCGCTATTACCAGACCGGCGACCCGGCCGATTGGATTCAGTTCGGCATCGCCTGGGTGCAGAACAACCCCAGCGTGGATTTCGCCAACGGCTTTATCGAGGTGTACCGCGATGCGCGCGCCGCCAAAGCCACTTCGCAGAGTTTCGTCAGCATCACCGATCAGAAACTGAACAGCCTGATGGTCAAGCTGGCGCAGAAGGCGCAGTATTTCGAAGATCAGGCGCCCTGGCTGCCCCAGTATAAGAAGCAGGGCGTCAAGCCGCCGCTGGCCAAGGCCGTGGAGACCGTCATCGAAACCGGCGATTTTCACGTGACCACGGTGGGTGACAACCTGCCGAACGAAAACGAAATCCGCGAAAAGTACGGCAGCAAGAGCTTCCTTTTTACGGGCAGTTCGCGGACTCTCCAGGAAGCTCAGGGCTTCGGCGTGCTGGACGAATTTGCCGCCTCGCCCGAGGAAATCGCCGTCACCAAAAAGTATGGCGAAGAGGCGTCGGACATGATGACCGGCCTGCACGAAGTGATTGGCCACGGCAGCGGGAAACTCAGCCCGCGCCTGCAACAGACCGGCGCCGAAGGGTATTTGAAAGAATACTTCTCCACCCTGGAAGAGGCCCGCGCAGACCTGATGGCGCTCTGGAACATCACCGACCCCAGGCTGCGGCAACTGGGCCTGGTCTCCAGTCCGGAAGTGGCTAAGGCCATGTACTACGCCGCGGTGCGCACTGTACTGACGCAGCTTTATCGCATCCCCAAAGGCGACACCATTGAAGAGGATCACCAGCGCAACCGCCAGTTGATCGTCAATTACATCAGGGACAAAACCGGCGCTATCGCCACCGTGGAACGCAACGGCAAGACCTACCTGGCGCTGAAGGACTTCGACAAGATGCGCCAGGGTGTGGGCATGCTGCTGGCCGAATTGATGCGCATCAAGGCCGAGGGCGATTATGCGGCCATTAAGGCGCTGGTGGATCGATACGGCGTCCACTTCGATCCGAAACTGCGCGCCCAGGTGGTGGCGCGCTACCAGAGGCTGAACCTGCCCACCTACTGGTGCGGCGTCAACGCCGATCTCGCGTCCGCGGGCGGGAAGATTTCGATGTCGTACCCGCACGATTTCGTCAAGCAGCAGTTGGGCTATGCAGCCATGTACGCGTTACAATAGCAGGCACCTGGATGGCCGCCCGGCTCAATCCCGCCCTGATGGGCACGCCACAGATTGTGGATCTGCGGAGTGTGAGTGCTCTTGAACTGGAGCCTGTACTACAAGAAGAGACCGCCGCATGGCGGAACGAACTGGATTGGGACTTCGACAAGTCCGCCGACCTGGTTCGCCGCTTCGTGGATCTGCGCGCGCTCAACGGCGCCGCCCTGGTAGAGCGCGGCGAAGTTACCGGGTACCTCTACTACGTGCTGGAAGAGGGCAAGGGCCTGGTGGGAGACCTCTACGTGCGTCATGCGGTGCGCACGCGCGACCGCGAGAACCTGCTGCTCGAATCCGCCATGGACGCCATCGCCTGCAATACGCACGTGCATCGCGTGGAATCGCAATTGATGATGCTCAGCTACGACCCGCACCGCGTGCTGCCGCGCGGCGACGGGGCGGCCATCTTCGACCGCAACTTCATGCGCGTTGCCCTGCCCGATGCCAGCCTGGCCGAAGGCCGCGTGCGCCGCCCCATGTATATCGAGCGGTGGAGCGACCTCTACCAGGACGATGCCGCGCAGTTGATCGCCAAAGCCTACGCCGGACACGTGGACAGCCGCATCAACGATCAGTACCGCAGCACCATGGGCGCGCGCCGCTTCCTGCACAACATCGTGGAATACCCGGGATGCGGCACCTTCTTCCGAACCGCGTCTTATGCCGCTTTCGAGGCCTCCACCGGCCGCATCTGCGGCATCTCTCTGGCCAGTCTGGTATCGCAGGATTGCGGGCACATCACCCAGATCTGCGTTTCCCCGCAGGCGCGCGGTACGGGCATTGGCCACGCCCTGCTGCGGCGTTCCCTGATGACTCTGCGCGAAGTGGGGTGCCGGGCGGCCAGTCTCACGGTGACCAGTTGCAACGAAGATGCCGTGGCTTTGTACCAGCGGGTCGGCTTCCAGACCATTCGCAAGTTCTCCGCCTTCGCCTGGCAAGCTCTATAGGACGCTCAGGGCGGTCGCGGGGTCTACGGAGGCCGCGCGGCGGGCCGGGAGCCATGCGGAGAGAAACGTCAGGACGAACAGGAACGCCGCGGCGCCGGCAATCGACACGGGGTCGGTGGGCGATAGCTGGTAAACGAAGCTCTTCATCAGTTTCGCGAACGCCAGCAAGAGAGCCACGCCCGCCGCCATTCCAGGGACCATCAGCCGGAAGGCTTCGCGGAGAATCATTCTCACCAACTCTCCGGGCGCGGCTCCAATGGCCGCGCGCACGCCGAACTCGCGCAAGCGCGCGTTTACCGATTGCGCCAGCAGTGCGTAAATTCCGGCCGCGATGAGGAACGCTGCCATGCCTGCGAAAAGGGCCAGCAGGACCAGCGCGAACCGGCGGCGGGCGAGCGACTCGGAAACATTCTGCTCCAGCGGTTGGATGCTGGTGATCGGTAACGAGGGGTCGATGCCGTGAATCGCATCGCGCAACTCCGTAGCATACGCGCCCGGACCGGCCATTTTCACCAGCAACGTCATCACCGGCGTGGCGCCGATTCCATACATCGTGGGCTCCACTTCCTGGTCCAGGCCCAAATCGCGCACGTCGCCGGCAACCCCCACGATCTCAACGGCGGTCTGCCGCGGATCCATCACGCCCAGGATCAGGCGCTTTCCCACCGCGTCCCGGTGCGGGAAGAAACGGCGGGCCAGCGTCTCGTTGACCAGAATCCGCGGCTGATTGCGGTCGGCTTCGGTCAGCCGGCGGCCGCTCTTAAGGGGAATCGCGAGCACGCTGAAGAACTCCGGGCTGGCCCAACGGTTTTGCGCCACCGGATAGCTGCCGGGGTCGAAGCTCCTGCCCTCCAGCCCGAAGCGGGTGGCGAAGCGGCTGCGCTCTGTGGCCAGCAGGCTCATGGGCGCCGAGTTCACCAGGGCCGCATCCGCTACTCCGGGAGTTCGAAGCAGCGCGGAGCGCCACTGGGCGGTGCCCAAAGGCAGGTTCGGAACAGTCCACACTCCCGCGGCGCGGAAGCCCGGATCCTCGCGCAGCAGTGCCGCAAAGCTGCGGGTGAGGAGCGCGACTCCGGCCAGGACCAGCAGGGCCATGGCCACCTGGCCGGCCATCAGAGCCGCGCTGATGCGCGAGCGCCCGCGCGTGACCGACCGGCCAGCGTCCCCCAGAGTCATGCGAGCGCGCATTACCTGCCAGCAGGCGGGCAAGGCAAACAGCAAACCGCCGGTCAGCGAAATGGCCGCCGCGAACAGCCACACGGGCGCCGCAAATCCCGTCCACTCCGCGCGGCCGATCTGGCTCGCCGCCAGTTTGCTCAGCAGTTGACTCGTCCAGATGGCGGAGATCATACCGGCCGCGCCTCCCACGGCAGCCACCAGCAGAGCCTCCCTCGCCACCTGCCCCATCAGTTGCCAGGGCCTTGCACCCAAGGCCACGCGAATGCTCATTTCCTGCCGCCGCTCGATGACACGGGCCAGGAAAAGATGCGCCAGGTTGGCGCATGCCATCAGCAGGATCAGCCCAACCGCGGCCCATGCCAGCAACAGCGATGGCCGCACCGCGCCGGTGGTCTGCCGGGCCAGTGGAATCACGAACGCCCCGATGGTTCGGTTGGTATCCGGATGCGCCTGCTCCAGCCGCCGCGCGATGGCCTGCATTTCGGCTTGCGCCTGTTCCGGCCGCACGCCGGGCCCGAGCCGCGCAATCACTTCGAGCGGGTGGAATTTCCGGCGAGTGGCGAGGCCGGGTTCGATCAGGGAGAGCGGAATCCACAAATCGGCCCATTCCGGAAACGCCTGCCGCCGCGGCACGATTCCGAGCACGGCAAAGGACTGCGCGTCCAGCCGGATTTGCCGGCCGACAACGGCGGGATCCGCGCCGAATTTGCGCCGCCAGAGCGATTCGCTGATCAGCGCGACGTTCTGCTTCGCGCGTTCTTCGGCATCGGTGAAGGCGCGGCCTGCCAGCGGCCGGATTCCCATCATCGGAAACAGGTTGCTGCCCGCCATGGTGGCGTGAACGATCTCCGGTTCCCCCTGCCCCAGTAGCGTGCCGGTATTCATGGCCGAAAGGGTGTAAGCCGCGAGCTGTTCGAAGCTGCGCGCCTGGGTGCGCCAGTCTTGAAAATCCGGAACGGTTACCTGCAGTTGCGGGAGAGCCGGATGCGTTTCCCAGATTTGCACCAGCTTGCCGGGATCACGAAACGGCAGTGGTTGAATCAGAACCGTGTAGATCACGCCGAAAAGCGCGGTATTCGCTCCCACACCGAGCGCGATGGTCGCTACCGCGACGAGAGCGAACGCCGGCTTCCGCCAGAGGGAACGGAAAGCCAGTCGCATATCACCCTACTTTACTCCCGACATCAGGCGCACAGTCGGCCGGATCATCAGCGCCATCACGATGGCGGCCCCGATGGTAAAGGCCGCCACCGAACCGAACAGCGTTTGGATCGGCATGGAACTATACAGCGATGCGGCCTTGCCGGCCATCCAGTTGCCAATGCTGGTGGAGAGGAACCAGATCCCCATCATAAAACCGGCCGCGCGATCCGGCGCGAGCTTGGTCATGGCGCTCAAACCCACCGGGCTCAGGCAAAGCTCGCCCATGGTTTGCAGGAAATACGTGCTCACCAGCCACCATTGGGAAACTTGCGCCCCGTGCGCGGACACCAAAGCCGGCGGCACCAGGATGGCGAACGCCAGCCCCGCGAACAGCAGCCCGAGTGCGAACTTGGCGGGGCTCGAAGGCTCGCGCCGCTTGAGCGCCAGCCACAGCCAGGCGTAGACCGGGGCGAACGCAATCACGAAGACCGGCTGCACCGTCTGGAACCAGCTCGCCGGATAATCATAGCCGAACATGCTGCGGTGGGTACTGCGCTCGGCGAACAGGCTCAGGGAAGAACCGGCCTGCTCGAAGGAGGCCCAAAATAATGCGGACGCCACGAACAGCACCAGGACCGCCGCCGACCGTTTCCGCTCCACCGGCGTCCAGCCGGGCAGAAACAGCAGCCAGGAAAACACCACCACCACCACCCCGCACAGCGCCCATCCTTCGGCATCGGCGATGGCTTCGGCGGTCATCTGGAACACGCCCAGAATCCCCAGCAGAGCGAGCAGGACCAACACGCCGAGCGCACTGCCTACCGCCACAATGGCATTCCGTTTCTGCCGCCGGTCGGCCTCCGGATCGCCGGTGCTGGGCAGATGCAGTCCCGCCGAGCCCAGATGTTTTCCGCCGAGCACGTACTGAATCACGCCGGCCAGCATCCCGGCTCCCGCGATTCCGAAGCCCCATCGCCAGCCATAGGTGTGGCCCACCCAGCCGCAGATCAACGGCGAGATGAGCGCGCCGATATTGATGCCCATATAAAAGATGGAAAAGCCGGAGTCGCGGCGCGCGTCGTCCTTCCCGTACAGTTGCCCGACAATCACGCTCACGTTGCCCTTCAGCATCCCGGTGCCCATCATCAGGAGCGCCAGTCCCACGTAAAAAAACGGAAGGCCGGGCGTCGCCAGGCAGAACTCGCCCACCGAGATGAGAATGCCGCCGATGAGCACAGCGCGCCGGCGTCCGGTGATGCGGTCGGCCACCCAGCCGCCGCCCAGGCAGAGCAGGTACACCATCGACGTGTAGAGCCCGTAGACGGCCCCGGCTTTGGAGTCGGCGAACCCCAAACCTCCCTTGGCGATGGTATCCGTCAGGAAGTAGATCAGGATGGCGCGCATCCCGTAGTAGCTGAAGCGTTCCCACATTTCAGTGAAGAACAGTGTGGCGAGGCCGCGCGGATGGCCGAAAAAACTCCGGTCGAGGTGAACGTCGCTGGGTGCCATAGGCAACGCCAGTGTATACGGTAGCGGGGGTTGGTAGCAACGAGGGGTGGAGCTTGTATTAATATAATTTCAGATCTTTAAATGATAAAACTCCTTGCACTCGCCGCCGCACTGATGGCGGGCGCGGCATTTGGTCAGGCCGCGTCCCCCCTCTCTTTCGAAGTTGCCTCGGTCAAACCCGCGGCGCCCTGCTGTGCGCCTGGCCAATGGCGCGAAAGCAAGGCCGGCGACGATCGGATCGATTTTCGCTACGTCACCTTGCGGTACTGCCTTGCCTTTGCCTATCAGGTCAAGGAATACCAGGTCTCGGGACCCTCCTGGCTCGGCGAACTGCGATACGATCTCGTGGCCAAGGGGCCGGAAGGAACGCGGCGCGAACAACTCCCGGAAATGATGCAAACGCTGCTGCGCGAGCGTTTCAAAGTCGAGATTCACCACGAGAAAAAGGATTTCAATGTGTTCGCCTTGTTGCTCGGCAACAACGGGCCGAAGCTCAAGCCTTCGCCGGAGGAACCGGCAGGAGTGGAGGGCGCACACTTTGGAATGAGTATGTCCGGTGCCGGCGTCGGGCGCATGGAGGTCAAGCGCGGGGATATGACGGCGCTTGCCAATTCGCTGCCCCGCCTGGTCGGACGTCCAGTGGTGAACCTCACCGGGCTGGAAGGCCGGTACGATTTCGAGCTGGAGTTTTCCCCGGAAGACGTGCACGGCATGCTTGCGCCCCCGAATTCAGCGGACGGGACGCCGGCGGCTCCCCAACCCGGCGCCTCGATTTTCAATTCAATTCAGCGAATCGGCCTGAAGTTGGAGGCGCAGAAGCGTCCGCTGGATGCGATTGCGGTGGATCGCGCCGAAAAAACCGCTACCGGGAACTGAGGTCTGCCAGCCCGGGAGTGTCTATCCTGCTGCAAGCGGAGATCTCCGGCGGGCGGCAATCGATCGGCGCATTTTCACCCCTCCAGGCTGCCTGCGAATGGATGGTAGACAACATTGGAACAGTTGCCTTTGCGGAGGTGTCGCACGCCGGAGATTTCTGGTAGGATTCCGCTATGGAAAGGTCGGGATCGCGGATAAGTAACACGATCTAAGGCGCTTCATGTCCAAATTCAACCACCTGTTCGTGGCCAAATGCCCCCAGTGCTCGCAGCGCATCGACGATGAGGCGTTCACCTGTATCAACTGCGGCAAGGGGCAGATCTGGGCTACGTTTCCTCAGATAGACGGGGGGACGTTCCTGTTCGGCTGCCATCGCTGCGGCGACATGTACTCCTCGGTGGGGCTGTTTTGTCCCCGGTGCGGGGCCAGGATTCCGATGGACTGGGTGAGGCGGAGGCAGGCCAGCCGCACCTTCATGCGCGCGGTAGGGGCCGTAGGGATCGTAATTGTCCTGGTTATGGCCCTGATGTTCCTCATCCTCTGGTGGGCCCGCTACCGGCCGGCACGTTAAATAAGATTCATAACGCGAATGCTCCGGCGCGCATCTACCCCAGTGGAGGTTAGGACATGGCACTCCGAATGGCACGGCAGGCCGGGTTGGCGGCGGCACTCCTGGGAATCTCGTTTCTCATGCCGGCACAGGCACAGGATCCGGCGCCGGGACAGCAGGCGCCGCTGTTGGCTCCCGAGCAACTGAACGACCTGGTGGCGCCGATCGCGTTGTATCCCGATCCGCTGCTCAGCCAGGTTCTGGTAGCCAGCACCTACCCCCTTGAACTGGTGGAAGCGCAGCAGTGGCTGCAAAGAAGTCAAGGCCTGAGCGGGCAGCAGTTGACGGCGGCGGCTCGCCAGCAGAATTGGGATGCGAGTGTGCAGGCGCTGGTGGCGTTTCCGGACGTGCTCGCAAGGCTGAACCAGGACATGCAGTGGGCCACGGCTCTGGGCAATGCGTTCCTGGCACAGCAATCCGACGTGATGGCGGCGGTGCAGCAGATGCGCGCGCGAGCGCAGGCCGATGGCCGGCTGTCCTCCACACCGCAGCAAACCGTGACTACCGAGACGCAAAACGGGCAGGCGGCAATTGAAATTGCGCCGGCCAATCCACAGGTGATCTATGTGCCCACGTACGATCCGTCGTACGTGTGGGGGCCGCCGGCGTACGGGTATCCGTCGCTGTATTACGGGGGTTACGGGTTCGGGTTCGGGATGGGGATCGACATGGGATTCTGTTTTGGCGGTTGGGGCGGCTGGGGCTGGGGTGGCGGGGGTTGGGGCTGGGGCCCGAACTGGTTCGGGCGGTCGGTCTTCGTGAACGGCCCGTTTTTCCAGCGGTACGGCTTCCGCGGTGGCCAGTGGGCAGGCGGATATGGCGGTTATGGCGGCCGCTCGATGTGGCAGCACGACCCGATGCACCGGCTGGGAGTGTCGTACCCGAACCGCCAGTTGGCGGGACGGTATCAGGCGGCGTCGCTGGCTTCGCGGGCATCGATGACACGGTCCGGCGGCTTCAATTCCAGCGGTGGGAACCGGTCCGGGTCGGGATACGGAAACAGGCCGGGCGCGCAGAGTTCGACGCAGTGGCAGCATTTCGGAGGCGGTCAGGCGGCGGGGCAACGGTCCGCGGCTCCGGCCAACCAATTGCAAGGAAGACAGGGGAATCAGGGTTCGGGGCAGCGCTCGACGCAGGGGCAGCATTTCGGAAGCGGCCAGACGGCGGGGCAGCGGTCCGCGGCTCCGGCGCAGCAGTTCCAGGGCGGCCAGCGATATCAGGCTCCGGCGCAACGGTCCTCGGCTCCGGCGCAGAACTTCCAGGGCGGCCAGCGGTATTCGGCTCCGGCACAACGGTACTCGGCTCCGGCACAGAACTTCCAGGGCGGCCAGCGGTATTCGGCTCCGGCGCAACGGTCCTCGGCTCCGGCACGGAACTACCAGTCCGCCCCTCGGGCCTCGGCGCCCAGCTCCAGCGGCGGCGGCCGGAGTTTCGGCGGCGGTAACACGGGCGGCGGGCACACCGGCGGCGGATCGTCAGCAGGTGGCGGCGGTCACCGGCGATAAGGCGGCGTTACCCTACTTCTGGTGCGTGCGGGCCTGTTCCAGACGCGCGCGGGCCTCGGAGAAGTCGGGTTGGATGCGGAGTGCCTGAGTGAACTCCGCGGCAGCTTCCTCGAAGTGGCCTGCGCTGGCGAGGAGCGTCCCCAAATTAAAGTGGACGGTGGCGTTGCCGGGTTCCAGTTGCGCCTCGGCCCGGAACTGGACCAGCGCCTCGTCCAGGCGGCCGCGGCTGAGCAGGATGAATCCCAGGCTGTGACGTGTGGCGGCATTGCCGGGCTGCAGCCGGATGGCTTCGTAGAACTCGCTCACCGCTTCATTGGTGCGTCCCTCGCCGATGAGCAGGCCGGCGTACGCCGCGTGGAAAGGCCCGCTCACCGGCTGGAGCGCGAGCGCCTGGCGGTATTCGCGCTCGGAATCGGCCAGCCTGCCGGCACGACGCAGAACTAACGCCAGGTTCGCGTGGGCGTCCGGATAGGCCGGCCGGATGCGGAGCGCAGCCTGAATGTGCAGCGCGGCCTGCTGATTCCGATTGTGCGTCAGGTAGTATTCGCCCAGGTTATTGTGCGCCAGGTAATTGCCGGTGGTGACATCGGCGGCGTGTTGAAATAGCGTTTCGGTGTCACGCCAGTAGCTGAGCTGGCGCCACGTGAGGACGGCGCAGACCGCCAGGACGCCGATCGCGGCAAACCTCGGGGCGTGAGACGCACCCCAAGCCAGCATGATTCCCAGCCCCACCATGGGAACGTACATGTAGCGATCCGCCGAGGATTGCGCTCCCACCTGCACCAACCCGATGACGGGAAGGAGCGTCCCCACGTACCAGAGCCATCCTACGGCCAGGTAGGGATGCGTGCGCGCCTTGCGGATCACCAGCGCCGTGATCGTGGCCAGCAGCGCCGCGGACGCCGCGACCTGCCATGCGGGCAGATCGAAGCGGTAGGGGTAGAAGACCGCCAAATCCGCTGGCCAAACGGCGCGCACCAGGTACACCGCATACGCCGCCACGGCGTTTTCCAGGCGGAATCCCAGCGGGATGTTGGAGAGCGAGCGGACGGCGTTGCCGTGTTCCTGCGCCAGAAACGTAAGTAGCACGGCGCCGGCGGACAGGACCACCAAAGGCAGCTTCTCCCAGAGAAGGGCGCGGCGCATGGGGCGTCGCAGCGGCCAGTAATCCAGCAGCAGCAGCACGAAGGGAAGGGTGACGATCATGCTCTTGGCCATCAGTCCGAGACAGAAGGCGAGCACGACCGGCAGATAGCGCGCGATGCTGGGGCGGCGCGCGTAATCGGCATACCAGTAAAGCGCCAGAAACCAGAAGAGGGCGCAGAGCACGTCCTTCCGTTCGGCGATCCAGGCCACGGATTCGACGTGCAGCGGGTGCAAGGCGAATAGAAAGGCGACGAACGCGCTGGGCCAGCGGGCGCCGGTGAGCCGGTGGAGCGCGGCGAAGAGCAGCAGGGCGGCAGCGGTGTGGATGACGATACTGGTGAGGTGGTGCCATCCGCCGCGCATGGCGAAGAACTGGCAATCGGTCATATGGGAGAGCCAGGTGAGCGGGAACCAGTTGGCCGCGTGGAAAGAGGTGAAGGCCCAGGCGAGGCCGTCCCAGGTCAATCCGGCGCGCACCTGGGGGTTGTTGACCACGTAGGCGGGGTCGTCGTAGTTGAGGAAATCGAAATGAATCGCCTGGCTGTAGACCGCCAGGGTCGCGGCGGCCAGCAGCAGGTAGAGGTACAGATCTACCGGGCGGCTGCGCGGTGGAGGAACGGGCTTACGGGGTTTGGCCACGGTGGAACAAACATCCATGTTCGCATGGGCGTACACTGTCTTGGGGGTGGTGTATGAAAGTGAACCGGCGATTTTTTCTGTTCGGAACCGCCTTGGCCGCTCGCGCATTCCAGGCCGAAAGCTCGGTCGGCACGGCGATGATCGGTGTGGGCAATCGTGGCTCGTTCCTGCTGCAAGGCGTATTGCAACAGCCGAATGCGAAGGTGCTGGCGCTGTGCGATATCAAGCCCGACCGTCTGGATAAGGCGGCCACCACGGCGGCGCGCGACAAACCGGCTACCTATGCCGACTGGCGCCGTGTGCTTGACCGCAAGGACGTGGATGCCGTCTTCATTGCGACTCCGCCGTACCTGCATTCGGAAATGGCCATTGCGGCGATTCGCGCGGGCAAGCACGTGTACTGCGAAAAGCCTATCGGCGTGACCCCGGCGCAGGTGCGCGCCCTGGTGGAAGCGGCGCGCGGATCCAGCAAAGTGTTCGTTCCCGGCCAGCAGTTACGGTCGCAGAAACAATTCCAGGAAGCCGTACGCAAGGTGCAGGAGGGAGCCATCGGCGAGGTCCTCATGGTCAAGGCGCAGCGTCATGCCACGGCAGACCTGCCGCACGACGGCACCTCGGGCGATTGGTATTTCGACGTCAACAAGTCGGGCGGGTACCTGGTGGAGCAGTCGGTGCATAATCTGGATTTGTGCAACTGGGTGATTGGGGCCCGGCCGGTGCGCGCCTGCGGTTTCGGCGGAACGCAGCTCTATAAGAACGACCCGCCGGGGCGGACGATTTACGATTGCGGCAGTCTCACCTATGAGTATCCCAAGGGTGTGATGATGTCGTTCACGCAGAACGTGTTTCACCCCGGGTCGATGCCCAACGGCAATCAGTATATTTACGTGTACGGTTCCAAGGCGGGGCTGGACCTGATGGGCTCGGGGACGGCGTATCCGCTGGAAAGGGGCGGCCAACCCGTGGTGCTGGCGGCCAAACGTCAGGAAGACCAGTACGCGCATCTGGCGGCATTTTACGATTCGATCACCAAGGGGACGCCGCCGCCGGTGGGGATCACGGTGGGGGCCGAGGCGGCGCTGACGGCGATTCTGGGCAATCAGGCGATGATGCAGCAGAAGATGGTGAACTGGAGCGACTTGGGGGTCGAGTTGTGACCCGGAGGGAAGTTCTGGCGGCGAGCCTGGCCGCCGCCGCGCTGCCTTCGCGGGCGCAACCGAAGGCCCGCTTCGTCAAGGGTATCTGCTCGATCATCTTCCCGAAGGAGATGCCCCGGGCCGAGTGCTTCGCGCAGGCGAAGGCGGCGGGGTTTGACGCGATCGAACTGGCCATCGGTCCGGATCTGGCGCTCGATATCGGCCACGATGACGCGCGCCGGCTGGCCGATTCCGCGGAGAAGGCCGGCATCCGGATCGCCACCCTGTGGGTGTCCGACGCGTTGCACCAGAATCCGCTGAATGCGGACGATCCGGCAGTGCGGGCGCGCGGTGTGGACGCGGTCCGCAAGGCGCTGCGCATTGCCGCGGATGTGAATTGCGGCGCGCTGCTGCTGTATGCGGTCCGGTTGGGCAACGGCGCGAAGCTCGAAGTCGGATCGCAGGAGACGTGGGATCGCTACACGGCGGAATTGCGAAAGCTGGTTCCCGACGCGGCGAGCGCCAAGGTGCTGCTGAATCCGGAAAATGTGTGGAACAAGTTTCTGCTGAGTCCGCTGGAGATGCGGTCGTTCGTGGACCAGTTTCACAGCCCGTGGGTGGGTGTGCATTTTGACGCCGGCAACGTGATGCAGTATGGCTATCCGGAAGACTGGATTCTGACTCTGGGCCCGCGCATCAAGCGGATTCACTTCAAGGATTTCAAACTGGCCGGCGGCGGCCAGCCGGCGCATTTCGCCGATTTGCTGGAAGGCGACGTGAACTGGAAAGCGGTGATGGCGGCGCTGGTGAAAGTAGGTTACAACGGAGTGATCTCTCCGGAAATTGGCCGCAATGCGGCGCAGCCGGATCAGTTGAAACAGGTTTCGACGGCGTTGGACAAGATACTGAGTTTGGCCTGAGAACATGCGATTTCTGCTGTTGGTACCCTTGGTACTGCATGCGCAGGGCACGGTGCCTGTGTTTCAGTACACGGTCGGGGAGTCGACCTACACCCTGATGGGAAGCGATCCGGCACGGGGCGCCACTACAAGCATTCCGACGGTGCTGGCGCCCATCACGCTCCAGTTCGAGGCGAAAAAGATGGACGCCGCGCCGGACGTTTCGCGCGTGCTGCGCTCGCCGATTTTTTCGAATTTCGTGTTTCCTTCGGGAGGCAATACGCAGTACGCGGACGCCATGCTGCGCACCACCTTCCCGCGGAATGCCGGATGGCACACGCTGCTGGGCAAGCCGGAGGTGAAGCCGGTGGCCATCAAAATCCCGGCCGGCTACGGATACGTCCTGAGTTCGAAGAAGACGGGCCGCACGTTCGCCGTGGTGGACGGGGAGTTCGTGCAGAAGGAGGTTTTTAAGCAAATTCCGAAGCAGGAAGGCAAGCTGGTCGTCGCCATGACGCACAACACTACCTTCTATGTCACGGGCGATGCCACGGTGTGCTGTTCGTGGGGCGCGCACGGGGTGGATTCGGCGACGGGCAATTCCTTCGTGCTGGCTTCGTATCTGGAAGCGGCGCCCGCGGTAGTGGAAGACGCGGACGTGGAGCCGCTCACGCAGCAACTCGCCGAGTTCGTGAACGATCCGCTGCACGACCCGACGATCAACGGGAGGAACGTGAAGGCTCCGGGCAACAGTTTCGCGGGCTGGATGCGGCCGGGCGAGCAGGGCAGTTGCGGCGGCACCGGTGTCGGGTCCACGTACTTCCAACTGCAACCCACCAATACCAACCCGAAGAACAATATTCCGGCGTCGAAGCCGTTTGTGGCGCAGGCGTATCACGTGCAGAACGTGGCGCTCCTGCCCTGGTACACGGGAGGCGCGGAGGGCCCGTACAGTTTTCCGGACGCGCGGGTGCTGGGCGAGCACGCCAAGCCCTGCGCGGGTCGCGGCGGGCGCGGCGGCGGACCGTCGGCGCCCACGGTTGCGGCAGCGCCGGCGAGCGGGAAGCCAAATGGCCACAAGCTGATCGGTTACTGGGCCGGTTATGGCGGGGCCGGCTCGACCATTCCGCTGCGCGACGTATCGCCGCAGTGGGACGTGATCCTGGTGGCGTTCGCCACACCGGATCGCAATGCGCCGGAAGGGACCATGCAGTTCCGCACGCCCGCGGGCCTGGATGCGGAAAAATTCAAGGCCGATATCGCCTACCTGAAGGGGCAGGGCCGGCATGTGATGATCTCGCTGGGCGGCGGCGGGCAGCATTTCACCCTGGCCGATCCGAAGCGGGTGCCGAATTTCGTCTCGTCGGTGACGCGGATTGTGAGCGAGTACGGCTTCGAGGGAGTCGATATCGATTTTGAGAGCCCGTCGCTGGCCATCGATCCCGGCGATACCGATTTCAAGAATCCCACCACGCCATCGATCGTCAATCTAATCGCCGCGCTGCGGCAGTTGCGGGATCATTTCGGCGCCGGTTTCATGATCAGCCTGGTGCCGGAAGGGACGCAGATCCCGTCTGGCTATCCGAGCTATGGCGGCCAGTTCGGCTCGTATCTGCCCATTGCCTGGGCGCTGCGCGACATCCTCTCGTTCATGGATGTGCAGGATTACAACACTCCGCCGCTGCAGGGGCTGGATGGCGAGATTTACCAGCCGGGCACAGTGGATTATCACGCGGCGATGACGGAGCTGGTGCTGCACGGCTTCAACGTGGGGGGCGACCCCAAGCACTTCTTTCCGCCGCTGCCGGCGGACAAGGTGGCGGTGGGTTTCCTGACGGGAGATACCACACCTGCGATCGTCAGCCAGGCGATGGATTACATCATCACGGGCAAGGCTCCGGCGGGCACGAAGTACCGGCTGCTGGCGCCGGGCGGCTACCCGGGCATGATGGGCGCGATGTTCTGGACGATCGACGCGGACCGGCGGGCGAATTACAACTTTTCCAACGTGGTGGGTCCGCTGTTGCACGGGTATCCGGCAAAGTAGCGGGAACTTTTTCGGCGCGCGAGTGTCCAAAGAACTTGACATCTCTTTCGATTAGTACTAAAAAATTAGTATGAGACGCCGCAGCACCACCCTTACCGGACAGGAACTGGAGATCATGAAGATCGTCTGGGAGCGGGAGACGGCCACCGTCCGGGACGTGTACGAGACGCTCCTGGAACGGCGGAAAGTCGCCTACACCACGGTCATGACCATGATGAAGATCCTGGAACAGAAGAAGTATTTGAAGAAGAGCCAGGCGGAGCGCGCGTATGTTTACCGTCCAGCGCAGCCGAAGGGGCAGGTGATCGGCGCCATGGTGCGGGATTTTGTGAACCGGGTGTTTAACGGCTCGGCCGAGCCGCTACTGGTGCACCTGGTGGAAGAGCATAACCTGACCCAGGAAGATCTGGATGAGATCGCCCATCTCCGGAGGAAGCCATGAACTTATCACTCGCCTGGGACAACGTGGTGACGTATAGCTTGCAGGTGGGCCTGTTGGTGGGGCTGACGGCATTCATTCCCGCACTCTTGCGGCTGCGGCAGCCCCAAGCCAAACTCTGGTTCTGGTATCTGCTGCTGGTCACGTGCCTGGCGCTGCCGGCGTTGCGGCCGTGGAAACAGGAAATAGTGACTGCTTCGGTACAGGTTCCGCCGCCGTCGCTTCCCACGGCGCCGCTACCGCCGGTGAAACATACCATGCCACGCAGCCAGATGGCGCTGCTGGTGTTGGCGGCGGGCGCGGCCTTCCGGTTGGCATGGCTGGCGGCGGGGTTCTGGAAATTGCGGCGATACCGCCGGCATTCCCGTCCGCTGGCGGGCCCGTGCGCGTGGCGCGTAGAGGCCGACCTGCGGATCTCCGAAGACATCAACAGCCCGGTAACGTTCGGGTTTTTGGACCCGGTGATCCTGCTGCCGGGCCAATTCCCGGAACTGGACCAGGCCAAGCAGGACGCCATCCTCTGCCACGAGGTGTTGCATGTGTGGCGGCACGACTGGCTGTTCGCCATCGGCGAGGAGTTGGTGCGCGCGGCGTTCTGGTTCCACCCGGCCATCTGGTGGCTGCTGGGGGAGATCCAACTGGCGCGCGAGCAGGCGGTGGACCGGGAAGTCATTGACCTGACCAGCAAGCGCGACGAATATCTGGATGCGCTGCTGGCCATAGCAGGTGCGGCGGCTGTGCCGGACCTGGCGCCCGCGCCGTTGTTTCTGCGCAAGCGGCATTTGAAGCAAAGAGTGGTTTCGATTCTGAAGGAGGTTCGGATGTCCAAGACGAGATTGATTTCCGCGTTCGCCATGAGCCTCATCATGCTGGCGGGGGCGTGCTGGTTTGTGACGGGGGCGTTTCCGCTGGCGGCGGAACCGCAGATGGTTTCCGACGCGGTTGGTGTCTCGGTGACGGTGAACGACCCGTTGATCCATCGCGGCGGTGTGATGTATCCGAGTGCGGCCCTGCAAGCCCGCATTGAAGGCACGGTGGTGGTGCAGCTACGGCTCGGGTCCAAAGGCGAAGTGGTGGATGCCAGCGTGCTCAGCGGGCCGGACGAACTCCGCAAAGGCGTGCTGACCAGTGTATTGGACTGGCACTTTACGCGCGATGTGGCGAACAGCACGCGGCAGGTGAGCATCAACTTCCAATTGCCCAAGGCGGAGACGGTGCCCGCTACTGCCACTGCGGAAACGAGCGTGCAGGCACCGCGGCAGGCTGCGGCAGGAGGCGTCGTGGGCGGCGTTCCGGGCGGGGTGTCCGGTGGCGTGCGAAGCGGAGTGCTTGGCGGGATGATCATGGCGCGGCAGTCGACTGCGCCGCCGATTCCGGGCACGGTGAAGGCAATCGCGACGCCGGGGCTGAGCGACCAGGCTCGCAGGGAGTTGCTGTCGCGATTGCCGGTTCACGAAGGTGACACGATTACGCCGGAGTTGTTCCGACAAACGGGCGAAGCGGTGAGAGAGTATGACGAGCACCTCAACCTGGGCGTATTCGGGAACAGCGGCGAAACGACGCTGCAAATCAGCGCGCCGCATCAGGCCATGATGAGCATGGGCGTAGGGATGCCGGTGGCGGATCTTCCGGTGCCTCCCGGAGCGATTCGGGTGGGCGGCAACGTGCAGCAGTCGAAGCTGACTTCGCAGGTGCGACCGGCTTATCCCCCGATGGCCAAAGATGCCCGGATTCAGGGCGTGGTGCACCTGTTCGCGGTGATCGGCAAGGATGGCGGGGTGAAGAGCCTGACTGTGATCAGCGGGCATCCGCTGCTGATCGGGGCGGCCATGGAGGCCGTGCGGCAATGGACGTACGAGACCACGCTGCTCAACGGCGCGCCGGTGGAAGTGGCGACGCAGATCGACGTGAACTTCACGCTGTCGGAGTAACGACGATTTCCTCGAAGAGGTCTGCCCAGTTAGAACACCAGGCCTATTCGAACGTTCAACGTGCGAGGCTGCAAAAAGTGAGTGCCGCTGAACGTCGACAGGAAGTTATAGAGGGCCACTTTATTGGTCAGGTTGGCGATGTCCACCGACGCGGTGATGCGCTTGTGGCCCTCCCGGTGGAGTAGGTTGTCGGTGCCGAGGCCCAGATTAAAGACGTTACGAGGCTTCACGCGGTCCGGATTGTGGTCGTCGTTCTCCTGGCTGGGGAAGTTATCATATCCGCCCTGAGGTAACGTGATCAGCGTCGATGTCACCTTACCCATCGTGCCGTTTGGGCCAAGGCAGTCGGAAATGGGGTTGGCCACGGTGGCTAGCACGCCGTTGCAGGCTAAGCCGATGCTCACCTGTTGATTCGGGGACATGCCTGCCGATCCGCCGATCAAGGCCGCGCCGGCGTCGGGCACGCCGCTGACCACCAGTCCGCTGTCGTAGCGCCATGTGAAGGCGATCCATTCGGCATTCTTATGCTGATACCGGAAGACTCCCGTAGACTGAAAGGCCTGATCGTGATCGATGCGGAACACGCCTGCTGCCAGCGGCGCTCCCTGGAAGATAAGCCCTCCATCCTCCGGTGGGAAGTATCGGGCGCGGGTGTGGCCAAAGGTCCAGTAAGCCTGAAAGCCTTTCATGTTGGTGGTGCTTACGCGGCCGGTAACTCCATCCAACTTGGAGTTGTGCCATGCGATCGGAAATGTGATTGTAGTGGCACCCAGGGTGTTGAAGTCGTAGGCATTGTGGGTGTACTTCCAGAAGTAGTCCGCGTCAATCAGCAGGTACTTGCCAATGGCCTGCTGAAGACCGCCATTGAATTGATTCCGGTTGCCCGGTTGCAGCGGCTCGCCCACCGAGCCGAACACATTCTGTGCCAGTCCGCCGAGTCCGGTCGCGCTGGAAAGCAGAAGATTCTCGTTGAACGGTGTCTCCATTGTCCGGGCGTAGGCAACGCGCAGCACCGTTCCACTGCCTTTGATGTTGTAAGCGATGCCGAGCCTGGGTTGCGGACTGGTCGCGGTGCTCAGGCCATCGTACCTGTCGAAGCGGAAACCCGGGGTGAGGACCAGGTTACCCAGCGTGATTGTATCCTCGATGTACGCTGCGAACTGGTTGATGTTGCCGGTGGCGTGGTAGTTGAAAAGGCTTCCCCCGCGGCTCAGGTCGTAGGGAACGATTCCGGGATTCAGGTTCGGATTTGTTGTTAGCCCCAAAGCGTCGCACTGATTCGGGTCCAGGACGGTCGGGGGACCGGCGGCATTGCCCTGGTTATCCACGCAAATGGGGTTGAAGGTGGGGTCAGTAATGCCAAATTGGAAATTCTCCAGGAGACGGGTCTGTTTCAAATCCACTCCGTATTTTATGGTGTGATGGCCGGTGGTGGTGGAAACGTCAGCTTTTACGCCCCAGTTCAGCAGTTGCCGCTGCTGGGCCTGCGTGGTTGGCAGATCGTTGAAGATGTTCGAGCTGGGGTAGTAGTTGAACTGGTCTTTCCGGATATAAGGGTTGATCGTGATCAAGGTGTGCGCACTGACGGTGTGTTGATAGCCCGGTGCGATGCTCCAGGTGAGAACCCGCTGCCGCTGCGTCTGGCCGCTCTGCTGTTGGTCGAGGTTGTTTGGGATCTCCAGACCGTTGCGCGCCATGAACAGGTTGAAGTGGATTACGTCCTTCCCGGTGGGCTGAAAATCGAGACGGTCGAAAAGTGTCTGATTGTTCCCAATATCGTGATAGGGCGAAAACTCCGGAGTGTCCAGGAACCGGCCGCTCCGCACCCCGTCGACGGCGAGGAAGTTGCCGAATGTCGAGGTTCCGTAGCCCAAGCCGAAGCTGCCTCCGTAGGTGCCGAACGAACCGTAGCTCGCGTCGACGTTGCCGAATACCCGCCCGGCTCCGAGTCCGGACCTCGTGGTGATATTTGCGGTCAGGCTGGTCTTGTCGCCGAATTCGGCCGCCGGCGAACCGGTGACGATTTCCATGCTCTGAACGGCGCTGGTAGGAAGCTGCGTGGAGAAGACCTTGCTCTGTTGATCGCTGATGGGCTGGCCGTCAATCACGAAGGTGACTTGAGCGTGATCGCCGAGCGGGTGGAAGAAGCCGTTGCCGTCGGCTGCCACGCCGCCGGTACTGTAAACGATCGCCTGGCTCAAACCGGCACCCGGATCGATTTCAGGCAATTTCATGATGAGATTCCGGTCGGTATCCACGTGCGCCGAGGGATCCACTTCCAGAAGGTCCGCTCCGGCGCCCTCTACCGTGACCGTAGTCTTCGAGCCCGCCAGGTCCATTTGAATCTTGACCTGCACCGGAACCGAATTGCGGACGTCGACATCCTGGGCGTGGACGTTGAAGCCGGAAGCAGTCACTTCCAAATGATACGGATTGGGAGGAATATTGACTAATCGAAACGAGCCATGCGCATCGGTCACCGTGGACTGCCGGTAGTTGGTGAGGGCGTTATGAATGTATACCTCTGCGTGAGTAATGGCGGCGCCGGAAGGGTCCAGGATGGTCCCCTCAATCGTTCCGGCATTACCTAGAGATTGCCCGAACGCACCGCTTGCAACATAGAACAACACACCTAAAGCACAGACAGCGAGCGTTTTCATCATCACTCAAGTATTGGGAATCCGGATTTGAGCGCCAAGCTAATTCTTGCTGACGGACGACTTGTTAGCAGGATCGAACTAAAAACAGCCGTGAGAGGACTATCGTTCACCACTGTAGGATTTGCCGAATACTGTGCGCCTGCCGCTTGCTGACAATCAGTTGGAGCGAATTGCTCAAAGTGATGAGCCAGCGCTGACTGCTGAGCGCACTCATTTTGCGGACATGATTCACGTTGACGATGGCGTTGCGATGGACTCGCTGAAAATGTACCTCGCCCAGGCGCTCCTGAATCGCGCGCAGCGATTGAGTGGCCAGCAGGCGCTGCTTCGCTGTGACAATCCACACCAATTCCCGCTCGGCCTGGAAAGCCAGGATCTCATCTTCGTCCAGCAGGAAGTAGTCCGCGCCGTTCCGGCCCACCACTTTGCGCCGATGGGTGGACTGGGGTGCGTCGCTGGCTGCGGCGATCTTTGCCACCTGGTTGGCGATTTCCAAAGGATCGCCCCGCATGCTCCTGGCACGTTCCACCGCAGTGCGCAGCCTCGTTTCGTTGACCGGCTTGAGCAGGTAATCCACCGCGCCCGCTTCGAACGCCTGAATGGCGTGCTGATCGAACGCAGTAACGATCACAACCACAGGCGCATGCTTACCATTCAGGTTGCGCACCACCTCAAAACCACTCATTACCGGCATCTGCAGGTCAAGAAATACTACATCTGGTTTCAACTTCTCAATCTGCAGCAAGGCCTGTTTGCCATCACTGGCTTCGCCGAGGACCTCAACATCGGCCAACTGCTCCAAATCCTCGCGAAGAACCCGGCGAGCGATAGGCTCATCGTCCACGATCAAGGCTTTTAAGACGCGAGGATCCATCTCCTGTTAGGTCTACAGCGAACTGCCTTCAGGATGCGACAGGAAACTCACGAGCGGCGAAAGATACCCGTGAGCGGGCCTCTTTTCGGAATCGGCGGGAGGGAGTTCGGCGCCCGGCGTGCCGCTGTCAGGGCTTTCGCGCGGCTTCCACGGCTTGCTTGGCGATAGCCAGACTGTACGTGCAGGTACCGTGATGATTGCGGCAACTCGCGATCGTTCTCAGGCACTCGCAAGGACAGCGTCGCCTATTTAGGTCCTTCAGGAGAGCCGGCAGTTTCGCAGTCGGTACAGCGCTCAGGTCTACGCCTGGAAGAGTAGTGTAGAAAGGCTCGCGTTCTTTCAACACTGGCTGGTTCCAGACTGTCGATTGCAGCATGATACAGGTGAAACCGAAGATGACCGCAGCGCACACTGCTAATTTGAGGGCAGCCTGGCGGGTGATCCGGTTCCGACGCTGACTGCGGCTCCCCATGCGGCACAACTAGTATGAGCATGAAGAGCGTAACTACTCCGGTTTTTCTCACAAGCGGCCTTCAAATGGTTGCAGACGGCTCATTGTGGCAATTGGCGGAGCAGACTCAAACTCTGAATTGCGGCTTCAACCGCGGCCGTCCCTGCCACGCCGATTATTCGTACCTCAGCACTTCGGCGGGCGTGATGCGGGTGGCGTTGCGGGCCGGGTACAGCGTCGCCAGGAAGCTTACCAGAATGGCTAGGGCGGCGATCCACACGCCATCCACCCAGCGCGTTTCGAAGGGCACGAAGCTCATGGAGTAGACCGATTCCTGCAGCGGGACCAGCCGGTATTTGTTGGCGTAGTAGGAAATGCCGTAGCCGAGTACCAGCCCGAGGGCGCTGCCCGCCACGCCGATCAGTACGCCCTGCAGCATGAAGATGCGGCGGATCTGGCTGTGGCGGGCGCCCATGGACATGAGCACGGCGATGTCGCGGTACTTTTCCATCACCATCATGACGAGCGTGATGAAGATATTCAGCGCGGCCACCAGTTCGATGAGCCCGATCACGATGACGGTGACGACGCGCTCCATGGTGAGGGCGCTGAGCAGTTGCTTGTTGCGCTCCTGCCAGGTGGTGGTGGTGTATTTCGGGCCCACCACGCGCTCGATATCCTTGGCGATGGCGGGGGCGGCATCCAGGTCATCCACTTTGATTTCGATCTGATTGATGACGTCCTCAAGCCCGAGGGCGTGCTGTAAGGCTGGCAGTGAGACGAACACCCAATTGTCGTCGATTTCGAAGAATCCCGAATCGAAAATACCGGAGACGTGAAAAGGGCGGAGCGGGGGCATGACGGTGAAGCCCGCCAGTTCGGTGGCTTCCGGAAAGATGGCGGTGATCCGGGAATTCAGCACCATGCCGGTATCCTGCACCATGCTGTTGCCGATTATGATGCCTGGGACGGCGCGGTTGGGGTCGCGCAATTCGTTCAGCGAGCCGGCCTTCAAATGGCGCAGGGTCTCGCTGATGGCCAGTTCGGAATCCACGTCGATGCCCTTCACCACGCCCGCGTGTGACTGCACCGGAGCCTTGAGAAATGCCGGTTCGTAGAGCGCGGGGGATACCGCGACCACGTGGGGCACCTTGCGGATGCGCGCGGCCATGTCGTGCCAGTTTTCGATGCCGTTCAGCGGCTCCTTCTCCAGCACGTTGATGTGCGCCATGGCTCCCAGCAGATTGCGCTGCAGGGTATTGCGAAAGCCGTTAGTGAC
Source organism: Candidatus Sulfopaludibacter sp. (assembly GCA_031292755.1). Lineage (GTDB taxonomy): Bacteria > Acidobacteriota > Terriglobia > Bryobacterales > Bryobacteraceae > Sulfopaludibacter. The sequence goes on from JARLGM010000006.1 coordinate 56,397, forward strand.
CGCCAGCGCGATCACCAGCGCCATCACCCCGGCGGTCACTCCCATGACGGAGATCAGGGTAATGATAGAGATCACCGCTTCTTTGCGGCGCGCCCGCAGGTAGCGATTGGCGATGAACAGCTCGAAGCGGGAGATCATGAAGCACCGGGAAAGCGGGGGTTGGGGGTTGGGGATGGGGGGTTTGTGGCTCGCTTCGCTCGCCGGGCGGCAACCGCAGCCGCACCCTCCCTGGCCCCTGGCCCCCGGCCCCTGGCCCCTGTTTTTTCCCTCATACTCCGTCCAGTTCGCGCAGTTGGCGCACCAGGTCGATGGGACCTTCCGGACGGAGGAGCGGGAACAGGATGACGTCGCGGATGGACCGGCATCCGGTGAGAATCATGGTGAGGCGGTCGATGCCGATGCCTTCGCCTCCCGTGGGGGGCAGTGCGTAGGCCAGGGCGCGCACGTAGTCTTCATCCATCTGGTGCGCTTCTTCATCGCCGCGCTCGCGCATGGAAAGCTGCATCTCGAAGCGGCGGCGCTGTTCCTGCGGGTCGTTCAACTCGGTATAGGCGTTGCCGATCTCCATACCGGCGGCGTAGATTTCGAAGCGCTCCACGAAAGCGGGGTCGTCGGGCTTGTTCTTGGAGAGCGGCGAAGTCTCCACCGGATAATCGTACACCACGGTCGGCTGGATCAGCTTTTCTTCCACGTGGCGCTCGAAGATATCGGTCAGCGCTTCCCCGGCGGTGGACTTATCGGAATTTCGCAGGAGCCACTCGGGATTGGCTACATCTTCCATGGTGGGCCGGCCGTCCCCCTGCCAGAAGCGAACCACGGCTTCGCGCATGCTATACCGCTCCAGCCGGCTGAAGTTCAGCTTATGGCCTTCGTATTCGATCTCCGTGGTGCCTACGGCATCGCGCGCGGCCTGCGCCAGCAGTTCCTGGGACAACTCGATCAGGCCCTGATAATCGGTGTATGCCTGGTAGAACTCCAGCATGGTGAACTCGGGATTGTGATGCGTGGAGAGTCCCTCATTCCGGAAGTTGCGATTGATCTCGTAAACGCGATCGAGCCCGCCCACCACCAGCCGTTTCAGATACAGTTCGGGCGCAATCCGCAGGTACAGGTCGATATCCAAGGTGTTGTGATGGGTGATGAACGGACGCGCCGCCGCGCCGCCGTAGAGCGGCTGCATCATGGGCGTTTCCACTTCGATAAACTGGTGCGCTTCCAACTGGCGGCGCAGAGAGGAAATGATCCGGGCGCGGGTGACGAATACTTTGCGCACGTCGGGATTGGCCACCAGGTCGAGGTAGCGCTGGCGATAGCGCGTCTCCACGTCCTCAAGGCCATGCCACTTCTCAGGCATGGAGAGCAGGGTCTTGGAGAGGAACTCCAGCTTTTCGACATGGATGCTCAATTCGCCGGTGCGGGTCCGGAAGAGGTAGCCGTCCACGCCGATGAAATCGCCGATATCGACCAGTTTGAAGAGTTGAAAGTCGCGCTCGCCCACCGCGTCCTTTTTGACGTAGATCTGCAGACGCTCGCCATTCTGCTGCAGGTGGGCGAAGCCCGCTTTGCCCATGTGCCGCAGCGTCATGAGGCGGCCGGCAACGCTGACACGCACCTCGGGAGTCAGCTCTTCCGCGGTCTTGGCGCCGTAGCCGCCCAGGATTTCGGGAATGGTGTGGGAGAAATCGAACCGGCGCCCGTAGGGGCGGTATCCCAGGGCTTCGATCTCGCGGATGCGGGCCAGGCGCTGCTTGAGTAGATCGTCTTCGAGCGACAAAAAAGTCTCCTAAGGCTGAAATAAGTTATTATAAGGGCTTCGTTTGCAACGATCCATTTCCATTATCATTCCCGCCTATAACGAAGAGAAACGGCTACCTTCCACGCTGAAGATCGTGAAGGCCTATCTCGATCGCACTCCATGGGATTTTTGCGAGGTGGTGGTGGTGGACGACGGCTCGCGCGACGGCACCGCGGCGGTTGCCGAATCCGCCGGTGTGCGCGTGCTGCGCAATCCCGGCAATCGCGGCAAAGGCTACACCGTCCGGCACGGCATGATGGAAGCCAGGGGCGAGTGGTCGCTGTTCACCGATGCCGATCTTTCCTCCCCCATCGACGAGCTTGCGAAACTGTGGGATGCGGTGGAACAGAGCGGCGCGCAGGGGGCCATCGGCTCGCGCGCGCTGGACCGCAAGCTGGTCGGCGTTCACCAGCCGCCCTTCCGCGAAATCATGGGCCGGGTATTCAATCTGGTGATGCGGCTGGTCACGGGGCTGCCGTTCCACGATACCCAGTGCGGCTTCAAACTGTTCCAGACCCGGGCGGCACACGAGATCTTCCGGCGTCAGCTTCTGGATGGTTTCGGCTTCGATGTGGAAGTGCTGTTCATCGCCAAGCGCCTGGGGTTCCGCACCCTGGAAGTGCCCGTGCGATGGAACGACGTGGCCGGCACCAAGGTGAGCCTGATGCGCGGAGTAGCCGCGTTTCTGGATCCGCTGAAGGTGCGCTGGAACGGCATCGCGGGCAAGTACAAGTAGCTCGCTTCGCTCGCCGGGGCTGCGATAATGGCATCGATGCCTGACTATCGCGCGATCGAACAAAAGATTCAGCAGATTCTTACTTCTCCTCGCCGTCCCGTGGCTGTTGCGTTTTTGGATCAAGTGCCGGAAGGGATCGCGAGGTTCGAAGGCTCCGAGCCTTCTTCGTGCAGTTACTGGCGCCTGGCCGCTGCCGGACGCACTTTCTATACCGTGCCTTCGGACCATTGGAATTGCCCTATCGGGGGTTACACGCACAATACTCTCAGCGCCGAACGAATGCCCGAGTTACAGCAGGTGCTGGGCCTGATGAGTGAAATCGGTTACGTCCGGATGGAGGAAATTCCCGGCGTGTTTCACATGGAGCAGACGCCTGCGGCGATTGTGTACGGGCCATTGGGAGAGATAGCGGTAACGCCAACGGTGGTGCTGGCCTCCGGCAAACCGGGCCGCGTCATGATGCTCTCGGAAGCGGCCTTGCGCGCGGGCGCAATGTCCACTCTGCCGCTGCTCGGACGGCCTACCTGCATGGCCATCCCGGCAGCCATCGCCCATGGCGCGGTGACCAGCTCCGGCTGCGTCGGCAACCGCACGTATACCGATATCGGCGAGGATGAGCTGTATGTTACGTTGCGCGGCGTGGATCTCGAGAAGATCGCGAATGAGATCGACACCATTGCAAGAGCTAACAGCACTTTGTCGCAGTATCATTTGCAACGGCGGCAAACACTCGCCACGGCATAACGTCGTACGCGCACACTTTGGCCCTATTGAGCCGTCGTATGTGGCAGGTCCGCCACTTATAATTAAAATGGATGCAATTGGAACCTCAGAACAGAGCCACCATTCTGGCGGTGGACGACGACCAAACTGTTCTGGGGCTGCTGGACAGCGTTCTGAGCATGGCGGGTTATCGGGTCCTTACCGCCGATGGCGGGCGGAGCGCCATCCAGGTATTTGAAAAGAACAAGGGTCCGGTCAACCTTCTGCTCACCGACGTGATGATGCCGGACCTCACCGGCCCGGTAGTCGCCGAGCGGTTGCGCTCCCTCCAACCCGATCTGGCGGTCCTCTTCATTTCGGGATTTCACGATGCCGACCTGGTGCAGCGCTTCGTCACAGCCAAAGGCTTCAGCCTGTTATCCAAGCCTTTTACCGTGGATGCCCTGCTGCGCGTGGTCGCTATGGCTCTCAACGGTCAATAGCCGGGCGCTGCCATGCTAGCCTGTTTCTAAAGGCTCGGGGTTAGCAGTGACGGTTTGGCAACAATCGCAAGACTTCGCACGTTGGCTCTTCGGGATGCCGCAATCCGGCTTATCCGGCGCCGCGACGGAGGCCTTAGCGGATATGGATCTGTTGCAGGTTCGCAGCGACCGGCGACTGGTGTCGGCCGTTCTGGTGTTTATCCTGGTGCCGCTGTTCTGGTCCCTCGGGCTGGAAATCGCCGTGTACGGGAACGACCTGCCGCGGCTGCAGGCGCGTCTTGCCATGCGCGGGTTAGCCGTTCTGGTGCCTGTCCTGGGCCTGCTGGCGGTGCGCGCCGCGCACACCAGGCGGGCCTACTCGCGGGCCGTGCTGGCAATCGTGTTGACCATGGAATTGAACCTGGTGAACAACCTGCTGCGTCCCCAGGGTTCCATGCTGCCGATGCGCGCGGCACTGATGTTCCTGATTGTGATGTATGTCGCGCTGCCCAACAGCTTTGCCCGGCAGGTTTGGCCGCCTCTGTTCTACACCGCCGGCGTGATTGCCGAACGCGCCCTCTGGCTGACCAGCGACGCCGCGGGCGATTTCGCGACCGACGTGCTGATTCTGCTTTTCGTAAACGCCATTGGAGTGGTGATGGTGCACCGGCGGGTCGCGTTGGAGCGCGAAATCGCCATCCGGTTCCGGTCGGAGCAGAAGTCGCGGTTCGCCGCACAGCAGGCATTGGCGGACCTGAAGGTCCTGCGGGGCATCGTGCCCATTTGTTCGCATTGCCGGAAGGTCCGCACGGAAATCGGCGACTGGCAGCAGCTCGAGCAATATGTCGCGGAACATACCGAAGCGGATTTCTCTCATGGAGTCTGTCCCGGTTGCATGCGCGAGCATTACCGTTCGAGAAATCCCGCGGAGAGTTGACGTCCGCCAGGCCTACCCTACCGGACTGGTGCAATGGGCGCAGCGTTTGGCGGCGATAGGAATCTCACTCAGACATTCCGGGCACTTCTTGGTGGTCGGATCGGGCGGGGCTTCGCCGCGATGGATCCGCGCCGTGAGCGCATTCATGGGCGCCACAATGAAGAAGTAAACGGCAGTGGCGACCATCAGGAACGAAATCAAGGCATTCACAAAATCGCCGATGGGAAACTTGCTCCCGTTGACCGCGAACTGAAGCGCGGAGAAATCGGGCTTTCCCCCGATGGCGGCGATCAGCGGCGTGATCAGGTCTTTGACAAGGGCGGTGACAACAGCACCGAAGGCGCCGCCAATCACGACGGCAACGGCTAAATCGATGACGTTGCCCCGCAGCAGAAACAGCCTAAAGCCTTTGAACATAGAGCTATGATGCGCGTGTTACGTACCGGAGCGCAAGAACTTTCCGAAACGTTCCATGGCCGGCTCCAGGATGGAGCGTTCGGCCGCATAACAGATTCTTACGGAACCTTCCCCTCCCGCTCCAAAAGCCACTCCGGGCGCCAGGCCCACGCGCGTCTCTTCCAGCAGCCGTCTGCAAAACGCGAAGGAATCGGTGAGGCCGTCGATGCGCGGGAACAGGTAGAACGCGCCGTCCGGCTTGGGGACGGTGATGCCGCTCATGCCGCCCAGGGCCTGAAGGCAGAGGTCGCGATTTCCCTTCAGGCGCTCCAGCATGAGCAGGAGTTCCTCTTCGCCGTGGGCCAGTGCGGTCTCGCCGGCTTTTTGGGTGAAGGTGGGGGCGTGCGACACGATGAATTCATTCAACTGCGTAGCTTTGGCGGCCAGGTCTTGGCGCGCGATCAGGTAGCCCAGGCGCCATCCGGTCATGCAGTAGCTTTTGGAGAACGAGTGTACCACCGCCACCGCGTCTTCGCGGGTAGCCAGTTTCAGGATGGAGGGCACAGGCTCGCCGAGGTGCGATCCGGCGTAGTAGAGGCGATCGTACACTTCGTCGGCAATAAGCCACAGGTTGTGGCGGCGGGCGAAGGCAAGCAGTGCCTGCTGCTCTTCGAGCGTGGCCACCCAGCCCAGCGGGTTGGAGGGCGAAGTGTAGATCAGCAGGCGCGTGCGCGGGGTGACGGCGGCCTCCAGGGCATCGAAATCCACGCGGTAGCGCTCGCCGCACAGCGGGTGGGGAATCTGGTGCACTACGGCGTTGGCCATGGTGACGATGGAACTGCCGTTGGGCCACGAGGGTGTGAGGATGAGCGCTTCATCGCCGGGATCGAGCGTGCAGCGAATGCCCACGTTGAGCGCCTGCACTCCCGAGGCGGTAATGACGATCTCGGTCGCCGGATCGAGCTCGACCGCCTGCATGCGGCGGTAATAATCGGCCAGTGCCCGGCGGGTAGAGGGCAGGCCCGCATTTTCGGTGTAAAAGGTGAAGCCGTCCTGCATGGCGCGTACCGCGGCCTGTTTGATGTACTCCGGGGTGGGCAGGTTGGATTCGCCGAAATACAGGCGCAGCACGCCATCCATCGACATAGCGATTTCCGCCAGTTCGCGGATGCGCGAGTGGGGCACCTGAAGGACCGAGCTTGCGACATGAGACATTTCGCTATTCTCGCATCATTGGGACGCGCCATCGGGAGTAGTCTTAAATACATGCTGTTTGTAGCGTTCCTGATTGGCGTCGTGGCCGGATTGCGCTCCCTGACCGCGCCTGCCGTAGTGGCGTGGGGCGCGCGCCTGGGTTGGCTGCAATTGGAAAACACACCGCTCGCGTTCATGGGCTCGGCTGCGTCTGTGATTGTTTTCACTTTGCTGGCGGTGGCCGAACTGGTGGCGGACCAGCTTCCCTCCACCCCGGCGCGGACGGCGCCCCCTGGTTTGATCGCGCGCATTGTTCTGGGCGGCCTGTCGGGGGCTTGCGTGGCGGCGGCCGGCAATCTGTCGCTGGCTGCGGGAGCGTGTTTGGGCGCGGCGGGCGGTGTGGCCGGAGCTTTCGGCGGATACCAGGCGAGAACGCGGCTGGTCCGGGCGCTGGCGGTCCGGGATCTGGTGATTGCCTTGCTAGAGGATGCGGTGGCGATTGGCGCCGGCCTTGTGCTGGTGTCCCGGTTCTAATGACGAGTATGAGCACCACAGAGCAATATCAGGCGATTGTCATCGGTTCGGGCCAGGGTGGAAATCCGTTGTGCGGCGCGCTGGCGGGCGCGGGCCTGCGCACGGCCCTGGTGGAGCGCAAACACGTAGGCGGCACGTGCATCAATGAGGGCTGCACTCCCACCAAAACCATGGTGGCCAGCGGACGCGTGGCGTACCTGGCGCGGCGCGGCGCCGATTACGGCGTGCAAACCGGAACCCTCTCCGTGGATTTGGAAAAGGTGCGGCAGCGCAAACAGGCCATAGTGGACAGCTTTCGCGGGGGCGGCCAGGCGCGGTTGGAGAAGACGGCGAACCTGGAGCTGATCTTCGGCGAGGCCCGGTTTACAAGCGCTCGCACCGTGCAAGTGCGTCTGAACGGCGGCGGAGAGCGGACGCTGACGGCGGACCGGATATTCATCAATGCCGGTGCGCGTCCCGCGGTCCCCCCGCTGGCCGGACTGCGCGATGTGCCTTACCTGGACAGCACTTCCATCATGGAATTGGCGGCGGTCCCCGAGCATCTGCTGGTGCTGGGCGGAGGCTATGTGGGGCTGGAGTTCGGGCAGATGTTCCGCCGCTTCGGCAGCCGTGTGACCATCGTTCATTCCGGCCTGCAATTGCTAAGCCGCGAGGACAGCGACGTGGCGGAGCAGGTGACCGGCATTCTGCGGGAGGACGGTATCGAAGTGTTGCTCGCGGCCAAGGCGGAGCGCGTGACGCAGTCCGGGAATCAGATTCGCCTGAGCGTGGATGGCCGGGAGATCGCCGGCTCGCACCTGCTGGTCTCCACCGGGCGCACACCGAATAGCGATTCGTTGAACCTGGCGGCGGCGGGCGTCTCTACCGGCAGCCGCGGCTTCATTCCCGTGAACGCCAAGCTGGAGACCAATGTGGAAGGCATCTACGCCCTGGGCGACATTAACGGCGGTCCCGCTTTCACCCACATTTCCTACGATGACTTTCGCATTCTGCGGACCAATCTGATCGAAAAAGGGAACGCCGGCACGGAGGGACGGCTGGTGCCGTACACCGTGTATATCGATCCGCAATTGGGCCGCATTGGACTGAGCGAGAATGAGGCGCGCGCCCAAGGCCGGAAGTTCCGGGTGGCGCGCATGCCCATGTCCTACGTGGCGCGAGCCCTGGAAACCGGAGAGACGCGCGGATTCATGAAGGCCTTGGTGGACGCCGGGACGGAGCAGATTCTGGGCGCGGCGGTGCTGGGCGTGGAGGGCGGCGAGATCATGTCGATGCTGCAACTGGCGATGATGGGCAAACTGCCGTACCCGCGGTTGCGCGACGGCGTGTTCGCCCATCCCGCCCTGGCCGAATCCCTGAATAATCTGTTCACGCATTTCGAAGCGTAGCGGCCGCCTGTCTATAATGGTGCTTCGACATGAGTGGACATTTTCCGATCGCCGCCATTACCGATGAGTTTTCGCCCGGCCTCGAAACCGCTCTGACCGCGATGACGGAGATCGGCATGACCGGCGCCGAACTGCGCACGGTGTCAGGCAAGAACATCGTGGATCTGACCGACGAAGAGTTGGATCGCACCATCGCGATGGTGCGCGATGCGGGACTGGAGATCGTTTCGATTGCTTCTCCGCTGCTCAAATGCGAACTGCCAGACGCTCCCGAAATCGATGCGCGGTTCCAGCAGGACCGGTTCTCGGCCCCATATCGATTCGAGGATCAGCCCCGCTTGACCGCGCGGTCGCTGGAGATCGCGCGGCGCACCGGAGCGCGGATCCTCCGCGTGTTTTCCTATTGGCGCACCGTGCGTCCCGAAGCGTGCTTCGATCGCGTGGTGGCGGCGCTGCGCCGGCTGGCGGAAGAGGCGGCGCGGCACGGCGTGATCGTCGGGCTCGAAAACGAACACGCCTGCAACATCGCTACCGGCGCCGAGACCGCGCGCCTGCTGGATGCTTTGGACCATCCTGCGCTACAGGTGGTGTGGGATCCGGCGAATGCGCTGGTCTCGGGCGAGGAGCCTTATCCCGGCGGATACGAAAAACTTCCGGCCCACCGGATTGGCCACGTACACGCCAAGGATTGCCGCGTGGAAGGCCATCGGCCCGTCTGGGGGCCGCTCGGCGAAGGCGCCATCGACTGGCAGGGGCAGATCGCCGCGCTGATGCGCGACGGGTATCGCGGCTGGGTCAGCCTGGAGACGCACTGGCCGGGTCCGGACGGCAACAAGCTGGAAGGCAGCCGGATCTGCGGCCGGAACCTGGCCCGTCTGGTGGGCCGGTAGCTATTTTTTCTTTTCCAGATTCCACAACTGGCGGGACAGCACGCGGCCGCAGAAGGGGCAATAGTTCACGCCCGCGAACTGGTGGCGTTCCTCGCCGAACACCAGAAAATATTCGGTATCGATCTCGGTGATGATGGTGCCGCCGGTCAGTTGGTAAGGCTGGGCGTGGCGGGCCAGGTCACGGTCGATCAGCTTGTCGAATTCCCGGCAGCAGGTCATGGAGCGCTCCTATTGAATGGTGCTGGCGCCTTCTACGCCCAGGTCCGTGGCAGTCACGTTGCGGTTCACGTGGCGGTCCAGGTTAATGACGTAGGTTTCGGGGGCGTCGATCAGCACCGGGGAGTGGGTGGCGCAGACAATGCGGAAATGCTTCTGGTCCACCAGTTCCATGAGCATTTTCAGGATGCGCCGCTGGTTGGAGACCGAAAGGGCCATTTCCGGCTCGTCGAGCAGCAGAATGGTGCCGTCGGGAAGCCTGGGAAAGCTTTCCCGGAACAGGGAGAGCATCACCTGACCGTGGCTGGCCATGCCGAGAAATTCCAGCATTTCCGGCTGGTCCTTGAACAATTCAAGCTGGGTGCGAGGGTTGTGCTGTTCGGCGTCGAACAGGTACGCCTGCGGGAATTTGACTTCGCCCGCTTCCAGCCGGTAGACGTAACCTTCCGGCCGCTCGCCGTGGAGAGCGTAGTAGATGGCGTGCAGGAGTGTGGATTTGCCGCAGCCGTTTTCCCCGGCCAGGATGACCAGCGGATGGGAGAGATCCACAATCATGGGCATGTGAAAGTTGAGGACGGTGAAAATCGGATGCCCCAGAATCTTCAAATACATAGGAAATCCAGGATAGCAGGTGCTCCCTACGTCATCCGCAGCACCAGGCAGGTAATGTCGTCGTGCTGCCGCGTGAGGCCCACGAACGCATCCACCGAGGACATGATCCGCTGGAGCGCTTCACCGGCAGTGGCGGCGGCGTGCATGGTTTGCAGCACCGCCAGCATGCGCTCCTCGCCGTACTCGCGCTCGTGATCGTCCTCGGCCTCGACCAGGCCATCGGTGAAGATCAACAGCAGATCGCCGCGTTCCAAAGCCGTCGTGCCGCACTGATACGGCCGGCCCGTGGTGATGCCGAGCGGCAGTCCGCCGGCTTCGAGACGCTCCATGGCTCCCGAGGCGCGCCGCAGCACGGGCCAGTTGTGGCCGGCGTTCACGTAAGTGAGGCGGCCCGTAGCCGGTTCCAGTTCGGCCACGAACGCCGTGGTGAACCGCCGGCCGTTGAGACTCTGCTCGCAGGAGTAGCGATTCACGCGGTCCACCAGGTCGGTGATCGAACCGGGTAACGCGGCCAGCGTACGCAGGCTCGCCTGAAGGGTGGCAGTCAACAGAGCCGCGGGAATACTTTTGCCGGCCACATCCGCCACCACCACCAGGAGTCGCTCGTTGGGGCGGAAAAAGACATCGTAGTAATCGCCGGCAACGGTGTTGGCCGGCCGTCCGGCGAAGGCGATATCCACGCCGGGGATAGTGGGCGCTTCGGAAGGCATCAGCCAGCTTTGGATCTCGCGGGCGATTTCCAGGTCGCGTTTCATGGTGACACGGTCGCTCAGCTCCAGTGCCAGCAGAATCACCAGTAATCCGCCGGCGAGAAACTTGGCGCTGGAAGTGTTGACCTGCTGGTCGCCACCGTTCAAAACTACGCTGGGAAGCAGGAGCAGCACCAGTGCGATCAGGAGCAGCACACGCCGTCCGGGCGAGAGCTTCATGATCAGGGCCCAGAACAGCCCGCGCACCATCCGCAGGACGTGCTTGAAGTGGGATTCGCCTTCTCGCCGATCGGACTCCAGGTCCTGAGAATAAAATTGGTAGCTGGCGCGGGCGTCGGCCGCCAACTGCGCCCAAAGCTGCTGTATGGCGATGCCGTCGCTGATGCGCTGCCAGAAGTTGCGGAGCTTGTGGGCCATTCGGCTCAAGTATAGATCCGCGGCAAAGCAAGCGCCCAAGCCGCCGGAACGGCGGCAGACATGATAGGATATAAGTTCTACTACATCTGAGGTTTTCGTGGCCAGAATCACCCGTAAAGAGCTAAAAACAGATAAGTTCGCCCTTGAGGTCGAGCACACAGCAGAGTTTTTTGAAGAACATCGGACAGAAATCTTCCGCTACGGCGCCGCCGGGCTGGTGGTTCTGGTGTTGATCTTCGGATATATCTGGTATTCGCGGGGCCAGCAGGCAACGCGCGAACAGGCGCTCAGCCAGGCGATCCAGGTTCAGGAAGCGCCGGTCGGCGGCATCAGCGCCAACGGGGGCCTGACTTTCGCAACGCAGCAGGCCAAAGACCAGGAAGCGATAAAAGCATTCACCGGGCTGACCGGTAAATATCCGGGGAGTTCGGAAGGCGAAATCGCGCAGTATTACTTGGGTGCGATCCTGGCCGACCAGGGCAAACTGGCAGAGGCGGAAAAGAGCTTCCAGGAAGTGGCGCAGAAGGGCAACGATAAGTATGCCGCGCTGGCCAAGCTTTCGCTGGCGCAGATCTACTTCGGCGACGGCCGCGATGCCCAGGGCGAGAGCACGCTGCGAGACCTGATGGCGCATCCCACAGTGTTCGTTTCCAAGGAGCAGGCCCAGATTACTCTGGCCCGCTACCTCATGGGCAAGAACCCCGGGGAAGCCCGCAAGCTTCTGGACCCGCTGCGCACCATGGGCGGTTCGGTCGGGCAGGTCGCGATCACGCTGTACGGCGAACTGCCGCAGCAGTAGAAACGCGGCGTCCTCATGCTGGCGCGCCTGCGGTTCCCGGTGGCACAGAGTCGCGGACGGCGCTATCCGGAACCGTTCCACCCGTACCGCAACGAGTTTCAGCGCGATCGCGACCGGGTGGTCCATTCCCGCGCCTTCCGGCGTCTGGAGGCGAAAACGCAGGTATTCACGCCCGGACTTTCGGACCATTTTCGCAACCGGCTCACCCACACGATTGAAGTGGCGCAGATTGCGCGCACGCTGGCCCATGCGCTGGAGTTGGACGAAGATCTCACAGAGGCGCTGGCGCTGGCGCACGATATCGGCCACCCGCCGTTCGCCCACGCCGGAGAGGAAGCGCTGGACCGGCAGATGGCGCGGTTCGGCGAGGGCTTCGATCATAATCTGCACGCGCTGCGCATCGTGGAGAGTTTCGAGCAGCGCTACGCCCGCTTTCCCGGCTTGAACCTGACCTTTGAAGTGCGCGAGGGCATCGTCAAGCATTCTCACGATTACGCTCCCGGCGAGCGGCCGGAATTGGACGACTACCAGCCCGGCCGCCGTCCGCCGCTGGAGGCCCAACTCATCGACCTGGCGGACGAAGTGGCGTACAATACGGCGGACCTCGACGATGCCTTCTCCGCGGGAATGCTCTCTGCCGGAGATGTGGCGGCGTGCGTGCCCCGGTATCTGTCCATTCACGATGCCGCGGAGACCCAATTTCCAGGCGCGACTGACAGGGAGCGTTTCCATGAGAGTCTCCGGCAGTTGGTGGATGCCCTGGTTACCGGGTTGATTGAAGGTACGGTGGCGGCGGCGGAGCGGAGCGCAGCGGCCACTATCGACGACGTGCGGGCATTTCCGGAGCGGCTGGCAGCTTTCACCCCCGAGGCAGCGGAAACCAGCCGAACCCTCAAACGGTTCTTGCACCGCACGGTGTACGATTCCCCCGCATTGAATGAGGGCCGGCAGTTTTCGATGGCTATGATTGAAGAACTGTTCCAGTTCTTTGTGGACGATCCCGGCAAAATGCCGGGGGGTTATAGCCAGCAGGCCGCGTGCGAACCGGTGCATCGCGTGGTCTGCGACTACATCGCGGGCATGACCGATGCGTTCTTCCGCCGGACCTACGAGCAGATGCTGGGACGCGCCGCTATTCCTCCACTTTCGTGATGCTGGACAGTTCCGCGAAACGGACACCGTAAACTCTCTGAATCTGGCGGCAGATTTCCGCGCCGGCCCGCTCCGGATTCTCTCCGGGATCGTGTTCCAATTCCACTTTGAAGAATAGGTGTGTCCTGCTCATTCGTGCCGCATTTCCCCTGCCTTCTATACTAAGGGAATGGCATGTGCGATTTGCGAAACCCGGCGCCCCCGCCGCTTCTGTCCGGGAGTGGGCGGCGATATCTGCACCATCTGCTGCGGTACCGAGCGCGAGGTCACGGTGACGTGCCCGCTGGACTGCGAGTTTTTACGGGACGCCCGGAAGCACGACAAACCGCCGGAAATAGAGATAGCGCAGGTTCCAAACCAGGATATCCGTGTTACGGAGGAGTTCCTGGAAGAGAACGAGTTACTACTGGGATTTCTGGGGCAAACCGTGTCGGCAGCCGCGCTCGGCATTCCCGGGACCGTAGATTTCGACGTGCGGGAGGCTCTGGAGTCTTTAATCCGTACCTACCGTACCCTGCAAAGCGGCGTGTACTATGAAAGCCTTTCCACCAATCCCCTGGCCGCCAGCGTCTATGCCGCGGTGCAAAGCGCCACCGGAGAGTTTCGCGAGCAGGAGCGCCGGCGGCTAGGCATGTCCAAGACGCGGGACGCGGACATTCTGGGATTGCTGGTGTTCCTCCAGCGGGTGGAATTCGACCGGAATAACGGGCGCAGGAGGGGACGCGCGTTCGTGGATTTTCTAAAGATTTTTTATTCTGCCTCACCCGATCCCGCTCCCGGTGGCCTTTCCTCGCTCATTTTGCCTTGAGACGGCGAGGGCCTGATCTTTTCTATGAGACAGGCTCGCTTCCTGCCCGTGCTGACCACCTGTCCGGTGTATTTGTGTGCGCCGTTCACCAGTAGATCGATGGGCCGCTCTACGGGAAAGTCGAAGGTCAGCAGATGGCCTTCGGCCAGCCCCAGGAACTCCCGAACGCTCAGGGTCTGCCCTTCCATGCGAGCCTCCAGCGTCAGGCGGGCGCCCCGCAACAGGCGCAGTACGCGGGTCTGTTCGTTCTGGCTGGCGTGGGTCTTGCGCACCGACCATTGCTGGTCGAACTTCTGGCGCATCATCTTAATCACAATCGATGGCATGGCGATGTTCATCATGCCCACCGTTTCCCCGATGCGCACCTCAACCCCGATGGAGACCACCGCCTCGTTAGGCGCCAGAATATGCAGCAATTGCGGCTCGGTTTCCATCGATTCAATGGTGAAATCCACCTCGGTTACGCCCTTCCAGGCCTCGCGCAGGTCGTGCAGAATGATTCGAAAGAGACCGTCCAGAAGCTTTTGCTCGATCTCGGTAATATCGCGCTGAATCGCCCCGGAGGATTTGCCGGTGCCTCCCAGAAGCATTTCCAGAATCGGAAACACCAGCGAAGGGTTTAACTCCAGCACGCCGTTGCCGTCGTAAGGACTGAGCCCCAGCGAAACCATGCATGTCGGCGATGGCAGCCCGTCCAGAAACTCCGCGTAAGAGAGCTGTTCCACGCTTACCAGGTTGACCGTCAGATAGGACCGGAGATAGGCGGACAGGCTCGAGACCAGGTTGCGCACGAACGTGTCGTGGAGCAGGTGAATCGCGCGGACCTGTGACTTGGGAATGCGATCGGGCCGGCGGAAATCGAACTTGATGGCCGGAGACTCCCGCCGGTGGTCCTGCATGTTTTGGAAGACGGCGTCGATTTCCTGCTGAGAAAGCTGGCGGTTCAAAACTCAGGCTCCTGGGCAACTATCGGACATCTGCAAACAGAACTTTAGGACCGGCGTCAGGACGCCGCGGCGCGATACGCGTGTCCCAACATAATTCCGCGCCCCGGCCTATTGAAAATCCCAATCCCACCGATAAATGGATTGTAAGGAGTCGAATGGATTCAGATGTTTTAGTTGTGGATGATTCCGCTGCGATCCGCAAAATTCTGCAACGTGTTTTGCGGCAGACCGGAATGTCGATCCGCTCCATCCATGAAGCTGGCGACGGCCAAGAGGCGCTCGAACAACTCAGGAATCAGCCCGGTATCCAACTCGTGCTCACCGATATCAATATGCCAAAGATGGATGGCTTGCAACTGCTGGCCGCGGTCAAATCATCATCCGACTGGCATCACATTCCGGTGGTAATGATTACAACCGAGGGCGGGGAAAGCAAAGTTGGCGAGGCCGTCAAGCTGGGCGCCGCCGGTTACGTGCGCAAACCATTTACCGCCGATCAAATCAAGGAGAAGCTGGCTGGAATCCTCGAGCCGGTATTGCCGATATGAGCCTGCAAGATTTCATTGTTGAATCCATTCGCCAGTCCGTTGCCCAGGTCTTCTCCACGATGTTGGGCTCTGAACTGGGCGGCGGAGAGTTCTCCCTGGAAAACGGCACGCCCGAGGTGAACGACGGCGTAGTGTCTTTTATTGGAGTGGCCGGAGCTTGGGCTGGAACCGGCAGCATCAGTTGTTCTCCAACTCTGGCTTGCCGCATCTGCTCGCAGATGCTGATGACCGAGAGCAGTGCTGTCGACGAAGACGTTCTGGACGCCGTCGCCGAGCTCACCAACATGGTGATCGGCAGCGTGAAGACCGACCTGGAGGGCCAACTTGGGCCGCTCGGGCTGAGCATTCCGACCGTCGTCTTCGGCAAGAATTTCCGGGCGAAGAGCGCCGGCACGACCGAATGGATAGTGGTGCGCTTCCCTTGGGACGGCGAGCCGTTGGTGATCAAGATGTGCCTCGCTCCCACGGAAAAATCGGGCCACGCCCTACCCCATGCGATCGGAACAACTTGTCCCCTGGAAGTATAGATACGATCTGGAGAAAACTGATGGCATCTACCATGCTTGCTGTGACTGAACCCGCGGGCGCGCAGACCGATGTGCGTGCCGGCAAGTACCTGACGTTTCATCTGGCCAACGAGGAATTCGGAATTCGGGTATTGAAAGTCCGTGAAATCATGGGCTTGCAGGAGATTACCGCAGTGCCGCAAACGCCTTGCCATATCAAGGGTGTGATCAATCTGAGGGGCAAAGTGGTTCCGGTAATCGATCTGCGTCTCAAGTTCGGTCTCCCGGCTGCCGAGTATACCCAGCGCACCTGCATTATCGTGACGCAGGTACAGGGCGAATCGTCGGCGGTGCTGATGGGAATCATCGTCGATGGAGTTTCGGAAGTGCTCAACCTGACGGCTCCGGAAATTGAAGATACGCCCGATTTCGGCGAAGACATTGCCGGCCGCTATCTGCTCGGAATGGCCAAGGTAAAAGGCAAGGTAAAGATCCTGCTGGACATCGATAAGGTGGTGTCCACCCAGGAAATTCACGGCTTGAACGCCATTTTGTCCTGACGGGGGCGGTATGAAACGACCGAAGTTCACTCTGGGCGTAAGAATCGGCGCCTGCACATTCACACTCTCCGCGCTCCTGTTCGTGACGGCCTGGGGCGGGCTGCGCTACAGCAGCGCCATGAATGACTCCATCGCGAACACAGCCTCAGTGACCGTGCGCAAGGTCGAATTGGCTGGCCGGATAAATGACGCTCAATCCGATATGGCCGCCGGAGAACGGGGAAGCCTCGTATTCGCCTACGCGAAGGACCCCGCGCAAGAGGCCGGATCCGAGCGCCTCTTCGAACAGGGCGCAGCGGTGTTGCAAGCCAGCCTCGCGGAAATCCGGCCGTTGCTGATCACCGATGCGGGCCGCCGCGTTGTCGGGCAAATGGAAGAGCTGCTGAGCGTCTGGTTGAAGGCTCACGCGGACCTCAAGCGTCTGGCGGAGGCGGGTGATGCCGATGGCGCCGCAAGGACGCTGGCGGAAAAGACTATGCCTCCCTACCGGGACTTGGGAACTTGCGCCAACGAGCTGCAAAGATTGGCCCACGAGGTCCTGGTAGGTGACCAGCGGGAAGCTGAGAGCGATGTATCGGCTCTTCGCTGGTTCCTGATCCCCCTGCTCTGCGCCGGTGCGCTCGCTACGGCCGTTTCTTTTGTGGTAGTCCGGTCGGCAACGGGGCACTTGCGCGAGGTCGCCACAGAGATGCTCGACGGGTCGCGGAAAGTCGCGGCGGTTTCCGGACAGGTCGCATCGGCGAGCCAGTCTCTGGCACAGGGTAGTTCGGAACAGGCTGCCACCCTGGAGGAGACCTCCTCGTCCGCCACGGAGATTACCGCCGTCACCCGCAAAAATGCGGACAACACCAGGAGTGTGGCGGGTCTGATGGCTGAGACTGCCCGCCTGGTGGAGAATGCCAACCACAATCTGAAAGAAATGGTCGAATCCATGAAAGAAATCAACGGTTCGAGTGAGAAGATCTCCAAGATTATCCGGGTTATCGACGAGATTGCGTTTCAGACCAATATTCTGGCGCTGAATGCCGCTGTGGAGGCCGCGCGGGCGGGCGAAGCCGGGATGGGATTTGCGGTGGTGGCCGACGAAGTTCGCAGCCTGGCGCAGCGGAGTGCTCAAGCCGCAAAGGATACCGCCCAGTTGATCGAGGAATCCATCGCAAAGTCCGGTGCCGGCAGTACCAAGCTGGCTCAGGTGGGGGAATCGATCAGCCGCATCACCGCCAGCGCCACACAGGTCAAGACGCTGGTGGACGAGGTAGACGTGGGCAGTCAGGAACAATCGCGGGGAATCGAGCAGATCGCCACCGCCGTAAGCCAGATGGAGCAGGTGACGCAGCGCAGCGCGGCCGACGCGGAAAAGAGCGCAGCCGCCAGCGAAGAACTGGCGTCGCAGGCGCAAGGTCTGTACGGCATCGTGGAAAAACTTCGTGAATTGGTGGGCGGGAAAAGCGACCAGCCCGTAGAAACTCAGCGGCTCGCCAGACACTCCCCCAACGCTTCTTCGAGCCTCGCGGCGCTGGGGAACACGCTCCGGTCGCACGAGAACCTTCCGGCGGCGCCTTTCGCGGTGCGGCGCGAAACCGCGTCGGTCTTTCCCCTGGATGAGAATGAAGCGGGATTTTAAGAGGTGATGCTTGCGCCCCAGCGATGAGCTACGTCAACTCGTGGACGATCTGGCCCTCCGGCTGATGGTCGAAGATCCAGCCGCCTCCGCCGGCTCCAACTTCTCCGGCTGGATTCCGGCGCTGGAAAAAATTCGGCACGGCGCGGCGCAGGAAAGCGCGAGCGCAGTCGGGACGACGGCGGAAGGAATTATCGCCACTCTGGGCGCCGGCGGTGGCCTTTCCGGCGAACAGGCGGCGGCGGAACTGCAGGAAGGAATCCTGCGGCTGCAAGGGGCAATCGAAGCCGCCTCAAAGGCGCCGGCCATCTCCGAGAGTCCGGAGAACCGGCTGGCGCAGGACCCCGAACTCCTGTCGGACTTCATTCTGGAGAGCCGCGAACATCTGGCGCGAATCGAGACGCAGGTTCTGGCGGTGGAACGGGACCCTTGCGATTCGGAAGCCCTGAATTCCATTTTTCGCGGATTTCACACCATGAAGGGGCTGGCCGGCTTTCTGGAGCTTTGGGACATCCAGAAGCTGGCCCATGAAGTGGAAACAGTTCTGGACCGCGCGCGCAATTTCGAGTTAAAGATCACGCCCACGGCAATCGACGTGATTCTGGAGAGCGCCGACCACCTGCGCCGCTGGGTGGCGCACCTGGAAGCGACGTTGCAGCAGCGGCCCACGGACGCGCCCCGGCAGGACAGCGCACTGCTGGCGCGAATCCGGACATTGACGGCGGCGCCGGATTCGCCGGCGGCCGGCGATTTGGCGGCGCTGGCCGCGGCCGTCGAGGTCAAACCGCTGGAAGGCCCCCCTGCGCCGGCCGCGGCCAGTGACGAAACCTCCGCCCCGCCCGAAACGGCGCGGGCCGGGCGGCGCGGTGAAGCCATGGCCGTTAAGGTGGATACCGCGAAGCTGGATTATCTGGTCGACATGGCCGGCGAAATGGTGATCGCCGAGTCGTTGGTGCGGCACGATCCGGACCTGCGGACCGTCAAGAGCCAGCGACTGCAGCGCAACATGGCGCAACTCATGCGGATCACCACCGAGTTGCAGAAGACCGCGATGGCGATGCGTCTGGTCCCCATAGGTCCATTGTTCCGGAGGATGGCGCGGCTGGTCAGGGATCTGTCCCGCCAATTCGGCAAACAGGTTGAGATGGTGACCGAAGGGGACGAGATCGAGATCGATCGGACGATTGTGGAAGAACTGGCCGATCCGCTTATGCACATGGTTCGCAATTCCCTGGACCATGGCATCGAACCCCCGCCGGAACGGCTTGACAAGGGCAAGAGCCCGACGGCCCGATTGTTGCTGCGGGCGCACCACCAGGCCGGACAGGTGGTGATCGAAATCGCCGATGACGGCCGCGGACTGGACCGCGAAAAAATTCTTTCCAAAGCCACACAGCGGGGCTTGGTCGCCTCCGGCTCAGGCTTGTCCGACAACGAAATTCATAACCTCATCTTCGAGCCCGGGTTCACCACCGCCGAACGGGTAACCAATGTATCCGGGCGCGGCGTGGGCATGGACGTGGTCCGCCGGCACATAGAGAAACTCCGCGGCCGCATCGAGATTCATTCCCAGGCCGGATGCGGCACCTCCTTCCTCCTGAAACTCCCCCTCACGCTCGCCATCATCGATGGCCTGGTGGTGGGAGTGGGGAAAGAACGTTTCATTGTCCCCCTTTTCGCGGTGCGGGAAATGTTCCGGCCCACCGAGAAGATTTTGTGGAGCGTGCAGCAGCGCGGCGAGATGGCCCTGGTCCGGAACGCCCTGTTGCCGGTATTTCGGCTTTACCGGAAGTTCAACATGGAGCCGCGCTCGGAAGATCCGTGCCAATCGGTGCTCATCGTGGCCGAGGTGGAGGGTAACCGGTTTTGCATGGTCGTAGACGAATTGATCGGCAAGCAGGAGGTGGTGATTAAGAGCTTGGGGGAGACGTTCAAAAGCGTCGCCGGAATCGCGGGAGGAGCCATTTTGGGGGACGGCCGGGTCGGTCTGATTCTGGACCTGGAGCGGCTCTTTAAGGATAGGACGAGTGAAACGAACCGCTGACTGCGCGATTGACGAGGTCCGGTCCCTGGCGGCGAGCGAATTTGACGAAATTCGCCGGCTGGCCCATCGCTCCTTCGGTCTGGACTTGCGGGATGGTAAGGAGGAACTTGTCTCGGCACGTTTGCGCCGGCTGGTGGGAAGCGGCAATTTCCACTCTTTTCGGGAGTACTGCCACCACGTGCTCGCGGACAGGACCGGCGACTCCCTGGCGGCGATGATCGATGCCCTGGCTACTAACCACACCTCGTTCCTCCGGGAGCCGGACCACTTCGAGTTCCTCCGCAAAGAGGTCTTGCCCTCGTTTGCCGGGCGGGAGGGAGTGGAGCTTTGGAGCGCGGCCTGTTCGACCGGGGAAGAGGTGTGGACGTTGGCATGCGTGATGAACGATGCGCTGCCAGCGCGCAGAATCCGGATTTCCGCCAGCGACATTTCAAATAAGGCGCTGAGAGTTGCGGCGCAAGGGGTATATTCGGCGGAACGCTGCAAGGAGTTGCCCGCTGCCTGGTTGAAGCGGTACTTCGTAGCGGCGGGACGGCCGCCGGACGCCTATCAGGCCAGCCCGGAACTGCGGCAGCAGGCCCGTTTCCAACGGCTCAATCTGATTGAACGACTCTCGTGGCCTCGGCAATTCGCGGCAATATTCTGCCGCAATGTCATGATCTACTTCGACCGGCCGACGCAGGAACAGGTCGTGAACAAATTGGCGGAATGTCTGGAACCGGGCGGGTATCTGTTTGTGGGGCATGCCGAATCGCTGTCCAGAGTCACCCACACACTGGAATACGTGCGTCCGGCGATTTACCGGAAACCGGGAAAGCGGGGCGCCCAATGGCCGAGGTCGTAGTGGGCATTGCGGACTGCCGCGTGGGCAGCGTCCCGGGTCAGGTGCTGGTGACCTACGCGCTTGGTTCGTGTATCGGGCTGGCGGTCTACGATCCGGCGGTGGAAGTCGGCGGCCTGCTGCATTTCATGCTCCCGGATTCAACCATCGATTCGGCGCGGGGCCGCGAAAACCCGTACATGTTCGCCGATACCGGTATTCCGCTGTTGCTGCAGACGGTTTACGGTCAGGGCGCATCGAAGCGGCGCCTGGTGGCGCAGGCTGTCGGAGGAGCCCAGATGATGGACCCGCAAAACCTGTTCGAAATCGGCAAACGGAACTATCAGGCCCTACGCCGGATTCTGTGGAAGGCGGGAGTCCTACTGCAAAGCGAAGCGGTCGGCGGGATGCAATCCCGGACGGTGCGGCTGGAAATCGGCACGGGCAGGGTGTGGCTGCAAGAGGGAGGCAGGCAGCGCGAACTGTTCCCCGGCGTAGCACGGAAGGGAGGCAATTCTTGTCATATCGCATCTTGATTGTGGATGATTCACCGGCGATGCGGGCGTTTGTGCGCCGCGTGATCGATGTTTCCGGGTTTGACGCATCGTTCTGCCTGGAGGCTTCCAACGGCCGCGAAGCCCTCGAGGTGCTGGCAAAGGAGTGGGTGGATGCGATCCTCACGGACATCAACATGCCTATGATGGATGGCGAAGAACTGCTGCGCAGCCTCGCGGCGGACGATTTGCTCCGTTCCGTGCCAACCATCGTGATCTCTACCGACGCCACCGAAAGCCGCATGGAGCGGCTGCTGTCTCTGGGGGCCCGGGGCTACGTGACCAAGCCATTCGCACCTGAGGATCTGCGGGCGGAACTCGAGCGCACGCTGGGAGAGGTCCATGTCTGATTCTTTGCAGTTTGTGTTACAGCAATCCGTGGAAGATGTGTTGGAAAAGATGTTCTTCATTCGATCGCTGGACGATGCCCTGGAGGAACCCGGCCTTCCGGAAGGCGATGTGAAGGCCCATCTCACCTTCGACGGCGAGCCGTCCGGTTTCCTCACCCTGCGCGTCACGCGCGAGGCCGCACGGTCAATCAGCGCGGATTTCCTCGGCGCCGAGGAAGGAGACCTGAACGAGCAGCAGGTGGGCGAGGTAGTGTGCGAGCTGGCAAACATGATTTGCGGGTCGGTGCTTAGCAGGTTCGAGAGTGCCGTCACGTTCCGGCTGGCCCAACCGGAGTTGGGCGAGGGCGACGAGCACGCCGAACCGGCGTCCGGAACGGCCGGGCTGAGGGCCCTGCATTGTGTGGAAATCGGCGGTGGCAATTTGACGGTAGCAATCCACACGGAGCCGCTGGCACTCCGGCACGGTGCCGCTGGAGCGGGTGCTGCTTGAACGAAAAGGGACCACCCCCGCGGTGTGTTCCCGGAGAAACCCCGGTATGCTCAACCGAAAAACACGGGTTCTGATCGTCGACGATTCGGCCATTGTTCGCAAGATCCTGACTGAAGCCTTGGCCGGAGAGCCGGATCTCGAAGTGGTCGGTACTGCGCCGGATCCCTACGTAGCGCGAGACAAGATTCTGTCTTTGCAGCCTGACGTTCTGACTCTCGACATCGAGATGCCGCGCATGGATGGACTCACGTTTCTCAAGAAACTGATGCATTTCCATGCGATGCCTGTGGTCGTGATCAGTTCATTGGCCCAAACCTCCTGCCGGGCGGCGGTGGAGGCGCTGGAATATGGAGCCGTGGAAGTGCTGGCCAAGCCGGGCGGCCCCTATTCGGTGGGAGAGTTGCGCCACTCGCTCGCATCTAAGATTCGTGCCGCCGCGAATTCCCGAGTCGGAGCCATGGCCGCGGCCGCGCCATTTCCCGCGCGGCCACTGGTCCCGGTCGATGGCGCTCCCGCTCCTGACGCGGTCTTTGCCATAGGTGCCTCCACCGGTGGCACCGAGGCGATCGCCTCGCTCTTAAAGCGACTGCCGAAATCGTCGCCCGGAATCGTGATCGCACAGCACATTCCCCCGGAATTTTCGCGAGCGTTTGCCGGCCGCTTGAACGACATCTGTGCCATCGATGTCAAGGAGGCCGCCGATGGAGATACGGTACGCCCCGGTCTGGCATTGGTGGCGCCAGGGGACTTGCACATGCTGTTACGCAGAAATGGCGGCCGCTATTTTGTCAACGTCAAAACCGGACCGCGCGTGTGTTACCAGAGGCCTTCGGTGGACGTGCTTTTCTGTTCCGTGGCGGAGGCGGCGGGCGCGGCCGCTGTCGGCGTGATTCTGACCGGGATGGGTTCCGACGGTGCCCAGGGATTGCTCAAGATGCACGTGGCGGGAGCTTACACCCTCGCCCAGGACGAGGCGACTTGCGTCGTTTTTGGCATGCCCAGGGAGGCGATCGAACTGGCCGCGGTAGACCAGGTGCTTCCGCTTCCTGCCATTCCGGGAGCGCTTTTGGGTTCCCGGCGATTTGTGCGCCGCGCAGTGACTGTAGGTTGACGGTCGGGTCTTCGGACAGCTACAGTAGAAGAGTTCACCTTTCTTCCGGCCAGCAAGTCCCCATCGTCTAGCCCGGCCTAGGACATCGCCCTTTCACGGCGGTAACGGGGGTTCGAATCCCCCTGGGGACGCCATTTCCCGGCCCGATGCGCCGCGACCGCTGGTTGTATGTGCGGGGAATCCCGTCGGGAGTTTTTGACCCGGCCGCCCGTCGTAAAATAGCGTTAATGCCCGAAAACTCAGAAGATTTCTACCGGATTCAGAAACTGCCGCCGTACGTGTTTGCCGTCATCAATGAAATGCGCGCAAAAGCACGGGCGGCGCAGATCGACGTCATCGACCTGGGGATGGGAAATCCGGACGGCGCCACGCCGCGCGTGATCGTCAACAAACTGGTCGAGGCGGCACGGAACGCGCGCAATCACCGGTATTCCCAATCGCGCGGCATTCCGCGATTGCGGGAAGAAATTACGCGCCGGTATCTGGCCAATTACGGCGTGGAACTGAATCCGGACACCGAGGCGATCGTCACCATCGGCGCTAAGGATGCGCTGGCTCACCTTTTGTTCGCTACCGTGGGTCCGGGCGATGCGGTGGTGTCTCCCAACCCGGCCTACCCCATCCATCAATACGGCGTGATTATGGCCGAAGGCCACGCCTGCATGCTTCCGATGCCGGATGCCGCCACCTTCCTCAACCGGCTCGAGGACCTCTACCGCGCCTCTTCCCGCAAACCCAAGCTGCTGTTGATTTCCTTTCCGCACAATCCCACCACCACTTGTGTGGACCTCGATTTTTTCCGTGAGATCGTCCGCCTGGCGGCGCTCCACGGCACCATGATCATTCACGATTTCGCCTACGCCGACCTGGGATTCGACGGCTACAAGCCGCCCAGCATCTTACAGGTCGATGGCGCCAAAGAGATCGCCGTAGAAATTTTCTCCATGTCCAAGAGTTACAACATGGCGGGATGGCGCGTGGGTTTCTGCCTGGGGAACCAGAAGATGATTGCCGCGCTGGCGCGCATCAAAAGCTACCTGGATTACGGTGTGTTTCAGCCCATTCAGATCGCTTCCATTATCGGGCTGCGCGAGTGCGAAGAGGACACCAGGAAGATCTGCGCGGTATACCAGAGGCGGCGCGATGTGCTGGTCAACGGTCTCAAACATGCCGGTTGGCCGGTGGAAAAACCGTGCGGCTCGATGTTCCTCTGGGCGCCGGTGCCGGAACGGTATCGCGCCGGCGGCTCGCTGGAATTCGCCAAACTCCTGCTCGAAAATGCCCAGGTAGCGGTGTCGCCCGGGATCGGATTCGGGCCCTTGGGCGAAGGCTTTGTGCGCTTCGCATTTGTGGAGAACGATCAACGCATCCGCCAGGCCACGCGCGCCATCGGCCAGTTCCTGAAAAGCTGATCCCGGCCTGCTATACCGTCGGCACCGCGATACAAAAGATAAAGGAACAGATTAGTATGATTTACGTCATACTACACAAGGCCGCGGCTTTCCGGACCCTATGCCGAACCACACGAACCTTCAGGTTGTCCCCCCTGCCGGGCGCCGGCCGGCGGACGACCGGCTCGATTCCTGGAAAGAGATCGCCGCCTACCTCAAGCGCGGCGCCCGCACCGTGCAGCGTTGGGAAAGGGAAGAAGGCCTGCCGGTCCACCGCCTGCGCCACGATACGCTGGGCTCGGTCTATGCCTACCGGTCCGAATTGGATGCGTGGTGGAGCGGCCGGGGCGCGGAACTGCGGGAGCCCGCGCCGGATGCTTTCGGCCCGCCCGCAATCGCGGTGCTTCCTTTTGTGGACATGAGTCAGGAGCGCGACCAGGCCTACTTTTGCGACGGCATGGCTGAGGAGATTATCAATGCTCTGAGCCGGCTGAAAGGCTTGCGGGTGGTCTCCCGGACGGCCTCGTTTCGCTTCCGCTCAGCGGGCGGGGACACACGCGAAGTAGGCCGCCGGCTCCACGCAGGCACGCTGCTCGAAGGCAGCGTTCGCAAGTCGGCGGAGCGGCTCCGGATTGCCGTTCAAGTCTCCAGGGCCGGCACCGGATACCAACTCTGGTCCGCCCAATACGATCGGGAACTCAAAGACATTTTCGTCATTCAGGACGAGATCGCTCGTAACGTGGCCCACGCGCTCCAGGTCACCCTCACTCCGAACGAGGCGGACGCACTCCGGAGACCGTTCACCCGCGACCTCGGCGCCTATGATTGCTATCTCCGCGGCCGCAGCTTCTACTACCGGTACAGCCCGCAGGCCATCGAGTTCGCGCTGAAACTGTTTTTGCAGGCCATGCAGATCGACCCGAACTATGCCCAGGCCTACGCGGGACTAGCGGACTGCTGGTCTTACCTTTACTTTTACTCCAGCCCAGCCGAAATCCTGCGGGAACAGGCTGACTGGGCCAGCAGCAAAGCGGTGGAGATGGACCCCGGCCTGGCGCAAGCGCAGGCATCGCGCGGCTTTTCCCTCTCGCTGCAAGGCCGCAACGAAGAAGCCGCGATCGCCTTTGAAACGGCCATCCGCCTGGATTCCGGCCTCTTCGAAGCGTATTACTTCTATGCCCGTCATTGCTTTGCGCTGGGAGAACGGGAGAAGGCTTTAACACTCTACGAGCAAGCCATCCGGACCAATCCACTCGATTTTCAGTCACGGCTGCTTATGGCTCAGATCTACGACGATGTGGGCCGCCCCGCCAACGCGGTATCCGCCCGCAGGCGTGGCATCGAACTCGCCAGCCAGCACCTCAAGATGAATCCCGACGATGCTCGCGCCCTATACATGGCTGCGAACGGGCTGGCCGCACTCGGCGAACCGGAGCGCGCCCACAGAGCTGCCGGGCAGGCACTCGCCCTCCAGCCCGAAGACCCCGTCCTGCTGTATAACGTGGGCTGCATCTTCTCCATGCTCGGACTGGTGGAACCGGCCCTGGATTGCATGGAGAAGGCCGCCGGAAACGGGTTGACCCAAAAAGGCTGGTACCTGCATGACAGTAATCTCGATGCCTTGAGGGGTCAACCCCGCTTCCAGCAATTACTCCAGAGCCTTCCCTGACCGGCGAACCGGCGCGCCATTCCGCAAGCCGGCATCACCGGTACGGCAGATCCACCGTGGCTTCGCCGGTGGTCGCCGGAACCGTTGCTTTTGCCAGTTCGATCTCGGCTTTGGAAGGCGGAAGGTTGTGGCTCTCCATGGCGCCGGGTGCGTACACACCCTTCAGCACCAGGGTCGAGCCGTAACGCCGGAATGACAGCACGCCGCGGCTGGCAACCGATTCCTTCCGCGTCGCGTGGCCGTCGGTGACCAGCAATCTGCGGCTTGCGCCTTCATTCGCTGCCGTCAGATCCAGCGTGTGCGAACGCGCGTCGAGCCTCACCCAGTAGATTCCCGCGGGCATACTCTTCTCACCCGCGAGGAACGAGAACGGAATGTCGATTCGCATGAGAGTGGCGGTGGGAGGGGCGGCAGCCGCCGTGGCACAGATTGCGAGGCCGGCCGCGATCAAAATTCCTGATTTCGTGATGATCTTTTTCATGACTTGCTCCTTATGGTTTTGTCCGTCTATCCAGGAAACGCGCATTCGTCGAAAAGGTGCGGCGCAAAGGCGCGCCATCCCGGGGGTGGCGCACTTTGGCAAGCCTTGGCGTCCGAAGAAAACGAACTGCGAACGGCCGCTTCGGCAGCATACGATGAAGGTGATGATCGAAGGCGGCATCCGGAACCTGGCCGATCTGGAACGGGCGCTATCCCGCCCCAGCGAGGCGGACATTGCCTTCATGCGAAGGTTGGACGGCGATATCCTCATTTTGGGCGCCGGCGGCAAGATGGGGCCCTCCCTGGCCCGTCTTTGCCGGCAGGCCGCGGTCGAGGCGGGCCCACCGCGGCGGATCCTGGCGGTGTCACGCCATGTGGCGGCGGAACCGGGCATCGAAGCCATTGCCTGCGATCTGTTACAGCCTGAACAGGTCGCGAAACTGCCGGAGTGTCCCAATGTGCTCTACCTCGCGGGCCGGAAGTTCGGTTCCACCGGGAGTCCCGAGCTTACCTGGGCGATGAACACGCTGGTCCCCGCAATTGTTGCCGGGAAGTTTGCGCACAGCCGCATGGTGGTCTTCTCCACCGGCAATGTGTACCCCTTCCGGGAGGTGTCGCGAGGCGGCTGCGTGGAGTCGGACGCCCCGGCGCCTGTCGGAGAATATGCGCAATCCTGCCTGGGGCGCGAGCGCGTCTTCGAGTACTACTCGCGGCACCGCGGCTTCGAGTGTCTCTTCTTCCGGCTCAACTATGCCGTGGACCTGCGCTACGGTGTCATCATGGATATTGCGCGCAAGGTGTATGCCGGATTGCCGGTGGAACTGGCGGTTCCCGCGTTCAATGTAATCTGGCAGCGCGACGCCAATTCCTACGCGCTGCGCTCGCTGGAACACTGTGCGTCCCCGCCGCGCGTCCTGAATGTGACCGGTGCGGAAACGCTCCTGGTGCGCGACACGGCGAACTGGTTCGCGCAACGCTTCGGCCGCACGTGCAAATTCCAAGGCGCCGAAGGCGCAACCGCGTTGCTGAGCGACTCGTCCGCCTGCCGCCGGTTGCTGGGACCGCCGGAGGTCCCCGCGGCGGCCTTGCTGGAAATGGCGGCCGGCTGGATCGAGAACGGCGGCGCATCCATCGATAAGCCCACTCACTTCGAAGTATCGGACGGGAGGTTTTAGACTCGATGGATGCGGCGGTTCAACAAGCCCTACGCAGCGGAGTGGTCATTCCGGCCCACCCCCTGGCTCTGAACGCGCAGCGCAAGCTCGACGAGCGCCGGCAGGTGGCCCTCACCCGTTACTATTGCGACGCCGGCGCGGGCGGTATCGCGGTGGGAGTGCACACCACCCAATTCGCCATCCGAAATCCACAAATCGGCCTCTTCCAGCCCGTCCTTGGCCTGGCCGCGCAAGCCGCCTCGGAGTTCGAGCGCCGCTCCGGAAAGCGCCTGGTGAAGGTGGCCGGAATCTGCGGCCGGACCCCGCAGGCCGCGGCGGAAGCGGAATTCGCGCGCGGCGCCGGGTACGACCTGGGCCTGCTCAGCCTTGCCGCCCTGCCCGCCGCGCCCGATGCCGAATTGCTCGACCACTGCCGCGCCGTGGCGCGCATCATTCCGTTGTGCGGTTTTTATTTGCAGCCCTCGGTGGGCGGCCGCCCGCTCTCCTATGAGTTCTGGCGTGCATTTTGCGCCATCGAAGCCGTCGCCGCCATCAAGGTCGCGCCCTTCAACCGCTACCAGACCCTGGACGTTCTACGCGGCGTCCTGGACAGCGGCCGTGCGGACCGGATCGCACTGTACACCGGCAACGACGACAACATTATTCCCGATCTCCTGTCGGATTTCCGTCTCTGTGGCGGTACCCTGAACTTCCGCGGCGGCCTTCTGGGACAGTGGGCCGTCTGGACCCGCCGCGCGGTGGAAATGCTCGACCGGATTCACCGCTGCCGCCAGGCCAACGGCGCGGGCGCGGCCGAAATCCTGGCCCAATCCGCAGCCCTCACCGATGCCAATGCGGCCCTCTTCGACGTCCGCCATGGCTTTGCCGGGTGTATCGCGGGCCTGCACGAGATTCTGCGCCGCCAGGGACTCCTGGAGGGCCGTTGGTGCCTCGATCCAGCCGAGGATCTTTCGCCCGGCCAAATCGAACAGATCGACCGCGTCACCTCCGCGTACCCGCAACTCGCCGACGACGATTTCGTGACCAGCCGCCTGGACGGCTGGCTGAGCTGACTTATGCTGATTCGTGCCTCTCAGTTGGAAGTGAAGATTTACTCCGGCCGCGACCAGGCCGGAGCGGCCGGCGCTGCAATCGCCGCCGCTGCGATCGGCGAGCAGATTCGCCGCGAAGGCAAGGCCGCCGTTGTGTTCGCCTCCGCCGTTTCGCAGGACCCTTTCCTGGCCGCTCTGCGGACGCATGCCATCGATTGGCCCCGCGTCACCGCATTCCACATGGATGAATACGCCGGCATGAGTCCGGCGCACCCGGCCTCCTTCCGGCGATTTCTTCAGGAGCGGCTCTTCGACCACGTACCGGTCGCGGCGTTTCACGGCCTGAACGCCGAGGCCGCCGCCCTGGATGCCGAATGCGAACGTTATGCGGCATACCTGCGCGCCGCGGGGCCATGCCTGGTGATCATGGGGATCGGAGAGAACGGGCATCTCGCGTTCATCGACCCGCCCGTCTGCCGCTTCGACGAGCCGCGCGACGTCCGCCCGGTTGAACTCGACGATGTCTGCCGGCTGCAGC
The DNA here is from genome assembly GCA_031292755.1 of Candidatus Sulfopaludibacter sp. Classification (GTDB taxonomy): domain Bacteria; phylum Acidobacteriota; class Terriglobia; order Bryobacterales; family Bryobacteraceae; genus Sulfopaludibacter. The sequence continues at coordinate 86,000 of JARLGM010000006.1, forward strand.
AGGTCCACGACGGAGCGTTCGCGCGTCTCGAAGATGTTCCCAGGCAGGCGCTCTCTCTCACCGTCCCATTTTTCCTGCGCGTCCCCCGGGCGCTGGTCTTCGTCAATGGCCAGCGGAAGTCCGCGGCCGTGCGCGCGGCGCTGGAGGGCCCCATCACCGAACGTTGCCCCGCTTCGGCGCTGCGCCGTCATCCCGCCGCGACCTTGTTCCTTGACCCGGACGCGGCGTCGCTTCTCGGGTGATCGCGGTCCGGCGGCCGAGGGCTGTGGTAAACTTTCGCAGCCATGAGAATCCTACTTCTGCTCTGCCTCCTGAGCCTGGAGCCGGTTACTGCCGGTGAACCTGCCCGCCTGCTGTTTTCGCGTGTCGGGCCGGCGCGCGTCGGCCTGTTCCTCGCCAATGCTGACGGCAGCCACGAGCGTGCGCTTCTGCCGGCGGACAGCCTCGACTATAACCCGTCGTTCTCCGCGGACGGAAAATGGATTGTGTTCACCTCCGAGCGCGGCAGATCGGCGGACATATACCGCGTACATCCCGACGGCAGCGTACTGGAACGGCTCACCGGCGATCCCGCTTTTGACGATCAGGCGGCACTGTCACCGGATGGATCGACGCTCGTGTTTGTGTCCACCCGGGAAGGCGGCTTTGCCAACCTGTGGTTGCAGGATCTGTCGAGCCAGCGCTGGCGCGCCACGCCGATCGTAAAGACGAATGCGGGTAGCTTTCGGCCGAGTTGGTCGCCGGACGGGAAGTGGATCGCGTTTACTTCCGATCGCGACACCACGCGCGCCCGGTGGGACGGCGGGTGGGAGTTAATACAATCGACCGCGCTGTACATCGTTCGAGCCGACGGCGGTTCGCTACGGCGCCTGACCGGACTGGGCGGCTACGCCGGGTCGCCGCGATGGAGTCCCGATGGACGGCGAATCGTGTTTTACCGGTCGACGCCGCAAGACGTCTATCCCGGGCGGTTTGGGCGTAACCGTCCGGCGGTATCGCAAATCGTGTCGTTGGATGTGGAGTCTGGCGCTGTCCACGAACTTACTTCAGGACCCGGATTGAAAGTCGCGCCACAGTGGCTGCCGGATGGCGAAGTCGGGTTTCTGCGGAAGTTCGGCGATGCCAAAGGGCTGGCTTTCGTGTCCGGCAAAGCTGGCGCGCATGGGGCCATGCAGAATCCGTCGTGGTCGCCGGACGGAAAAACGGTGGTGTACCAGAAGGAGATTGACGGTGAGCCGCCCCCAATGCTCGCGGTTTTCAGTCGCGACCCCCAGTTTTCCCTGTATCGCACCCGCAATTTTCCCGCGTGGGCTCCGGCCGGAGACCGTTTCGTTGTGGCCGTGGGCACCGAACTCCGGATGTTCGATGCGAAGGGCGAGAACGGCCGGACGATTTACGATAGCAAGGTCGGTCAAGTAACATTTCCGTCCTGGTCGCCGGACGGGAAAGCGATCGCATTCGGGGCCGGCTCCTACTTTACCGGCCACGACAAGCCGGCAGTCCTGGCCATGGTGAATGCGGAGGGCACGGGGTTCCGGAAGCTGACCGAGGGGCCGGGAAATGCGGGTTTTCCGAGTTGGTCGCCGGATGGAAAACGGCTGGTGTACCGGGTCGCGGGGACGGAACAGGGCTTACGAATTGTGAGCCTGGAGGATCGCAAGGTAGTCAAACTGACAACTGAGTACGACAACTTTCCCGCCTGGTCGCCGAGAGGAGATCTGATCGATTTCACGAGCTTTCGCGACGGAGATTTCGAGATCTATACAATCAGGCCAGACGGCTCCGGCGTGCGGCGGCTGACAGAGACGGGCGGCAACGACGCGCACGGAATATGGTCCCCGGACGGGGAGTGGATCGTCTTCAGCAGTTCCCGCCTGGGGTGGAAGGACGAGGCCCTGGTCGGCTATAGCGGGCCGCAGCCTTACGGCGAACTGTTCGCGATGCATGGCGACGGGAGTGGAGTCCGGCAGTTGACTGACAACCAATGGGAAGACGCGCTACCTTCGTTTCAGCCGAAATCGAAATGAGCGGAGTGGCCGGCCTTCAAGCGGAGCGAGCCCTGGATGCTTCCATCCGGACGTCATCCGCGACGCGGCCACGCGGTGACTCTAGCGGGAGCTTACTGGGAATGGCCGGAACAAAAGTATAAGTAGCTGTTTTCGGAATGGGTTGACTGCCAATGCGAATATGAGATGAGGTCCTGATGCCAAGCCTTTCGGCCACTCACGCATTTTTGTTCGATCTGGACGGCACCCTGGTGGACAGCGTCTATCAACACGTTCTGGCATGGCGCGATGCGCTGGAGGAAGCCGGCATGCCGCTCTCGGTGTGGCGCATCCACCGGCGCATCGGAATGAGCGGCAGCCTGTTTGTGAGTGCCCTGGCGCGCGAAACCCGGCAGGACCTCTCCGCCGAGCAGGTGGAGCGTATGCAGTACCTCCACGCCGTGGCCTTCCGCCGTTATTCCGGCCAGGTTCGTCCCCTGCCCGGCGCGGTGGAACTGCTGGCCTACCTGGCGAAAGCCGGTGTGCCGTACGCCATCGCCACCAGCGGAAAGATGGAGAGCGCCGGCCCATCCGTTCAAATATTGGGCGTGGGACCGGAAGTCCCCCTGATCACTCGCGACATGGTGGCGCGCGCCAAGCCGGATCCCGACCTCTTCCTGGCCGCGGCGGAGCGACTGGGCATTCTCATCGAGCACTCCGTGGTGGTCGGAGACAGCATCTGGGACCTGCTGGCGGCCCGCCGCGCCCGCGCTCTGAGCGTGGGCCTGCTCTCCGGCGGATATGGCGAAGAGGAATTGGAACGCGCCGGCGCTTACCGCGTGTATCAGGACCCGGCCGACCTGCTGGCACATCTCGACGAAGTAGGCGTGAGAGGGTAATCTGTTCTCCGGCGGAATCCGCTCCACGTGATCCACTACCATCCTCTGCATCGGCGCCAGATAGGAGGTGGGTCTTGTAATAACGCTTCCGCCGTTGAAGAGACAGCGCGTCAATAACCAGATACGGAATGCGTGAGGCCAAACACCAGGAATGCCGCGGACAAACGATGCCACAGTCCGATCAGCACCATATTCACCGTCAAGCTCAGAGCCAGACCCAGGTTTCCCCAATTCCGCATGGCCATGCGGAGTGGCGTGAAAACGTAATCTCTCAGCCAGGTCGTCAGACTCATGTGCCAGCGCCGCCAGAAATCGCTGATGCTCCTTCCGGCAAACGGTGAGTCGAAGTTCTCGGGAGACTGGATGCCAAACAGCAGGGCCGCCCCGATGGCGATATCGGTCAAGCCGGAAAGATCCGCGTACAACTGGAGAGGGAATAGGTAAACCGCCATGAGGCTGGCCAGGCCGCCGGAAACTCCGTCGCGAGCGAAAACCGGGCCGATCAAAACCGCCAGATTGTCAGCTATCAGCAGCTTCTTCATGAACCCGATCATGATACGGGCGATGCCGGTGAGTATGGCATTCCGGTCCGGCGTAGGCAGGATCACACACTTGACGGCCCGGCCGACGGGCCGCCAGAACGATCCGCGTGATGTTTTCAGCCACGGCTGGCAGGTACTCCGCGGCACAGAACTGTTTGGCGATGTCCCAGTACCGGGCGTCGAACCAATTCCGCCTGCCGATCCAGGAAGCCACCGATTCCACGTCGTTGACGAGAACATTCTTGCACTCCCGCGCGCTCGCGGCGATGCGTCCATTGATCTCCGCTACCGCGGCGTACAACGACTGGGGCTGCTTCTGGTCGAAGTTGCCGAAGAGCGTGAGTGCTGCCCGATTGAGTCCCAGATGCGCCTGATGCGATCTCCGGTCCGGGCCGGGAAATCCGCCTGCGTGGCGTTGAGGATGACGACTACGTCGGTCTGGAACTGATATAAGGGCGAGGCCGGATTGAAAACCTCAATCTCAATGCCGGCAAAGGGAGCTTCGTAAACTCCGACGTGGTAGTGCCTGTTTCAGGCACTACCGCACAATGCCTGTGAGTGCTGTTTCCTCGGGATGGTGCAGGCGCCAATTCGGCCCCGCCGGCTCCGCTGGACCAGCGGTTGCCGCGGCTTGCTACGATAGAATTTAAGCCCAACATTTGAAGCTCTTATGCCCGAAAAGCCCTACGACCACACCCAAATCGAATTGAAGTGGCACGAGCGTTGGCAGAACGCCGGGTTCTACCAAGCCGAGGAGAATTCCGCCAAACCGAAATTCTACGTGCTGGAGATGCTGCCCTACCCCAGCGGCACCCTGCACATCGGGCACATCCGCAACTACTCCATCGGCGACGCCCTGGCGCGCTACAAGTGGATGCGCGGCTTCAACGTGCTGCATCCCATGGGCTGGGACGCCTTCGGCCTGCCGGCGGAGAACGCCGCCATCGCCAACGACACGCCGCCGCGCGACTGGACCCTGCGCAACATCGCGGCCATGAAGAAGACCCATCGCCGCTTCGCCTTCAGCTACGACTGGGATCGCGAAGTCTCCACCTGCGAGCCCGAATACTATCGCTGGAACCAGTGGTTTTTTCTCCAGATGCTCCAGCGCGGCCTGGCCTACCGCAAAAAGGCGCTCGTCAACTGGTGCCCGACATGCGCTACCGTGCTGGCCAATGAACAGGTGGTGGAAGGCTGCTGCTGGCGCCACGAAAGCACCCCCGTGGAACAGCGCGCGCTGGAACAGTGGTTCCTCAAAATCACCGCGTACGCCGACCAGTTGCTCGACGACATCCGCGGTCTGGAAGGTGGCTGGCCCGAACGCGTGCTCACCATGCAGCGCAACTGGATCGGCCGCTCCGAAGGCGCTGAAATCGATTTCAAACTGGCGGAAACCGGCCAGCCGATCCGCGTTTTCACCACGCGCGTGGACACCATCTACGGCGCCACCTGCGTGATTCTGGCGCCGGAGCATTCGCTCAACGAACAACTGCCGGATACTGCCGGCAAGGCCCAGGCCAAGGCCATGGTGGATGCCCGTGCCAATCAGGGTCCCGGCGATGTGCTTAAGGAAGGCTTCTTCACCGGGCACTATGCCGTCAATCCGTACAGCGGCGAGCAGGTGCCCATCTGGGTGGGCAACTTCGTGCTGATGGGGTACGGCACGGGCGCCATCATGGCCGTCCCGGCGCACGATGCGCGCGATTTCGAATTCTGCCGCAAGTACGGCATCGCGGTGCGGCCCGTCGTCCGGCCAGCGGATGGCGAACTCGCTGTGGAACCGGGCATGCTCGAACCGTATGAAGAATACGGCGTGGTCGAAAACTCCGGCCCGTGGTCCGGCTTGACCTCCGAAGAAGCGCGCAGGAAGATGGCCGCCTTCGCCGAAGAGCACGGGTTCGGCAAAGCGGCCGTCACCTTCCGCATCAAGGATTGGGGCATCTCGCGGCAGCGCTATTGGGGCACGCCCATCCCGGTGATTCACTGCCCGAACTGCGGCGTGGTGCCGGTGCCGGAATCGCAGCTTCCGGTGGTGCTGCCCGACCGTATCGAGATCACCGGCACGGGACGCTCGCCCCTCGAAAATGTCCCGGAGTTCGTCAACGTCGCGTGTCCCACGTGTGGCGGCGCAGCCCGGCGCGAGACCGATACCATGGACACGTTCATCGATTCCTCCTGGTATTTCTATCGCTATTGCGATCCGCACAACTCCGCCGCGCCGTTCGATTCCGCGAAGATCGCCTACTGGTTCGAGATCGATCAGTACATCGGCGGCGTGGAGCACGCCATCCTGCACCTGATCTATTCGCGCTTCTTCACCAAGATGATGCGCGACCTGGGCCTGATCTCCAACAGCGAACCGGTGCGCCGCATGTTCACCCAAGGCATGGTGATCGCCGAAGGCGCCAAGATGTCTAAGTCCAAAGGCAACGTGGTGGGCGCAGACATGCTGGCCGAAAAGTTCGGCGCCGATACCGCCCGCCTCTTCGTGCTCTTCGCCGCCCCTCCCGAAAAGGAAGTGGACTGGCGCTGGGAAGGCGCCGAGGGCATCTACCGCTTCCTGGGACGTGTGTTCCGCTTCGTGACGCGCACGGCCGGTTCCGGTGGCAGCGGCGCCAGCGACAAGAAGGTGCTCCGCAAACTCCATCAGACCCTGAAGAAGATCACCGAAGACTTCGAGACGCGCTGGCACTTCAACACCTGCATCGCCAGCGTGATGGAACTGGTCAACGTGCTGTACGCCGAAGAGGAAAACCTCAGTTCGGCCTTACTGGCCGAGGTGAACGAAAAGCTGGCCCTGTTGCTGGCGCCCTTCGCGCCTTACCTGGCGCAGGAGATTTGGGAGGAACTGGGCAAGGAAGGCCCCGTCTTCCGCCAAAGCTGGCCGGCCTTCGACCCCGAACTCGCCAAAGAGGAGGAGGCAGAAATCGTCGTCCAGGTGAACGGCAAACTCCGCACTCGCATCTCCGCGTCTTTCGGCACACCGAAAGAAGAACTCGAAAGACGCGCCCTCGCCGATGAAAAGATCCAGCCCTTCCTCGCCGGCAAACAGGTAGTCAAGTTGATCACCGTGCCTGACAAACTGGTCAACATCGTGGTCAGGTAAGGCACGCGAGGAATCATGGTCGCAGTTCGACGTCGAATTCGAATAAGCCTTCGTGCCGGCTGAACTCGCTGTTGCGGCCGTTCACGGAAAAGCGCGTCTCTCCGCCTTGGGTTGCCGTGATCAGCGAGCCTGCATGCCGGCCGGGGGCCAGGAAATCGTCGCCCGCGATGGATTCGGAGCCTGCCGGTCCGTTGCAGGCCGCCGAGCCTTCGACCTGCAGATTCCAACAGACGCTGCCTCGAACGTTCTTCAAAACCACTCCTTGGCCTGACGGATTGGGAATGCGCGCACCCCACTTCAGATTAGCGGGGAGTATCAGGTGGAATCGGCCAGGCCCCCGTTCCTCAACGCGCGCGCTTTCGGGAGTGCAGAAGGTACGATCCGGCAGACAGGCCGTCCGAAGAAAAGTGATGTCGGAAGTCACAGACGCGATGTTCGCGGCGGCGCTGGCACTCCGGCCGGCGGAGAAAGTCCAGCTAAGTATCTGGTGCGCCTGCCAGCCGTTGCCGGTGGAGGCCGTGAACCCGAGGTAGGAGGCGCCGTAAGGATCGGCGGCAATGGCGAGATCCACCGGCGACGTGAGGACGGGCGTGGACAGATCATCCAGGTAGACTGACAGGTTCGGAAAACTGTAAGTGACCCGGGCCACATGAACCTGGTTGTCCTTCAAGTTGACCGCCAGGCGGCTGGTATACCCGAGACGCGGCGGTGACCAGCGCATATTCTTCAGCCCGCTATTGGTGCAGATCGCGATGTAGTTATCCGACGGATCTGCCGCCTCACGATTGCGATAGGTATCGAAGAAGACGGCCAGACTCCGAGGGATGCCGGGACTGGACGAATCGCCGTTGCCGTTGCCCATGGCGAATCCGCCCGCCGAACCCTTCCCTGCCACCGCAGACGGACCGGCATTCTTGCAGCACAAAAGCAAAACCATCCGCGCCGCCAAGTCCGCCTTGAGCGCTGAGCCGGAAGCGGAACGTTGTCTCGAATCCGTCAGCGACCGGCTGCTTCCCTGCGAACCAGACCGCGCCCACGGCCCCACGCACCGCCGGCGTCAGATAAATCGCTTTGCCGGATCGCATCGCGATTCCAGCCAACTTCAGTCCGGCCGCGGCAGAAAAGTCCGGGAAATCAAATCCCGGCGCGGCCGGTTCGGTCTGAGGACCGGCAATGCCTGAAGAAGTCAAAACAACGAGTCCGAGTGAGAAGACAAGCGACCTCATCAGCCACCCAGCATCCCACCATTTCAGGCCTGATTCAACCGGTAATGGCCAACTGCACCACCGTCTCGATGTGATAGGTCTGCGGGAAAAGATCGACCATCGTCATCTTTTCCATGCGATAGCCGCCGGAGGTGAGGGCGGCGAGGTCGCGTGCCAGCGTCGCCGGATCGCAGGCTACGATCGTCATGCGGCGCGGCTTCAACTCCAGGAGGCGCCGCACCGTCACCTTGCCCAATCCCGCGCGGGGCGGATCGAGGAGCACGTAATCGGGCGCGGCTTCCAGCTTTTCCAGGTAAGCCTCCGTGGAGTCCCTCTCCGTGCGCACATTGGCCAGCCCGGCGCGCTGCGCGTTGAATTCCAGATCGCGCACCGCGCCCGAACCCGAATCCACCGCGGTCACCTGGCCGAAGCGCCGCGCCAGCGCCAGCGAAAACAGGCCGACTCCGGCGTACAGATCGAGCGCCGTCTCGCCGCCGCCTTCGAAATCGAGCGCTGTCTCCACCAGCTTATCCACCAGGAAGCGATTCACCTGGAAGAAGGAATTGCGGCTGACGCGAAAACGCGATTCCCAGTCGAGCGCGCCTGGCACCATCCCCGGAATCGTCTCCGCGCACCACTCGAAGAAACGGCGCGAGACCGGACGGCGCGTCTCCAGCACGTTGAGCTGTACCTGCTGTTCATCGCTGAAAATTTCGAGCGATTCCACAAAATTCGGCCAGCGCGAATCGGCCAGCATCGCCAGCAACGCCGCGACGGTCTCATTGATCTTGGGCGATGCGATGGGACAGGAACGAATGGCGCACAGCTTGTGCGACCGCGCTTCGCGATATCCCAGGCGGCCACGCTCCACCTGCAACTGCACGCGATTGCGGTAGCCCCAAGGCTCGCCGCTGACCACCGAGATTTCCTCCGGCGGCTCGATCTTGCCCAGGCGCCGCAACTCTTCCACCAGAATGGCGCACTTGGCTTCCACCTGATAATCGTAAGGCGCGTGCTGGTAATGGCAACCGCCGCAGCGGCCGAATACCGGGCACGGCGCGGGCACGCGCACGTTGGAAGGCTCGATCACGTTCCGCGTGGCGGCGCGCACCAGGCCGGGCTTTTCGCGCTCCGCCTGCACGCTGGCACGTTCGCCCGGCAACAGGTACGGAGCCAGCACGACACGCCCATCCTGGCGCGCCAGCCCGTCGCCGCCATAGACCAGCTTTTCCACCGTCACTTCGAAATTGCGTACGATAGGAGTTACCTCTTTCCCTAACCATGAAAACACGAGTCTTTTCCGGCATGCAGCCAACCGGAAACCTGCACATTGGCAACTATCTGGGAGCACTCAAGAACTGGGTGCGCATCCAGAACGATTATGAGTGCATCTTCTGCATCGTCGATCTGCATGCCATTACGCAATACCAGGAACCCACGGAACTGCGCGCCAAAATCGAGGAGATCGCCGCGCTCTATCTGGCGGCAGGGATCGATCCCAAGACCTGCTCTATTATGGTCCAATCGGCGGTGCCCGCGCACGCCGAACTGGCATGGATGCTCACCTGCGTCACTCCGGTGGGCTGGCTGGAGCGCATGACGCAGTACAAAATGAAGGCCGCCAAACAGGAATCCGTGGGCGACGGCCTGCTGCAATACCCCGTCCTGATGGCCGCAGACATCCTGTTGTACCAGGCCGGAATCGTTCCCGTGGGCGAGGATCAGGCGCAGCACCTGGAACTGACGCGCGACATCGCCCAGCGTTTCAATTCGCTCTACGGCGAAACCTTTGTCGTGCCCGGCACCAGCTTGCCCGCCGTCGGCGCGCGCATCATGGGTCTGGACGATCCCGAGCAGAAGATGAGCAAATCGGCCACCGGCGCGGGTCACGCGGTGGCGCTGCTCGATCCGCCGGCCAAGATCCGCAAGACGATCATGCGCGCCACCACCGATTCCAATCCCGCGGTGGATTTCGCCGCCGCCGGTCCCGGCGTGCGCAACCTGCTGGCCATCTACCAGGCCTTCTCCGGCGATACCGACGACGCCATGAAGCGGCAGTTCACGGACATGCGCTACGGCGACCTCAAGAAGCAGGTGGCCGAGATGGTGGTCTCGCACCTGGAGCCGTTCCAGGACCGCTACCGGCGCATCGTCTCCGAGCCCGGCTACCTGGCGGGCGTGCTGCGCGAAGGCGCGGAGCGGGTGGCTCCCATCGCCAATGACACCGTGCGGCTCACCAAAGACCGCATGGGCCTGTACACGTAACAGGAAACTGCTTGCTCGCCGCATATCTCAAACTGCTGCGCCATAACCGGAACTTCCGGCTGCTTTGGCTGGCGCAGGTGATCAGCGAAATGGGCGACTGGTTCTATTCGCTGGCGGTCTACAGCCTGCTGCTGGAACTGACCCACAACCGGGCCACGTCCGTAGGCCTTGCCGTGGTGCTTCAGGTGCTGCCGGTGACCTTCATCTCGCCCATGGCCGGCGCCATCAACGACCGCCTCAGCCGCAAGGGCATCATGATTGCCGCGGACGTGGCGCGGTTCTTCGTCGTGCTGGGCATGCTGCTGGTGCGCGCGCCGGGTATGGTGTGGCTGGTGTACCCGCTGCTGTTTCTGGAGACGGTGGGCGTGGCGTTTTTCGAGCCGGCGCACAGCGCCATCATTCCGAATATCGTGGAGCCGGGCGAGATCCTGTGTGCCAACGGGCTCTCTTCGGTCACATGGTCTTTCTGCCTGGCGGTGGGTGCTTCGCTGGGCGGCGTAGTGGCGGTGCTGCTCGGGCGGGATGCGGTTTTCATTCTCAATGCGCTGTCCTTTCTGGGCTCGGCGTGGTTGATCCGGCGGATGCGGTTCAGCGAGCCGCATACCGAGGGTCTGCCGCCGCTGCGGGCCCACGACCTGTTCGATTTCACGCCGATCGCGGCGGGTTTCCGCTACATCCGCTCGGACCGGAACCGGTTCGCGACGCTGTTCGTCAAACTGGGCGGCGGCATCCTGGGCGCCAACCTGGTGCTGCTGCCGGTTCTGGCCGAGCGCGTGTTTCCGGTGCACCGGGCCGGACTGGACGCGCGCCGCGGCGCCATCCTCGGAATGAGCCTGCTGATGGGCGCTCGCGGCGTTGGCGCGCTTCTGGGACCGTTGATTGCCGTGCGCTGGGCGGGCGAACGGCAGACCCGCCTGCGGGCCGGCATCGCCATAGGTTTTCTGTGCGCGGCGGCCGGATACCTGTGGCTGGGCGTCTCGGGTTCGCTGGCGGGCGCCGCCCTGGGGGTGGCGCTGGCGCACAGCGGCGGTTCTCTGAACTGGGTCTTCTCCACCACCCTGCTCCAGTTTTATACCGAGGATCGTTTCCGAGGCCGTGTCTTCGCGGCGGAATTCGGCCTGTGCATGCTCAGCATTTCGGCCAGCGGGTACCTGGCGGGCGTGGCGTTGGACCTCGGCGTGAATCCGCGCACGTTCGCCACTTTCCTGGGCGCGGCGATGCTGGCCCCCGCAGCGGCATGGGTGGCGCACTTATTCCATCACAAGCACCCGTAACTGCGACCCCTCCGCGCCTCCGCGAAATACGCGTTCCATGGCCTTCTTGAAGTCGGACGGCCTGGCGTTGGGGATATCGAGGAACTGCTGCGGATTGCGATCCACCAGCGGGAACCACGAGCTTTGAATCTGCACCATGATGCGGTGGCCGGAGCGGAACGTGTGCAAAACGTCGGGCATCCAGAACTCGATCTTTTCCGCCTTGCCCGGCGTGAAGGGCTCGGGTTTGGAGAGGCTGTTGCGAAACTTGCCGCGGAATGGCTCGCCGCGCACCAGTTGCTGATAGCCGCCCATGTAGACGCCCTTCGGGTTGGGGTCGGGGTCGGGGTAATCGTTGGGGTAGACATCGATCAGCTTCACCACGAAATCAGAATCCGTGCCGGTGGTGGATACGCGCAGCGCCGGCGTAATGGGTCCGGCGA